>JBBRTW010000045.1:0-24347 GCA_038244055.1 Tepidisphaerales bacterium | reverse complement strand
CTTGTCGGTGTCGCTGACCAGCGAGACCTTGGCGAGATAATCGACGATATCGCCTTCGGGATTTTCCTTGTCGTACTCGGCCGCCGAGGAGATCAACTCGCCGATATTGCCGATCTCATCCTGTTCATCGCCGCCGAGCTTTTTGTAGTAATCTTCGAGGCCGCTCTGACGGACGACGGCTTCCATCAGGCGCGTCACCCGGCCTTTGCCCTTTGCGAAAATGTCATCGCCGGCGGGTTCTTCCACGGGCGCGTCGGCCAGCTTGCGCCAGCCGATCACCCGATCGACGAAGTTGCGGCAGGATTTGACGGCGCGGGGGGTCAGGCCGGTGACCTTGGCGGATTCGCAGAGCGCGCCCCACATGCCGCCGGCGGTGATGCCGTAAGTGGTGAGCACTTTCAGGGTCGAATCGCTGATCCCCCGCGCGGGGACGTTGGCGATGCGCTCCAGCGAGACTTCATCGGCCGGGTTGGCGATCACGCGGAGATAGGCCAGCACATCCTTGATTTCCTTGCGATTGTAGAACTCCACACCACGGGCGATGCGGTAGGGGATGTTCTGTCGGCGCAGGGCATCCTCCATCACGCGGGAGAGGGAATTCATGCGGTAGAAGACGGCCATCTGGCTCCACTGATAGCCGTGCATCTCAGTCAGGTCCTTGAGCGTCTGGGCGACGGCGAAGGCTTCATCGTGCTCGTCGCCGCAGAGGTAGAGCAGGGCTTTTTCGCCCTCGGCGTTTTCGGTCCAGAGGGATTTCTCCTTGCGGCGGCTATTGTGGGCGATCAGCTTGGAGGCGATGGCGAGGATGCGCTTGCTGGAGCGGTAATTCTGCTCGAGGCGGACGACCTTGGCATCGGGGTAATCCTGCTCGAATTCCAGGATGTTGCGCAGATCGGCCCCGCGCCAGGCGTAGATCGATTGATCGGGATCGCCGACGACGCAGATGTTGCGATGCCGCAGGGCCAGGGCGTGGGCCAGCACATACTGGGCGTGGTTCGTATCCTGGTACTCATCGATGGAGATGTACTGGTAGCGATCCTGGAGCTCCTGGAGCATGGCCGGGTGGGCGCGGAAGGCCTGAGCGGCGCGGAGGAGCAGATCATCGAAATCCAGCGCGTTGTTGGTGGTGAGAAGCGCCTGGTACTTGGCGTAGATGCGGGCGACGGTGCGGAGATAGAAATCACCGGTGGTGGTGGCGTATTCCTCGGGGCCGAGGAGCTGGTTCTTGGCGTTGGAGATCGTGCCGTGCACTGCGGCGGCGGGGAAGTTGGCGGTGGAGAGATCGAGGGCCTTGATGGCCTCTTTCATGAGCTTGGTCTGGTCGGCCGAGTCGTAGATGGAGAAGTTGACGGGCAGGCCGATCGTGGGAGCGTAATGGCGGAGGATGCGCAGGCAGAGGGAGTGGAAGGTGCAGATGGTCGGCCAGGGTTGATCGAGGCGGCCGAAATCGTGGATGCGCCGCTCCATGAGCGTTTCGACGCGCGATTTCATTTCGCCGGCCGCTTTGTTGGTGAAGGTGATGGCGAGGATGGAGGGCGCGGGGATTCCCTGCGAAACCAGGTGGGCCACGCGGCGGGTGAGCACGCGGGTTTTGCCCGAGCCCGCGCCGGCGATGATCAGGAGCGGGCCATCGACATGCCGCGCCGCCTCGGCCTGGGGCGGGGTCAAATCCTCGAACAACTTCTGCGCATCGATCAAAGCGTCGGCCTCCGTGCGTGTGCGGTCCATCCCAGAGGGAGGACTATAGCATGGATGGGAGGGCTTGCCCAAATCGGCGGGGAAGGGGAGTGGGCGTGGCGGCGCGGGCTCGGGGCCTGCGCAGGGCAATCGCATATGGCATGAGATGGGCAGCAATTGCGGATTTCGGATTTCGGATTGTGGATTGAAATGCGGTTTTCAATCCGCAATCCGCAATCCACAATCCGAAATCGATGCGATAGGAGTTACATGCGATTGCCCTGGGGGCCTGCGGAGGCGGAGGCGCGGAGCCTTGCTTTCAAACGGACACTCGACTACGGCGCGGTTTGACCTGTTTGAGGCGAAGTCGAATCATCGGCGAAGGTATCGATTTCGAGGTACGCGGAGTCGGTGGGCGAGACTTGGCAGCGGACGGTCCAGCCATCATCGATGCCGCGATCGGGGACGATGCGAAGGGCGATGCCGTTGAATTTCGTTTCGCCGGCGGCGATCGATTTGATCGGCCGGGTGATGTCGATCGCGAAGGGTTTGGCGGGCTTGTATGCGGCGGCGTCGGCGGGTTGGATGGGGATGATGGCGGTGCCGGCCAGGGCGGGCAGGGCGGAGAAATCGCAGGGCTTGCCCTTTTCGGTTGGGGCCGAAAGGAAGACCGCGCCGATCTTTTCGCCGGCCTTGTTGTGGCCGGAGATCACGGGGAAGACCAGGCGTGCGGCGGCCAGGTTCTTGGGCGCGGGAAGGCTTTTCAGATCTCCGGCGTACTGCACGGCTGCTTGAAGGACCTTTCCTTTTTCGCCGGCGTTTTTCGGCCAGGTCAATGTGCCGGCATCGGAGACTTCTCCCTTTTCGTTGCAGAATTGCAGGTATTCCAGCGGGATGCGCACGGTTTTGACGGCGCGGGTCTTGATGGGCGTTGGCGTTTCGCTGCCGATCAGAAACGGATTGGGCAGGGTTTGCAGGTCGGCCGGGTCGGCGGGAGAGGCGGCGATCGCGCCCGCCGGCGCGGGCAGGGGGGCGGCGGACGGCGCGATGATCTCCCGGCGCACGAACATCATGCGGGGGTATACGGGATGTTCGCCCTTCGGCGTCGGGCAGTCGATTTCGAACTTGGCGGGCAGGTCCTTCGCGGTGAAAACTTTTTGCGCGAAGGTGATGGTATCCGACCACTTGGCGTTGTGCTGCCGGGCGATTTCCTTGCCCTCATCGCAGAGTTGCTCGAACGATTTGCTACGCGAGCCGAGGCGGTAGGCGTAGGTCACGACCAGTTTATTGTCCGCCAGCTCGGCGGGATCGAGCACGGAAACGGTCACGATATTCTTGCCCGGTGAAAGGTAGGGAAGCGCGCCGGGATTGTTCTGGACATCCACGCTCAGGTTCAATGACTTGAGCGCCTGGCCGAAGCCGATCCGGACGAGCGCCTCGAGCTTTCCGCGGGCGGCAGCGCCGAGTTTCTCGAAATCGGTGGCTTTGAACGTTTTGCCGCCGTCGATGGAGAGTTCGATGGCCTCCGCGCCGTCGGCCGCGCCGGAAGAGCGCCCGCTGATGATGTAGGGCGATGCCAGTTTCACCACCACCGATGCCGGCTTTGTCGCATCGGCCGGCACCAGGGCCTTGCCGGCGTATTTGACGTTGTCGGTTGAAGCGAAAGTCTTGAGCAGCGCTTCGCTGGAAAAGTCGGGAGAAAATTGCAGCGTGCCATTGGCGTAGCAGCGGGCCGGGTCGGCATTCACATAGGGTTCGAGAATCAGGCCGTAGGCGGGATCGTTGCGCGTGTCTTTATGTCCGCCGCAGGTGTGGGCCGGCGCTTTTTTCGCGTTGGCCCAATACCAGTCATCGGAATTCGCCGAGTGGTCCCAGTTGCTGGTCAGCGCGAAGCCGGGGGCGAGATTGAGATCGGCCGAGTAAGCGCCGTTGCCGTGGTTGATTCCGGCCCATCCCGCCTCGGGGCCGCCGGCGCGGTGGGTCTTGAGGCCGCCGATGACATCCTTGATGGTATCGCCGCAGGAGAGCAGCGCGGGGGCGCGCCAGTTGGCGCGAGCGCCGTTCATCATGAACTGATTGTCCTTGGCGTAGACGCAGCCGCGTCCTTTGTCGAGCACGAAGGCGTTGGCGATGAGTTCATCGGCATTCTGATTCAGATCATCTTCCGATGCGATGGTGCGGCCGCCCTTGCCATCGGGCATCCAGGCGTAGAACTTCAGGAAGATGTCGAGGTAGTGCCAGCGGCCATCGTATTTGGCCTCGACGGTGGTGTGGCCATTCCAGCCGACGTAACGATGCTCCCAGCCGGCTTCGATCCACAAGGCCGATTCAACGGTATGAAGCCCGCCACACAAACTCCAGCCATAGCAGTTGAGGACCTTGAGCGCCGGCACGCCTCCCGGCTCGGTCGGGTAGGCCAGGTGGTAGTTCGTCAGCATGCAGTAGTTGTAGAGGGCGATCGCTTTTTCATCGTTGGTCTTGCAGTCGCGGGTGACGGTCTGGACGATGGATTTGAGCGAGCTGCTGTCGGGGGCTTTATCGGGGAGTACCTTGATCTGGGAGACAGTCTGGCCTTGCGCGCGGCCCAGCAGAGCGATGAGGGAGAATGCCTGGGAAGCGGCCGCCAGTTGGACGAGATGCCGAAACTTCATGTTGATTGCTCCTCGATTTGAGGGTCCGATGTGGATCTGGCCCTATCGAACACATTACCCCTCGGGCCGCGAGCCGTTGCTGGCTCGAGCGCTGTCGCCAATTGCTGCAAGGGCGAGGCGATGGTCCCTGTTGACGCGGTTGTTTCGGCGGTTAACCTGTCTGTGCGGATGGCGCTGCTGGTGACGGATTCCATCGCGGAATATGGAGCATCGTGCGTATCCTGATTTTGAACCCGCCGCATCCTGCGATCGGGAGCCGGATTCCACTTGAACAACTGCCGCCGCTGGGGCTTTTATCGATCGGCGGGCCGCTGATCGATGCGGGGCACGAGGTGGCCCTTCTCGATGCCGAACTGGGCCCGCTCAGCCACGATGAAGTCGTGCGGAGAGTGGTGCGGCATAGACCCGAGGCCCTCTTGCTGGGGCATTCGGGCTCGACTTCAGCGCATCCGATTATCGCGGAACTGACCCGGCGGATTCACGCATTGCTGCCCGATGTCGTCATCGTTTACGGCGGCGTGTTCCCCACCTATCACTTCAAGGAAGTGTTGGAGGCCGAGCCGCAGATCGATGTGGTGGTGCGCGGGGAGGGAGAGTCAACCGTCTCGAAACTGATGGCCGCGATCGAAGCGGGCGGCGACCTGGCGGCCGTTGCAGGAATCGCATTCCGGCGGGAGGGGCGGCTCATCGAAACCGCGCCGGCGATCATGATCGACGATCTCGATGCTTTTCGAACCGGCTGGGAGCTGATCGATCACCGGCGCTACAGTTATTACGGGGGCAAGCGCGCGGTGGTGATGCAGTTCTCGCGCGGCTGCCCGCACAAATGCAACTACTGCGGACAGCGCGGATTCTGGGCGCGCTGGCGGCATCGCGATCCGAAGAAATTCGCCAAGGAGATCGCCTGGCTGCATCGCGAGCATGGGGTGGAGCTGATCAACCTGGCCGATGAGAATCCAACGGTGAGCAAGAGCGCCTGGCGCGAACTGTGCGAGGCGATCATCGCCGAGAAGATCGATATCATCATCATCGGCTCGACCCGCGCTGATGACATCGTGCGCGATGCCGACATCCTGCACCTCTATCGCCAGGCGGGGGTCGAGCGGTTCCTGCTGGGCATTGAAAACACCGATGAGGCGACATTGCAAAGCATCCGCAAGGGCGGCGCAACCCGCACCGATCGCGAGGCGATCCGCCTGCTGCGCAAGCATGGAATCCTTTCCCTGGCGACCTGGGTGGCAGATTTTGAGGATGTGAGCGACCGCGATTTCTTCCGCTCGCTGCGGCAACTCCTCTCCTACGATCCGGACCAGATCACGGCCCTGTACGTCACGCCGCACCGCTGGACCGGTTACTATCGCCAGGCGGCCGAGCGGCGGGTGATTCAACTCGACCAGCGGCGCTGGGATTACAAGCATCAGGTGCTGGCCTCATCGCGGATGGCACCGTGGCGGGTCATCCTGTGGGTGAAGGCGATCGAGATACTCGTGCAGGGGCGGCCCAAGGCGCTATTGCGGTCGTTCCTCAATCGCGATCGCGCGGCCAGCCATGGCATGCGCTGGTACGCGCGCATGGGCCGGAAGGTGTGGCTCCACGAGTGGTGGAATTTCTTCTTCAGAGATCGCAGGACCCGCAAAGGCCCCAAGCTGCGAGAGTTCTGGGGCGCGCCTCAGGACCACGAAGAAGTGCCACTGCGGATTATCCGGCGAAAGCGCGCGGCGCGAGTCGGCGGGGGCGCGATTGAGTTCCCGCAACTCGTATCTTCATGAACCACCGATTTGTCGCCCCATTCAATCGGACTGCAAAGCGCCGGCGTGCTTCCCATCGAGTGCTCCGCCCTTCTTCGGATGTAGATCGAACGCGCTACCCGACAGGTTGAACTCGACGAACGCTGTTGAAGCATCGGCCGGCGGCACGGCGATGTTGTTTGAGGTCGCGGCCGGGGCGGCGAATCCCAGGAAGACATTGGCGACGTTGTCGCGGGCGGTCTGGTCTTCACCTTTCGCGCCGCGTTTCATGGGCATGAAGGCAATGCGCAGCTTGCGGTCTCCGCGCGGGCGGATGCTGAGGACGGTGTTGCGCTCGATGAGAATGTGCTTGCCACCGTACATGGCGATCCCCCAGTAGGCGCTGGCGAGCACCGTATTGCCGCGGATGGTGACGTTGGTGTAGGTGCCGTCGAAGCAGGAGATGCCCTGGTAGTCGGCGTTGAACTTGCGGTTGACATCGGTCGTCTCGCAGAAGTAATTGCCTTCGATCAGGACGTTGTCGTAGACGGCCGTGAGCGGGAGCGCGAACATCTGGATGAAATCATCGTGGTTGCCATCGCCGTCGGCGGCCGAGAGATAGCCGTCAATGCCCTTGTTGCCGATGACCGCCATGTTGCCGCCGATGGGGCGGATGAAGTCGCCCGATACGCCCTTCAGAAGATTGTTTTTGATGAGCACGTTCATGCGCGAGCCTTCGACATCGGGCTGGCGGCTGGAGGCGGAGATGCCGAAGCGCACGTTGGTAATCGCGTTTCGCAGGATGGAAACGTTCTTGACATTGTCGGCCTGGATGGCGTTGGGCGCCGCCAGCCATTCAGCGGCGCTCCAGTTCTTCGAATCCCGCGCTCCGTAAAGCTGCGAATCGGCCAGCACGATATCGTGCGCCGGGGCCGAGGCGAAGAAGAGTTTGCCGGTGGGGGAAGTAATCTCAGCGCCAGTGATGAGGATTTTCGAGATGTTCTTGAGCGTGATGCTTTTCGCGGTGGCACCAGGCTGGAAATCCAGCCAGATCCACGCGCCCGCGGCCACCTCTTTGGCGAGGATCGCGCCGTGATCGCCGGGCAGGAGGATCAGGTGATCGCCAGCCAGCACTTTTTTCGCGGAGAAGAGCGCTTCGAGGGTGTCGCCGGCCTTGGGGTCGACCGTCACAGTGCGCGCGTAGGTCGAGGCGGGTTTCTCGCATCCCTGGTAAACCTCGTACACAGAGGCGGGCGCTGCAGCGCCTCGGGGTACGGGCGCTGCGGGCGGGGTCGCGGGCGATGGGGGCTGGGCGCTGATGGCGCTGGAGGCCAGTAAGATAAGGGCAAATGCGGTTCGTTTCATAAGGGTTCTTTCTGGCGGGCGGGAGCGCTTTGAATGTTCGCCGGCCGCCACGTTTATTTTCGCTTCCACAATTCAGTCCACTGCGCGCCGGGCAGATCAATCGGCGCGAATCGCTCCTTCAACTGCTCGAATAACTTGATCGCATCCGGGTCTTTCCGCTGCTCATCGCTGACGCCCCAGAGCAAAACATAATCCACGCGCCCCCCGGCCTGTTCGAAGGCGGCGAAATCGACCCGGGGCGGGATGCGGTCGAAGCCATCGAGGCCGACCGCGAGTTTCTGGTAGGGATTGAGTTCGGGCTTGAAGCGGACGGGAAAGTGATCGGTGCGGGCTTCGTAATTGCGGAGATCGACCGCATCGCGGCGGGCGGCGATGTAACCGCCGGCCATGTAGAAGGGGGCGACATCGATGGACATCGCCCGGCCAGCGCCCTGGGGCGCGAAGATCAGCGGCAGAAACGTCGAGCCGCGGGATATGGAATCGCCGGCCGAGACGAATTCGCGAAGTTGCGGGGCGAACTGGCGGTATTTCAATGCGTGGCTGGCGACGAAGCCGAGCGCGAGGATCGAAGCCAGCAGGGGGGCGATCGCCTTGATGCGCCGGGAGATCGGCTGGGCGGCCAGCCAGAGGATCAGGGTCAGGAAACAATAGAACATCGCGCGGTGCGGGATATAAAAATAGATCGACAGCGGATCGCCGGCGCGGAGATACGCGACTGCCATCGCCAGCGGCGCGAGAAGCAGCGCATCGGATGCGCTCCAGCGGCGGCGGCGGAATTTAATGACCAGCGCGAAGAAAGAGAGTCCGACCAGCAGGCTCACCAGCGCGCCGCCGAGATATTTTTCGGAATCGCGGTAGGAAACCATCGTGCGGAACTGGAGCAGCCCGATGAGGTCTTCGCGCAGGGAATCGGGTTGCTGTCGGGTATTGAGCCAGGGGACTTGCGTGGAAGGGCGGAAAATCACCGCCAGGATCACCATCGGCAACAGCGCGGCGGCGGCGATGAGCGATTGGCGAATGCGGTTGCCGCGCGCGGCCGGATCGCGCCAGGCGGCGATGACGAAGGCGCAGGCCATCAGTCCAATGACCGCGCAGGCCATCACCAGGGAGAAGAGGTGGCAGGAATAGAGGAGGATCGACAGCCCGCCCAGGGCCAGGCCGCGTTTGAGATCCATTTTATCGCGGTATCGAAACCAGTACCCAACGGTGAATAGAAACGCGGGCAGGCTCAGGCAGAAATTGTAGAAGCCCTGGCCGAGCAGAAAGCTGTAGATCATGGGAAAGGCGAGGAATCCGATCCAACTCGACTTGGGGCGGATGCTTCGCGCGGCATAGCGCAGGCCGAGGGGAAGGAGGATGATGTACAGGCTGAGGAGGAGTTTCTCGGCGAGCACCGGCGGCACGATCTTGAGGAACCCAAGCAGCAGCAGGTGCCCGGCGAGATTCGGGCTGGGAGTGGAACTGATCGTGTAATACTTGCGGAAGACCTCGAGCTCAGGATCGTTGTATTTGCGGAGAATGTCGGCGTTGGCAAGATGGGCCGGGCCATCGGTGGTGGGCAGGTATGTGAAGGCCCAGATGGGGATGAGATGGATGAGGATCAGAAGAAAAAAGAGAAGGCCCTGGCGGCGCTGAAGCCAGGCGAGGGCGCGGGAGGTGAGGTTTCGCAATAAGAGGCGCGGGGCGGTCACGTTGGCGATGTTAAGCGTTCACGGGGCGGGGTGCCATGGATTCATGCGCTTCGCAACTCAATGACTGCGATTTCCGGCCTGACTCCGAACCTGACCGGCATCACGGTCATCCCCAGCCCCCGGCTGATGAAGACCGGGCAGATGGGGCCTTCGACCAGATCTTTGGCATACTTCTGCCCGAAGCGCGAGTTGGTCACCGGCGCGCCGAATCCGGGCAGGCGAATCTGCCCGCCGTGGGTATGGCCGGCGAGCATCAGATCGACGCGATACCCACCGCGCAGGAATTCCGGCTCCTCGGCCACATCGGGGTTATGCGAGAGCAGGATGCGCGGCATGCCTCCGCTGATGCCGCCCAGCGCGCTGCGGTAGTTGCACTTGTCTTCCCAGAGATCGCCGACGCCCGCCAGGCAGAGGCCTTCGGTTGCATCTGCCACCAATCGCTTATCCGTTGTGATAAAGCGCCGGCCGTTATCGATCAGCGGAATCCGTTCGCGCGAGAAGGCTTCCCGGCAGGCGATGCCCCCATCCCACCAGTCGTGGTTGCCCATGACGCCCACCGTGCCGATGCGCGGCGAGAGCCCCGCGAGCAGGCGCGCCACCGGCGCGGCGTATTCCGAACCGCGATAGACATAATCGCCGGTCAGGGCGACGACATCGGGGCTCAGCGAGTTGCTCACATCGACGATCTGCTGCACCCATCGCGCGGACATCCACGTTCCATGGTGAATGTCCGAGAGCTGCACGATGCGCAGGCCATCGAGTTCGGGTGCGAGGCCGCGAATTGGAATCTGCCGCCGCGTGACTTCGAACCAGCGCGCCTCGGCGAAGAACCCCCACGCCCCGGCCGCCGCCGCGCCGCCAACGATCGCCCGCCCGCCACCCATAATGAGCGCCCGGCGGCTCAGGCGCTGGCCGGGCAGGTGATCTTCCACCCGATTTTCCTGTTTCACATCATCATCGTCCGGGCCGACGCCGAATTCATACTCATGTTCTGTGATGACTTGCCTGCGCCTGCCCCATCGTCCCCAACGCGCGGCGGCCGCGAAAACAATCGCATAAAACACCAGGTTGATGCCCATTCCGCAGTAAAAGGCGGACCAGGTCCAGCGGTGGCCGGGCCGCAGCCCGATCATTTCGCTGACCGTAAACCCCGGCAGTTGCAGGATTTGCCCGATACCATTCACGTAGCCCAGGACATCCTGCCCGCGTCCGTGAGCATGCAGGGGCGCGGTGGTCAGGTCGGTGAGCGCAATTAGCACGTTCACCAGCAGGCTATACCCCAATATGTTGCGGTATCGACGCACTCGGTTCACCCATCGGAAGAAACCACGAGATCACTGCCCGGCAACAACGCCGGCCGACCTTCTGTCTATCGACCGGCCGGTAGGGGTGATACAGCCAGTTGTGGTCTTGTGGTCATAACCACTAAAGTTCCCTTGATTTAACGCGGGGCGCGCGATACAGTCGCCCTCTTGCCTCGCCAAGAGGCACCCACGTCGGTGGAGTCTGGCAGTGACGTGCCGGGGGCTTCGAATAGACGCTGGGTCATCGTTTTACAACCTCAATTTATAAGCCCAATGGCACTCCGCCGGTCTTGGCGCGGTGGTGGATGCACGGGCTGCCGGCTTTATTCGCCGTTTTTTTTGTTTCGGAGCTTACGCACATGGCAACCAGTCCCGCTGAACTCGTCAAAGCACTCGTTGATGCGGGTGTCCACTTCGGACACCGCGTCAGCCGCTGGAACCCGAAGATGGAGCCGTACATCTCGGGCAAGCGCAACATGATCCACATTCTCGATGTGAAGGAGACCGTCAAAGGCCTCCTTCGCGCCAAGAAGCTGGTGCAGAATATCGTCTCGCAGGGGAAGGATGTCCTCTTCGTCGGCACCAAGCGCCAGGCGCGCTTCGCCGTTGAAGAAGAGGCCAAGCGCTGCGGCATGCATGCCGTCTCGGAGCGCTGGCTGGGCGGCACGCTCACCAACTTCAAGACGATCCGCGATCGTCTCAAGCGCCTCGATGAGCTGGAAAAGCTCTGGGAAACCGGCCAGATCGAGTCCTACTCCAAGAAGATGAAGTCCACGCTCAACCGCGAGATGACCAAGATCAAGGCCAACCTCGAAGGCATCCGCAAGATGGACAAGATGCCCGGCGTCATGGTGATCATCGACACCCGCCGCGAGCACATCGCGGTCAAGGAAGCCCGCAAGCTGCACGTCCCGACGATCGCGCTGATCGATTCCGACAGCGATCCCGAGCTCATCGATCTGCCTATCCCGGGCAACGACGATGCGATGCGGGCGATCGAGATCGTCATGCGCGAGCTGGCCGACAGCATCATCGACGGCAAGACCGGCCGGGTCGACAAGACCGAAGAGCCGGCCGGCCAAGGGCCGCGTCGCCGCTCGGTTCGGGCGACGTTCCGGGCGGATTCGGGCGCGCCGGAATCGCCGATCGGCGGCGAGCCCGCCGCGGCCGATGCCGCCGACACCGCCGCTCCGGCCGAGCAGCCCGCTCCGACCGAGCCCCTGGCGGCCGGGCAATCGGCGTAAGAAATTCGCCCTATCATCCGTATGAAGACACGCCGGGGCGATCGACCGATCGCCCCGGTTTCGTCACAAATAAAAAGATCGAATCCTGAACCCACTCAATACCGTCCGATGACGCACCCGCGGGCCGTTGAATCCGCGAGCGATCGGCGACAAAAAAGAATGATGGAGAACCGCAATGGCTGAGATTACCGCCAAACTCGTGAACGATCTTCGGGCCCGCACTGGCCAGGGGATGATGGAATGCAAGAAGATGCTCTCCGAAGTCGGTGGCGACATCGACAAGGCGATTGAAGCCTTCCGCAAAAAGGGCGTCAAATCCTCGCTGACCGAGCGCACCGCGTCGGAAGGTCGGGTGCTGGGCGCGATCTCCGCCGATTCCAAGTCGGCAGCCCTGGTCGAGGTCAACTGCAACACCGATTTCACGGCCAAGAGCGAGCCGATCGCCGTGCTGGGCCGGTCGGCCGCGACGGCGATGCTCACCGGCGGCAACCCCGCCGATGCGATCAAGGAACAGCTCACGCACGTCGCCCAGACCACCGGTGAAAACGTCCAACTCGGCAAGACCGCGTCCCTCAGCGGCGAGCGCGTCGGGCTTTACATTTACAACATCTCCGGCAAGATCGGGGTCATCCTGCAAGTCTCCGGGACGGTCGCCAACCTCAGCGACGAACTGGTCACCGATATCGGCGGGCATATCGCTTTCGCCAAGCCGCTGGCGCTCGATCGCTCGGGCATCGACCCGGTGCTGGTCGATAAGGAGCGCGCCTATGCGGTTGAAGAGGCCAAGGCAACCGGCAAGCCCGAAGCCATCGCCGTCAAGATCGCCGAAGGAAAGCTCAACGCCTTCTTCAAGGAGAAGTCCCTGGTCGACCAGGACTTCTTCAACGCCAGCAAATTCAAGGGCAGCGTCGGGCAGATGCTCAAGGCGCAGGGCCTGACGCTGGTGAAGTACGCCCGCGTCGAAGTCGGCGGATGATTGCTTGAAGTGACATGGGCGTCCCGCCCATGCGAAGAACGCTTGAAGTCCAAAGATTGCCCTGCCTGGAGCTTTTCTATCCATCGATCCATCCGCACGGCCGGGACGGCCGTGTCACGATGAACATTTTCAGGGTCAGGAACCTCCGATCAGCGGCTTTCCAAGTGAAGCCGGGTCGTTGAGGTTCCTGACCCTTTCTGTTTCCTTTCAAGTGGCCAAATTTGCGGCGGCAAGGGTATGATGTGATGCCATAGGTGACCGATGACGATTCTCGCCGACAAACCTTCCCCGGCCGGCCCCGGCGCGATCGTGCTTGAGGGCGTGAGCTGGGAGACTTACGAATCCCTTCTGCGCGATCTCGAAGCGCGGGGACAGCGGATGTATCTTACTTATGACAGGGGCACACTTGAAATCATGGCGCCCTCACCCTTCCACGAGCGGTACAAAACACTTCTGGGGTCATTTCTGGTCGCCATCCGCATCGGCCGGCGCATCCGCGTGGCGAGTTATGGATCGGCCACCTATCGCCGCGAAGATCTGGAGCGCGGGCTCGAGCCGGATGAGTGCTACTACGTTCAGAATGAGCCGCTGCTGCGGGGCCGCTCCGAGATCGACCTGCGGAGCGATCCGCCCCCCGATCTGGTCATCGAGATGGATTACACTCATCACGAGGTCGATCGCGAAAGCATCTACGCGGCAATGGGGGTTCCGGAAATCTGGGTGTGCGATGGACGGCGCTTGATGATCCTGCTCCGCAATGCGGGCGGCGGCGATGCGGGCAACGGCTACGATTCAGCCCCGGCCAGCCGCGCGTTCCCCTTCCTGACGGCTGTCGATCTGGAGGGGTTCATCCGCATCGCCAATGAGGCGAACGACGATGATGCGCTCTACGCGTTTGTGGATTGGCTCGCCAAGTCCCCGAACGCGCCGTCAACCTGACCCATGAAATGGGACGCCCCACGGCAATGGGGAAGATCAATTCTGATCCGTTCGAAATTTGGGAGTGGGCCACGGCACCATTGCGGCCTTGCTGCCAAAGGGATTGGAAGCATTGGCATCGCCGATGCCGCCGGGAAGGCCGGCCGTGTCAAAAGTCGCGGCGTGGCCGTCAAAGAAAAGGAGATTGGTCTGCTTCCGCTTGCCGTGCCGCGCGTTCAGGCGATTGGCATCGTAGAAAAGATCGTAGAACGTGCCATCAAACAAGAAAACCACTTCAGCGGAGTATTTGATGGTGGCCAACTTTGCCTGGATCGAATAGTTGGGGATCGTATCGGTGGTTGGCAGGAAATGAAGTGGCGTTGCCTGGCCGGCCATCGCCGACTTGGTTCCCCAGTCCGCGTTTATTCCATACCAGGTATCAACAATGTTGCCCGTATAGAACGATTTGGCCCGCCAGGGGCTGGCTCCGAGTCCATCGGTCCGGTTGGCGATCATCTTATTGCCGCCGGCGGTCACATATTGCAAGCCGCGAAAATCCTGCACCCCGGAAGGGCAGTACAAGACCGAACCACCCGGCGACGGTGCATCGGCCATCGTCTGTAAAATCGGGGCGTTGAGGAATTTCTGGTTCACCAGAATCGTCGCTTAGTTCTCGGCGTGCAAACCGCTGGTGTAGGTGCCGCCTTCGGGCGGCCCCGCCAGGTAGCCGGGCGGCACGGCATACCCCTTATTCTCGGCCGCATAGTTGGCCCCCGCCTGCCCCAGCGATTTCAAGTTCGCCAGGCAGGTCACGGTATTGGCCTGGTCCCGCGCCTTGGTGAGGGCAGGCAGGAGAATGGCGATCAGCAGCGCAATGATGCCGATGACGACAAGAAGTTCGACGAGCGTGAATGCGGAGCGGGTGGAACGTTTCATCATGGAGCCCTCGACCGCCCAATTTACCCGAACGCACGCATTTTAGGAAATCAAATCGTCGGGGCTTCACGCAGGCATCGCCAATAGCGCGGATTGTGGCTCGGGAAGCGGCATCGGCGGGGATTCGAGCAGCATTTGCTCAGCGGTCTCGGCCGGCATCGGGCGCGCGAATCCCCATCCGCTGCGCCAATTGCAGTCCGCCGCCTATAAGTAAGAATGCCCCCCCTCTTTATAATTCGCATCTTTCTTAAATTTCATATTTCGCCCGCATCGGCCGGTTCAGCATGCGCGTCGCCTGGGCATCATCGGCGATCTTCTCGGTCTTGGGGTCCCAGGCGATCGGCCGCTTGAGACGGATGGCGATATCCGACAGATGGCTGATGGTATCGGAGCGAATGGCGGCTTCGAGATGGCTGATCGGCTGCTCGCGCGAGCGGATGCAGTCGAGGAAGTTGCGGTCGTGCTGCGCGGAGACGGTCAGGCGCGAATCGGAGGGCTTGAAGTTGATCTTGAGCAGTTCCGGATCGCTGGCCTCCAGCCCGCCGCGGTCGACGCTGATCCAGGCCTTGTTGTCGCCGAAGAAAGTCGTCCCATGATCGGCCCAGCGCCGGCGGTATTTCATCACCTCCGGCTTGGCGATTTCATCGGACATGAAGTGCATGGCGACGCCGCTCGCGTACTTGCACTGCACATCCCAGTCATAAATCGTCGAGTAGAGGCAGCCGGTGGGGATCTTGCCGGTGCCCTGGTATGAGACCGGCCCGCTGTGATCCATATCCAGGCCCCACTGGGCGATATCCAGCGGATGAGCGCCCCAGCCGGCGATGAAGCCGATCGCGTAATCGTAGGTATGGAACGCCCCCTCGCGATTGACGCGGAAATGGTTGTAAGGCGCTTCGGGGGCCGGGCCGAGCCACATATCGTAATTCAGATCTTCCGGGACCGGCTCGCTGATGAGCGATTCGGGTGTCATCCACGCCTTGGCCCGCGTGCCATCGACGCACCACGCATCCACGCTGCGAATCTGCCCGAGATAGCCGTTGCGGACCATCTGGCAGGCGTAGCGGAAATTGGCCGATGAACGCTGCTGCGTGCCGTACTGGACGATGCGATTGTAGCGGGTGGCGGTCTCGCGCAGACGCCAGGACCAGCCCATGCTCACGCCGAGGGGTTTTTCGATGTAGGCGTCTTTCCCGGAGAGCGCGGCCGCGATGCCGAGCGGAACGTGCCAGTGATCGGGCGTGCAGGCGACGATGGCATCGATATCGGTGCGGGCCATGACTTCGCGGAAGTCGCCGGTGGTGGCGATCGCATCGGGATTGGTTTCTTTGTACTTCTTCGCCAGGGTCCGCGCGGCCAGTTCGCGGCGGGATTTGAAGGGATCGCAGACCATCACATAGCGGGCATCGGCATGCGAGGAGAATCCCTTCATGACATCCGACCCGCGCGAGCCCGCGCCGCACTGGGCGAGTTGAATGCGGTTGCTGGGGGCGGTTTTTCCGAAAACCGTTGAGGGGACAATCGTGAAGGCGAGGGCGGCGGCGGAAGATTTGAGAAGAGTTCGGCGGGAGAGTTTATTACGGGTCATGGAGGGTCTCCGGTATCGGATGGTGCGCCGGGACAGGGCGCTGATCATCTATACCGGCCGATCCATGCTTGGTGACGACCCAATCGGGCAATCGAAATCGTTTCGCATCCGCCGGGGATGATTTGGCGATATTAGGGTTTGGTCGCGGCCGGCAAAGGCTTTCCATCATCGCCACCCGCCGTTTCGCCAACCTGCAATATCCCAAATCCCGCCCCTTTCAGCTTGATCGTCGCTCCATCCGAAAATCGCACAGTCACCTCATCGCCCGTCCCCGCGTACGCCACATGCGTGCGCATCCCGCCCTTGTCGAACACCGCCGCCATCGGCCAATCGGCGGTCACCGTGGGGTTCACATGGCCGAGGGTTTTGAGCGCGGCGATCCAGTGATAGGTGTTGGCGGGCGAATTCCCGGCCTCGTTGGGGATCTTCTCGCCGGCCGCCTCGAACTGCCGCATCGCATCAATCGGGTCCGTCAGCGCCCGGAACATCCAGATGATATCCTGCCACTGCTTCCAACGATCTCCGCCGCGATCCTTGAGCATCGACTGATATTCCTTTTCCGCGTGTTTGGGAAAATGGCCGAGATAGAGCGAGCCGGCATGCACGGGCAGCCAGTTGATCCCATGCACGGCTTCGGTCTCGGCCGAGAACCAGGTGCCATAGGCGCTCTTGCCGCCCCAGATCATCGCGGCGATGGTCTTCGGAAATGTTTTGGGGAAGTTCTCCTCATGCACATCGAACCAGTATTCCTGCACGGCGTTCATCTCGGTGGTGTAGAGATAGATCCCCAGGTCGCGCAGGGCTTTGTCGCCGGTGGCCTGGCCCCAGAGGATGATCCCATACCAGGCGTTGAGGGCTTCGGATGAGGATTCCTGGTTGTTCCCATCGGCGAATCGCGCATGCCCCGCGGCCCAGGAATGCCCTGCGTAGGGATCGAAATTCCGCAGGAAGGGGAACAGCGAATCCTGCCGCGACGGCGCGGCGATATCGCGGATCAGGAGCTTGACCATCGCCCCGAATTTTCCATCGGCGGCCCAGGCGGGATCGCGCCGGGCGATCTCCGCGGCGGCGCGAATGAAGTAACCGTAGTGGAAATGATGATCGTTGAGCTCCTTGTCCGAGCCATACCCGGCCGGGTATCCGATCAGCGTGCCCCATTTTTCATCGTAGTAAAAGACGCGTTTGCTCTTGGCCCGCCCATCCACGCCGGCCGCCGCCAGCCAGTCCTCCAGCCGAACCCGCAACCGATCCCCGATCCGCCCCGCCTCCTCCTTCAATCCATACTGCTCGGCGATGGGAATGAGAGTCGCCTGGCGGCCCATCCACTTGCCTTCCCAGTAGGTATCCTTCGCGCCATCATCGCGACCCTCCAACTCTTTGCGCAGGTACTTGATCTCGCGCTGCTCATCGCAGTCTTTGGTTTTCGGCAGGGCCGGGAGGACGCCGGTAAACGGCATCGTCGTGGTGAAGCTTGTTCCCTCGGCTAGTTTCATGACGCCGCGCACGCTCGGGTAAACATCGCCCGTGAATTTCGCATCGCCATGCCGCCACTGATGCGGATAGAGCGCGAATAAGGTCCCCGATCCTCCCGCACCCGTCCCGCTCCCTTCGCGGGCCTGAGTCGCCAGAGAAAACTTCGTCGTCACACCCGCCTTCGGGTCGTAGGCCCACTCCACCTTCGTGTCGACCACATGATTGTAGGCGTACTTGCGAAACAGCGCCAGCGTCTTCTCATCCGCGGCCGGCAGAACGGACATGGAGAAATAATTCTTCCCACCCGCGTTGTTGGTGAATACCTTGCCATCGAGCCCCTCCCAGGTCGAGCCGGTGGGCCCGAAGAGCGCGTAGTGCGCCCCCGCGACGGTCACGCCCAGCACCGCGCTGTTGGACTTGCCCGACCAGACCTTCACATCCGGCTCGAAGGTAATCCGCGCCATTCCCGCATCCTTGAACACCGCATACACAAACGGCGAACCATGCCCGTAAGACACGTACATGCCCGCGCCGGGCGCGCCCTTGACGCCGAACTTCACGGTCACGAACCAATCCGAAAAACCCTCGACCCGCGCATCCTCGAATTCGTTCACGCTCGAACTGCCCAGCATCAGATCCTTCGCTACACCCTTCCCGCCGGGCATGCCGGCGAAGATGGCATCCTTGCCGGCGCTCAACGATCGGCCGGGATAGTAGACGTGAAGCCCCGCCGGCATTTCCTCGACCGCCAGGGGATGGGGGTACTGCTTGTCGGAGAACTTCAGCCACGCCACCGAACTCCACCAGTCATTGGTGGGCATCTTCCCCTTGACCGAATCGGTTTGGTAGATCGTATCCTGCGGCAGGCCCGCTTTGGCGGGGGGCGTTGTCAGGTACGAACCCGCGCCGAGGTGTTTGATATCGCCGTCGGCCGCGCCGGCTGAGAAACTGAAGACGCTCATCGCCAGCCACGCCGCCGCGCCGATAGCGCGTCCAAATCGGTGGAATTTCCAGTTCATTCAACAATTCATAGCATGAGCGGCGCATCCACGCCAACGCAGTTCATGCAGCTCCTCCTCCATCCCAGGGCAATCGCATATGGCATGAGATGGGCAGCAATTGCGGATTTCGGATTGAATTGCGGTCTTCAATCCGCAATCCGCAATCCACAATCCGAAATCGATGCGACAGGATTGACATGCAATTGCCCTGTCCTCCATCCTCCATCCTCCATCCGCGTCCCTCCCCTCACGCCCATCTCCATCGGATCAACCCCACCGCCACCAGCCCGTCCGCCATCAGCGCCAACATCGGCGTCAGCGAAACCTCTTGTCGGGGATAGGGAATCTCCAAGGCCTTGGTCATGGTCCGATCGATCACCTGCCCACCCGTGCGCGCCGCCAGCGCATGCATTGCATCGTAATCATTTCCCACCTGATCGAACTCCGCCGCATACCGTCCCGGTAGAGCGATGCGATCGAGTGTCTGGCCGCCGAGGCGAATGGCCGCGAAAGAAGGCACGCGCGGGGAATCGATCGCGGCTTCGTATCTTCCGGGCGCGGTTTGGGCGATGGGGATATTACGGGTTGCGGATTGCGGATTGTCGATGGGGTCCTGCGGCTCGATGGACAGAGTCAATTGGAGGTTATTCAGATAGGCCGGCGCATTGTTTGTGCCATTGTTCGGCCGGGTTGTCGCAGCGCGCTCGGCCGCGTCGATGCGGACTTTGAGCTGGCTGGCGGGGTCCCAGAAGATCGTGAAGCGCGGATCGCGCGGCGGGCGGGCGATGAGATGGGCGATCGCTTCGATTTCTTCCGGACTTGGCGCGAAGGCGAGGGCGACCACCTCGCCGCCGAGTGTCCGCCGGGCGGCCAATGGCGCGGGGGGCGTCGTCGCGCGGGTCTCGGCCAGGAGCGTGGCGGATTCCTTGAGCCAGGTGCGGTTCCACGGGGCAACCGGCCGGGCGGGGAGCTTGGAAAGGTCCGCCAGAAAAGTCGCGGGCGTGGGATCGGCGCTGAGTCGACTGGGAAACGCGGCCGAGAGCAATTGATGCACCTCGGCCGACCATTTGGCGGGATCGGAGAATTGAGTGAGGAGCGAGCCGCCGGTGGTTTGAGTGATCGTGCGCAGGGCTTCAAGCGCGGTGCCCTCGCCGATGGCCAGCAGATGCAGGCGGATCTTTTTCGCTTTCAGGCGCGTCGCGAGGTCGGCCGGGCGATCGATGGTCGTATCCGCATCGCTGAGCACCAGCAGCTCGGTCGGCGTCGAGCCATCGGACTCTTTGATGATGCGCTCCAGCGCCGGCTGCAGATTGGTCGGGCCGTTCGGGCCCGCGCCGGCAGGGGGGAGGGATAGGCCGGCCGCATCGCGGGCCCGCCGGCCCGTGCTCCACCAGTTGAGCTCGGCCGCGAACGAGCCGATGGAAACCGGGTCTTCCGGCGGCAGGCTCGGCAGAAGGCGGACGATGGCCGAAGAAGCGAGCTGCCAGCGCGTGGTCGATCCGAACACAACCTGCGACATCGACCCGCTCGAATCCGCCAGCAGCATCCAATGCGTGGTCGGCTGCGGCGGCGAGGAGGCCAGTGGCGAGAGCGCTTCGAGGGTTGAACCCGGATACAGCCCGGCCGAGAAGGCATGGTCACCGCCGGCGATGACCAGCGCGCCGCCGAGATCGCGAACGTACTGCTCCAGCGCCCGCTGCTGATCGTTCGAGAGGGACGAGGCAGGCAGATTGTCGAGGAAGATGACCGATGGCGCGAGATAGGCCGGATCGTTGGCGGGTGGGAGCCGCGCGGGGGAAATAGGTTGCCAATCCCCGGCCGGCGCGGTCGCATTCGACGAGACAAACCAGCGCTGCCCGCGCGCCGGCGGCGCAATGGGCAGGGTGAGGCTGTCATTCTCCGGCCAGGCATCGCCCCTGGCGATGGTGGCGGATGCAAGCGTCGGCCCGGCTTTCAGCGGCCGGGAAAGAGTGATCGGATCGGGGGCTGGATCGAGAAGGATCGTCGGCTGGGTCGAGGCCGGCGCGATCGTCAGTCGTCGTGGAGTAACGTTCGGCCCGGGCGGCGCGTTGACGCGTATCGTGGCGGCCAGTTCGATCCCGCCCCCAGCCGAGCGCGCCTGAAGCTGCAGCACGGCGGCATCGGTCGGCTGATCGAGATTCGGGTCGGCGACGATGAAAGTGGGGGGAGCGGACCGGGGCAAGGCGAATCGGCCATCTGAAAAGAGCAGAATCGCGGGGGCGGCCGGCGGCGCGAAGATCGTGCGCTCGGAAGGCAAATCCGGCAGCGGGCCAGTCGCATCGCCGGGAGCGGCAGCGGTATTGCGGTCCGAAAAATAGACAATGCGATAAGGAGCGCCGGCCAGCAGTTGGTTGATTCGCGCATCCAAAGCCGCGCGGGTTCGATAGGCCGCGGTGCGCGTGGAGGGGGAGAGATCGACCATGACGGTGATCTCGGAACTGGCCGGCCGCCGCCAGTTCATCCCCCCGGCCGCCAGCGCCAGCAGAATCGCCGCCAGAATCGCCAGTAGCTTGGAGGTTCGCGCCAAAGCCGGCCGGCGGCGAATCGCGATGATCGCCAGCAACACGACCAGCGCCAATGACACGGTCAGAAGCAGCGGCGAGGAAAAAGTAAGCGGCACGCGCGGCATGGAAGTGCCGCCGATTGTCGCAGCAGGGGGCGCGGACGCAAGGTGCGGATGAACCACGAAAGACACGAAATGCACGAAGGGGAGAGGGTGAAGGAATACGATGATGGAGAATGGAAGATTGAGGATGGAAATCAGGAATGAGTCTCAATGTGCCGGCTTCAAGCTGCGCCAGCCAGCATCGCATCCTCCAGCCATCCTCTATCCTCCATCCTCTATCTTCTATCTTCCATCCTCGTCTTTCTTCATCCTCTGCATCCTCTTCGCGCCCTTCGTGTCCTTCGTGGTTCCATAAGAATTACGCCGAGGCGCGCCTCGCTTGCGACGGTTTGGCCAGCTCCTCCGGCAGGATCGCGCCGAGCAGTTCGTTGGCGTTGAACGGTTTGGGGACCAGGCGCTCGATCGCGCCGCTGTGGATGCCGTCGATGATGGCCGAGAGGTCGTGGTAGGTGGTCATCAGGACGCGGCGCACCCTGGGGCGCATGTTGCGCGCCGATTCGAGGAGCGTTACGCCGATGGCGGTTTCCAGAACGTGTTCGGTGATGATCGCGGCGACATCGTCGTAGGCCTCGAGCCAGCCGAGCAGCCGGCGGGGGTCGCCGGTGGTCAGGGTTTCATAATACGGTGCGGCGATCTGGGCGATCGCGCGAAGAATCGTCTGGTCGCCATCGAGGGCGAGCAAGTGCGGTCGTTGGAAAGTCACAAATGTTCCCGTCGGCCGGTTTAATAATAGTGTAACCCGAGAAGAGCTGATCGATCGTACTCGCGCCGGTCGGTCGGGCGCAAGGCGGCGGATTGGCTGGCCCGCCGTCGAATGGCTCTCTGGCGCGGCCTCCGGGGCAACGCCATCCCCGATGAATGGTTTCACCGGGTGGGCAATAGGTCTTTCGGCAGCAGGCTCGTCGGCGATGAATGGAAACTTGTGATTTTTATCACAGTGTGTGACCGACCAGCCGCGCGAATTCGAGGGCGACGAGCTGCTCGCCGATGACGACCTGGGTTGCGCCCGCTTTTTCGGCCCGGATGCCGGTGGAGGTGTAATTGCAGCGGGCAAGCATCTTAATATCTCGATTGATCTGCCGGGCGATGTGCAGCACTTCCAGCACCGATTTTTCATCCGGCAAAGTCACCGCCAGGATCGCCGCGCGCTCGATCCCCGCCTCGCGCAGGACATCGGGATTGCGCGAATCGCCGCAGACGACATGCTTGCCGCAGGAGGCGATGCTTTTGGCGTTGGCGGGGTTCAATTCGATCACGCAATAGGGAATTCCTCGGCCATCGAGCACCTCCGCGACGAAGCGCCCGGGCAGGCCGAAGCCGACGATGATCACCGCGGGCTGAAGGGCGGGCGGCGTCGCAAGCGATCCATCGGGCGCGGGCATCGAAGCGGCCAGCGGTTGCGGCGATGAAGCCACGGCGGCAGCGCCGCCGGATATGGGCTGTGGTTTTTCGTCTGTTTCCTGATTCTCCATGCTCCTGCCGCGCTGAAGTGTTCTGCGGGTAGATTCGGGCGCGGCGGGCGGGGAGTCAAGGGGAGCACCGTATTTGGGCCTGCTGAATCGAGGGCAATCGCATGTGGCATGAAGTGGGCAACAATTGCGGATTTCGGATTTCGGATTGTGGATTGAAATGCGGTTTTCAATCCGCAATCCGCAATCCACAATCCGAAATCGATGCGGTAGGAGTTACATGCGATTGCCCTGCTGCTGAATCAATGTAATCAATCGATGCGTTTTTCAGATCACCGATAGAAATCGATCCACCCCAACTCCACTGTCTTGTTCTGATCCGTCAGCAGCACCCCCGGCACTCTCATCTCGAACAACCCGCCCTCTTTGGGCAATCCCTCGGCCGGTTTGCCCTGAGCATCCATCTTCTGGATCTCCATCCAGCAGGGGCTGGTTTTATCGAGCGGCGGGCCTTCCTTGCCATCGCTCCAGAGCGAGAGCAGGGTCTTGTTCCCGCTGTGGCTCAGAACCGAGGCGTGGAGGCTTTGGGCGCATGAGGTGATCTGGAAATGTTCCAGGCCGCGCAGATGCACCCGCAGGATCAATTCATCGGGCCACTTTTGGGCCTTGAGCGTGAGCGTCGCGCCGCCGATGCCGCGCGGGCTTTTGATGTCGAGAATAGTTTTCCCGCCCTCTTGACGGGCGGTGATGGAATCGCCTTCTTTGGTGCATCGGATGGTGAGATTGGCCGGTTGGGAAGTGGGGCGCGTCGCGGGGGCGGGAGCGGCGGTGGAGGAATTGAGGGCGAGAGGGGCGATCAGGACGAGAAGGGCGAAGGCGGTAAGAGTGCTGGCGGCAAGGGCGAGTTTTTTCATAGACGGCCTGGTCAAAGAATCCGGTTCGCCATCGCGGCGCGGCATCGGCGTGCCGGCGGCGCATCAGGCGTTGTCGATCGTCTCGACGGTCTGGACCTTCTGAGCCGGCAATGGTACGACTTCAAATCCCGTCGGTCGATGGCGGTAGGACTCGGGGAGTGATTCTTCGGGCAGGTCGATGGCGCGGGCGATTTCGGCGGCGCGGGCCGGGGTGGCGCGGGCGATGCCGCGGACCGTGATGGAGACGATCCCGAAGATCAGCGCGGTCAGCCCGGTGATGATGGGGGGCATGATGTTGATCTGGGCGATCTTTTTGCCGCCGTCGGTGATGACGCAGAACCAGATGATGGATGCGAAGACCAGCAGGCCGGAGATCGGGCGGAGGAAACCCATCATCCATGATTTGAGGCTGAAGCCGATGGGAACGGCCAGGTCCGCCTGTGGGCCCGGGCGGATGACAATGGCATAGGAGCCAAGCGGGATGACCGGAAAGTCCATCAGGACGAAGGCGCGGGTCTTGACGTAAAAGAGATTGTCGACGCGATCGACCTCACCGACATAATTGATACCGATCATCAGTGCGGCCATCGCGGGAACCTCCGGCCGGCGCGAAATGCGCCGGCATTGCAGAGTTTACGCGAGTGGAGGGGGAAAGTGACAGGAGAAAATGATTGCTCGGCCGCGAAGGGTGTAGCGCGCACTTTTGGCACTTTTGTTAAACTGGCCGGGGATGTGGGTGCTTTCATGGAGGATCGCATGCAATACGCGAACGATGACGAGCGTCTGGTGGCCGAGCAGGCGGTGTTGAATTTCCGGGAACTGAGGG
>JBBRTW010000044.1:0-24781 GCA_038244055.1 Tepidisphaerales bacterium | reverse complement strand
TGGGCAAGGATTTCACGAAGTACAGCGATTATTTTGGCCCGAATGTCGATCGCGACGCGGTGGTGTATCTGCAACTGGCGAATCTCGTCGCCCACGCGGTCAAGCCGGATTGCATCACCGTGGCCGAGGATGTTTCGGGCATGCCGGGCCTGGCCCGGCCGGTGGCCGAAGGGGGCCTTGGTTTCGACTACCGCCTGGCGATGGGCGTGCCCGATTACTGGATCAAACTGCTCAAGGAGAAGCCCGATGAGCAGTGGAGCATGGGGGATATTTTCCATGTGCTGCTCAACCGCCGCCACGCCGAGAAGCACATCGGCTACGCCGAATCGCACGACCAGGCGATGGTGGGGGATAAGACCATCGCTTTCTGGCTGATGGACAAGCACATGTATTTCCACATGGACACCTCCAGCCAGAACCTGGTGGTGGACCGCGGAATCGCCCTGCACAAATTGATCCGCCTGCTCACCTTCACCCTCTCGGGCGAAGGGTATCTCAACTTCATGGGCAATGAGTTCGGCCACCCCGAGTGGATCGATTTCCCGCGCGAGGGGAACAATTATTCCTACCACTTCGCCCGGCGGCAGTGGTCGCTCGCGGACAATCCCCTGCTGCGCTACCAGGGTTTGCAGAATTTCGAAGCGGCCATGCAGAAACTCGATGACCAGCATCATTTGCTCAGCGATAAATTCATCGAGCAGATCATGGTTCACGAGGACAACAAGCTGCTGATCTACCGCCGCGGGCCGCTGGTTTTCGCGTTTAATTTTCACTCGACCAATTCCTACACCGACCTGCGCATCCCGGTGCCCGATCCAAAAAATTACCAGATCATCCTCAACTCCGACGCCCGCGAATATGGCGGCCATGGGCTGGTGCGTCCGAACACGACCTACCCGAAGCAGGAGACCCCGATGGGGGACCGGAAGCAGTCGATCCAGATTTATCTGCCGAGCCGGACGGCGCAGGTTTTGATGCCGGTTTGAAATCTGAGAAACGGCTTGCCCAGGGTCATCCCGAAGGAGCTTCAGGCGACCGAGGAATCTTGCTTCGAAGGATCGGCCCATTCGCCTTGTTGATGGGCCACAATGGGCAAACAAGATCCTTCGGTCGTCTATACTCCCTCAGGATGACGGTCGCGGCTTTATGACGGTGGCGGCTTTATAACGGTCGCGGCTTTACGATGGTCGTGGCTTTATGACGCTCGCGGCTTCGCGATGACGGACGGGGTTTGGAAATCTCCGCGGAAATATTTTCCTTTTGACATCTCGCACCCTCCGCGAGCATGATGCGGGCCATGAACCACAAACTCTCCCTCGCCGCTCTTGTGATTCTCCTGGCCGCTATTCCCGCGATGGCGGCCGATCCGCCCAAGCTTCCGCCGGCCGAGGCGGGGGCGAAGGAGCGACTCAACACCTCGCCGCGCCATGGAGAATGGGTCGATATCGAAGTCCCCGGCTCCAAGGCCAAGCTCCATGCGTTCGTGGTCTATCCGGAAGTCAAAGAAAAAGCGCCCGTCGTCATCGTCATTCAGGAAATCTTTGGCCTTACCGACTGGATTCGCTCGGTGGCCGATCAACTGGCGGCCGAGGGTTTTATTGCAATCGCGCCGGACCTGCTCAGCGGCAAGGGGCCGAAGGGGGGCGGGACCGATGAGTTCCCCGACCGCGATTCAGTGACCAAGGCCGTGCGCGGGCTGGATGCCGGCGAGGTGACCAAGCAGCTCGATGCGACGCGGGCTTACGGAATCAAGCTCCCCAGTGCCAATGGCAAATCGGCCAGCATCGGCTTCTGCTGGGGCGGCGGCGTGAGCTTCAAATATGCCAGCGAGCAGCCGGAGCTGAACGCGGCGGCGGTGTACTACGGCACCAGCCCGGCGGCCGCGGCGCTGGAGAAGATCAAAGCGCCCGTGGCCGGATTTTATGGCGGGAATGACAACCGGGTGGATGCGACGATTCCGCCTGCGGAGAAGAAGATGAAGGAACTGGGCAAGCCTTACACGCCGCATATTTATGAAGGCGCGGGGCATGGCTTTTTGCGGCAGTCGGATGGCTCGCCCGCCAATGGCAAGGCGGCGGCGGAGGCTTGGCCGGAGACGGTGAAGTTCCTCAGGGAAAACACAAAATGATTGCACACGGCGGTGCAGCCGCCGCTCGCATTCATTGTTGCTCAGGTGAAATCATCCGCTGATTGGCCGAAAGGGTCAGGAGCCGGGGAACGATTATCGGCGTATGGGGCATTTCTGGTGGCCGGCTCCTGACCCTGACGTGTCGATTTCAGATTACATCGTCACACCACTTTCCCCACCATCGCCTTCACCGCCTCGTACTTCACGCTCGTCGTCTGCTCGATGCTCTGGAACAATCCCCAGAAGCCGTAGGGGCCGATCTGTGTCGAGAGCGAGAAGTTCTCGAAGACGCCGCCGCCGGATTCCTGCTGCCAGACCGTCAGCAGGTGCTGGTAGAACGCGCCCATGCGCGGGTCATCCTGGGCGGCGGTCTTCAGGTCGCCGTTGATGCCGTTGATGTAGCTGAGCGACTGACCGCCCTCGTAGGCATCGAGCTTGAACCCATAGCTGTCGGCCAGCGCCTTGTGCTCCCTGAGCCACGTTTTGACGTGCGTATCGGTCCAGTTGTTCATCCAGTCGAACAGGCCCTGCATGGTGAGGCTGGCGTTGTCGATGGAGTTCATGTCGCCCTGCACGCCGACGTAGGGCGCGACCGCGATGCCGTGGATCAGCCCGCGCGGATCGGCGACGGTGGCCTGCATGTAATTGAGCGCGGTCTGGGCCCAGTAGGTGTTGGCGATCAGTCCGCCCATCTCCACCCGCACCTGCGATGCGAAGCGGGCCGCGCCGAACTCCTGCTGAAAGATCTGGGCCATTTTGCCGGTGAGCTTGCCGAATTCCTGGGCCTGGCGGCCGAAGTCATCGGTGTAAGTTAGCGCCGTATCATTGCGGGCGACGATCTGGTTGGCGCGCATCTGCTCGAAGCCGGGGTTCCACACTTCGTTGGAGAACTCCACATAAATCTTCAGGCTGGGATCGACATTGTCGCGGAAGAAGGCGGCCATCTGGTGCATGTAGTCGGCGGTGGCGTGGTAGGGAACGTTGATCCACAGATCCTTCTTGAGCGTGTTGGCGAGTTTCGCGATCGTCTCGTAAGGCAGGCCGGTTCCGCTGGTGTAGCTGAAGCGGGTGACCTTGGTGCGATCCTGCCAGTTGGTGGCGGGAGTGTCGTTGGTCTGCATCCAGTCCATCATCCGCAACGGCCCGTTGAAGGGCATGAGCTTCTGGAGAAAGACCGGCCGGAAGGTATCGCTGATGGCCGGGTTGCGGTCGGGCGAGAGAATGTGCAGATTGCGGGGCGGATTGGCGGCATTGATGCCGGTGATGCGGAGCTCGAGGATCGGGCCATTGGTGGGGTGGGTCAGATCGAGCACGCCTTCCCAATGATCTCCGGTGTGGGAGAGCACGGTGTAATTCGCCTGCATGCCGCTGAAGGCCAGGCTGCCGCTGCCGTCGTAGCTGACGGTGTATCGGCCGCTGGGATAGCTGTTGGCGTAGGTGATCGCGCCGGCGTCGACCTTGGGATAGTTGTCGGCGGTGAGCGGAAGGGTTGGATCGGGCTCGTAGGTCTTGCCCAGGTTGCCCCACTGACGGAAGAGGGTTCCCATATCCACGAGCGCGCCGACGGTCGCCCAGTCGGCGAACCCATCGAGGTTCATGCCGATCTGGAGGCCGGCAGTGGGGGGCGGCGTGGTGGAGGTGCCGCCGCCGGTCGTGCCGCCGCCCGTGTTGCCCGTTCCTGTGCCGGTGCCCGTCCCAGTGCCCGTCCCGGTGCCGGTATCGGGTGGCGTGGTCGTGCCACCTCCGGTCGTGCCTCCGGTTCCACCCGTGGTGCCGGTCCCGCCGCTGACGGGCGTGATCTCGATGAAATCGATCGCGTTGGCGCGGGCCTGTGCGCCGCTGGCGATGGTCAGCTTGCCATCGGTGACATTCACGGTGGCGGTGCCATCCACCCAGCGATTGGAGAAGGTGGTGGCTGAATTGACGACATTGGTTCCTTCGGCCGTGATCTGCTGGAGCGCATTCCACGAATTGGCGTCGCCGGCGACGATATGGACTTGATAAGCGCCGTTGGCCAGGCCGATTTCCCAGGTGTAATTGCCCTGGTCCTGCATGCTGGCCAGGGTGTCATGCAGATCGTCCGCGGCGCTCCAGCGATTGAACATACCCGGGTTCTTCTGGTTCCAGCCGTAGGAGTAGCCATTGGCTTGGGCCGCGTAGGCCTGGCCGGTATCGGCCAGGTATCCCGCGGGAGGCGTCATGCCGGCCGGCAGGAAATCGACCTTGATCGCGCCGCCGGTCGCCGGGGGCGGCGTGATTGGCGGCGGCGTGGTTGGGGGTGGAGTGGTTGGGGGCGGCGTGGTTGGGGGTGGAGTGGTGGTCGGCGGGGTTGTGATGGGCGGGGTTGTCGTGGCATCGGCCGAGACCACATCGATGAAGTCGAGCTTATTGTTCGATGCGCTGGTGGGGCTGCTCAAGGTCAGTTTGCCATCGCTGACCGTGACGGTGGCGGTGCCTTCCACCCAGCGATTGCCGGTGGTGGTGGTCGCGTTGAGCACGGTGACGCCTTCGGCATTGATGCGATTGAGATCGTTCCAGGAATTGCCGTCGCCCGCGCCGAGGGTGACCTTGTAAGTGCCATTGGGCACGGACAATTCCCAGGTGTAGTTCCCACCATATTGCATCGCGGCGAAGCTGTCCTTGCGATAGTCGGCGTTCACCCAGCGATCCTGCATAGTGACGCCTGGCGCGGTCCAGCCGAACTTCAGCCCGCCCGCGCGACCGCCGTAGGTCTGGCCATTGTCGGCGACATAACCGGCCGGGGCGGGGCGGTAGGAGGGCTGAAAATTGATGTGGGCATCGAAAGACAGCATTTGCCGGTCTTCCAGATTCTCGACCAGAATGGGTTTTACTTTGCCCCGATGCGTCCCGGATTGATGACGAAGGGTGCGGGACCGCTGCGGCCGTTGGTTGGACCAAGCCATGGTGTAACTCCAATGGTGAAAAACAAAGAGGTCTGGTTGTGCTGGGCGAGGAAGGCGCGCAGCGTCCGCCCGCCGCGATTTTTCGCGGTTAAAACGACGCACTCAGCGCGTAGAATGAGATAGACCTGACCGGTTTAGGATGCACGGCATGCCCGGCGGACCGGGGGAGACGGCCCACAATTCCCTCTGGCATGTCATCTTTGATTCGGCCGACTCGGGTGTGCGGCCAAGCCGGCGGATCGCGGACTGAAGTGACAAATTCAGCGAGCGACGGGCCGGTCAGGAATGAGCCTCAACCGCCGTCATGGGGGGCAAGGCAACTTCAGTTTCAGAGCATATCGATATGCGATTCAATGACAAGACAAACTCGGCAGGTCCGAGAAAAAAATATCCCCCGGCGTGCAACAGATTACGCGGGCGCGCGTCCAAGTAATTGTGGCGGCCGGCGGGAAATGAGAACCAGATGAGAGGGAGTGGACGCTAGACCCTTTCAGGGCAATTGTTGTCCATCGTTAGACGTTAGAAGATGAGCGGCGGAAATCACACTGCGGAGGTCCGGATGCCGGTTAGTACAGTGCATGGACGTGGCCCTATGACGCATGCTTCATCGCCGCACAATCTTTTTGGCTACGAAATCCTCGAACTCCTCGGCGAAGGGGCTGGAAGCTTGATTTACGCGGCCGTCCATCCGCAAACGCGGCAGATCTGCGCCGTCAAGCATGTCGTCTGCAAAACCGACAAGGACCAGCGCTTCATCGAGCAACTTCGCGCGGAACTGGAAGTGGGGCAGAAGGTCAATCATGCCGGCCTGCGGCGAAGCCTGGACTTTCAGGCGACCAAGACCTGGCTCGGCAAAGTCACCGATGCGATCCTGGTGATGGAACTGGTCGATGGGATTCCCCTCGACAAAGAGCGCCCGCGCACGATGAAGGAAATGGTGGATTGTTTCGTCCAGGTGGCGGCCGCCCTGCAGGGCTTGCACGATACCGGTTACATCCATTGCGATCTCAAGCCGGCGAATATCCTGGTGTCGGCCGATGCTTCTGTGAAGGTGATCGACCTCGGTCAGGCCTGCCCGATGGGGACCAAGAAGGCCCGCATCCAGGGCACGCCCGATTTCATCTCCCCCGAGCAGGTGCGCTGCGAGGGCGTGACGGTGCGGACGGATGTGTTCAATTTCGGGGCGACGTTCTACTGGTGCCTGTGTGGCGAAAAGCTGCCGACGTTGTTCACGGTAGGAAAGTCGCAGAACAGCTTTCTGGTGGATACCAAGATTCGCACACCCCACGAGATCAATCCCGAAGTGCCGGAGAACCTGTCGAACCTGGTGATGGATTGCGTCCGCTCGCGGGCGGAAAAACGCCCGGCCGACATGCACGACCTGCAGCGGCGGCTGGAAGTGATTCAGTTCTCGATGAACCGGGCCGCGGTGGCGGTTTGAATTTAGCCACAGATTTGCACAGATGGGCACAGATGAATTGAAGAAAAAAGAGGGGAATTGATTGGGTTCCTGTAATGACCAAGCCTCCATCAGACCATTCCATCATTCAATTCCCTGATCCAACACAATGACCCACGGTTTAATCTGTGACCATCTGTGTTCATCTGTGGCTCATGTCTCTTTCGTGCCCTTCGCAGCCCTTCGTGGTTCAATCATCCTTCCGGCGGGGCATCGACATTGCCGGCGTCGAGGGCGCTTTCTTCTTCGCCCAGGCCGCCGCCGTGTTCGACTTCCCAACGCTGTAAATCCTCGGCCGGGATGCCGAGCTCATCGGCCACGAATTCGGTGGAATGACCCCCTTCTTCGCCGGCAGTCGCGCCGGAAAACACATCGTACCGGCCATTGGCCGGATTGAACTGATAGCCGGCGTCTTCGAGCAGGCTGGTGATTTCTTCATCGATCATGAGAGCCGTCCCATCGTTCCCCACACACGCCATCGTGACCAGCGGGCCTCGCATCCCGCCCCAGCGGTTCGATGACACCGACAGAGGAATTGTACCGACTCGCCGGCGGTGATTCCAACAATTTGCCAACATTCCATCGCGATCTACTTCCGCACCCGCCCCACGCCAAACTGATCTCCCACCGCAACCACATCCTTCCCCTTGAACACCACCTCCACGAATTTCGACGAGCACACCGCCTTCCCCTTCTCATCCTTGAACTCGGCCGCGATCTTCCTCGTCTTCGCATCGATCACTTCCGTCGACGCCGTGTACGCGAATTGCCCATCCAGGGAAAAGGCCACCCAGCCATGCCCGCCCTTGGCGATCGACACCTTCTCCTTCTGTTTCGGCGGAGAGACGGTCAGATCGAAGACATACACCGCATTGCCGCCCTGGTCGCTGATCCAGAGCTCCTTTTCATCAGGCGTCAGGCCGGCACCATGCGTTCGGCGCTTGATGGGCGCGCCATCGGTTAAGACCCGGCCGGTCACGGTGCCGGTGGTCAGATCGACCATGTCGAAGCCAACCGTTTTACCGAGGCAGACAAAGGCCTGCGTACCAGCGCCGTTGACGGTGAAAGGAAAGACCCCCGACTCCCCTACCGGCGAGATTTTGTGGATGATGGATTGATCTTTGGTATCGATGACGGTCAGGGTGGTCGTGGAGGCGAGATAGGCGCGTGTGTTATCCAGGCTGGTCAGCGTGTTGTGGGAGTTGCCATCAACTTTGATGCGCTTGATCTCCTCGCCATCCTCGGCTTTGGCGACGATCCAGAGTTTATCGTTCATCCACCAACCCGTGGGCATGTAAAGGATTTTGCCATCGGGCGTGATCGCCAGGCGATCGAGGCCGGTATCGTACTTCTTTTCCCAAAGCACCTGGTCGGTGAGCAGGTCCATGCAGATGAGTCGATGAACGCTGGTGGTGATGTAGAGGCGCTTGTTGACGGCCGAGGCGCATACGCCGCGGATGCCTTCCTTGAAAGAGTCGATCTCGATGCGGCGGACGAATTTGTGGCCGTCATTGATGTCGAAGATCAGCAGGCCATTGCCCGAGCCGCCGGGCTGTGCGGCATCGGGCGTGGTCATGTACAGGAGGTGCTTTTCGGCCTCCTGCGCCGATGCGATCGAACTCAAGCACAGGGTAAAACACGCCGCGAATAAAGGTAGGGTGATCGGCCGCATGGACATGGATACTCCCGGAAGTGAAGAGGGACATGGGTTATACAGGCGGGCGGGATGAGGTGTTGCCGCCGAGCGGCTATCATCTGCTTATGGATCTTTTTGCCGACTCACGCCGGAAGAATGTCGAAGGGGCCGCGCCGCTGGCGGTGCGGATGCGGCCGCGCACGCTGGAGGAATTCACCGGACAGGCGCATTTCCTCGGGAAGGGCAAACTCCTGCGGCGGATGCTGGAGGCCGACCGCCTTTCTTCGGTCATCTTCTACGGCCCGCCGGGTACGGGCAAAACCACGCTGGCCTCGCTGATCGCGCATTACTCCAAGGCGCATTTCGAGCAGCTCAACGCCGCCGCCGTCGGCGTGAAGGAAGTCCGCGCCGTCATGGACACCGCCCGCCAGCGCCTGGAAACCACCGGCCAGCGCACGGTCCTCTTTCTCGATGAAATCCACCGCTTCAACCGCGCCCAGCAGGATATTCTCCTGCCGGATGTTGAAAACGGCCTGATCCTTCTGGTGGGGGCGACCACGGAAAACCCGTTCTTCGCCGTCAATTCCCCGCTGGTCTCGCGCAGCCAGATATTCCAATTCTCGGCCTTGAGCGAGGAGGACATCAAAGCCGTCGTTCGCAGGGCGATCGATGACAAGCAGAACGGCTTTGGCAAATTGAATGTCCAGATCACCGAGGAGGCGCTGGCGCACTGGGCGACAATGTGCGATGGCGATGCCCGGCGGGCGCTGATGGCACTGGAGGTTGCGGTGTTGTCGCAGAGGGTGGAGGAGAAGCGAGAAGTGAGAAGTGAGAATCGAGAAGGTCCGTTGTCAGTGGTCAGTGGTCCGTTGTCAGTTGAATCGGAAATCGCGCCTCTTGCAACGGACAACGGACCACGGACAACTGACAAAGAACAATCCGCAATCGACAATCCGCAATCCGCAATCACTATCACTCTGCCCATCGCCGAGGAATCCATCCAGCGGAAAGCGATCGTCTACGATGGCACCGGCGATGAGCATTACGATGCGGCCTCGGCGCTGATCAAATCGATGCGCGGGTCAGACCCGGATGCGGCCGTCTACTGGGTGGCGCGGATGCTGGAGGCGGGGGAGGACCCGCGCTTCATCGCCCGGCGGATCGCGATCCTGGCATCGGAGGATATCGGCAACGCCGACCCCAACGCACTGGTCGTCGCGGCGGCGGCCTTTGAGATCGTCGAGAAGGTCGGCATGCCCGAAGCGCAGCTCACCCTTGGGCAGGCGGCCATTTACATGGCCACCGCGCCCAAATCCAACGCCTCCGCCCTGGCCATCTGGGGGGCGATGAAGGATGTGCGCGAGGGGCGAACACTCCCCGTGCCCAAACATTTGCGCGATACCCATTACAAACAATCGGCCCGGCTTGGGCACGGGGAGGGGTACAAATATGCACATGACTATGAGGGAGGCCACGTCCAGCAAGATTATCTGGGTGTCGATAAGACGTACTACACCCCGACAAATCGCGGTTTCGAGGCCACCATCGGCCAGCGCCTCGCACAATGGCGCGCCCCGCAAGTTCCGCCGGATGGCATAGGTAGTTCTACCACCAATAGCATTCCCGACCCCCCTGCAACTACAACTCCCCAGCGCAAAAAAGGTGTACCCCCCGATAAAAAGTAACATTTTCTACTCCATCGGGCCTATAATCTGCTAGTCGCTGAGTATGATGCAGCGCAAAACTCCCTTATCGGCGCGATTGATCTTCAGTCGTTTACTGGTCGATCATCGGATAGTGGATTTGAGGGGAAAGTGGAACGGGTGTATGTCAGAAGATGGCCAGATGAATAAACCGGCGCTTCGCCGGCAACTCCGGGCAACCCTTGAGGCGATGTCGGATGAAACGCGCCACCACAAAGCAGTGGCCGCCTGTTCATTCGTCGCTTCAACGCCCGAATTCTCGGCGGCGCGCATCGTCATGCTGTACCTTTCGACGCCGACGGAGGTCGATACTTCGCCGCTGGCCCTCAAATGCTGGCAGGCGGGCAAAACGGTGGTGGTGCCCAAGGTATCGTGGGATCAAAGGCGAATGCTGCCGGTGGAGATCAACAGCCTGACGGACCAGATGACCACCAGCGGGCCGGGCGTTCGCGAGCCGATCGAGGGTCAGCCGGTTCCGATCGATTTCATCGACTTGGTAATTGTGCCGGGGCTGGGATTTACGGAAAAGGGGCATCGAATCGGACGGGGCATGGGGTTTTACGATCGATTCCTGGCGCAATCGGAGTTCATGGGTGTGTCTTGCGGCCTGGCATTTGATGAACAGGTCGTTCTTGCGCTTCCGGTGCTTGACCACGATATCCCGCTTAGTATGCTGGTCACTGATCGGGGCATCAGGCGTTTTGCCTCCAATTGCATCAGCCAGAAGTAGCCGCGGCCGCGCATTTCGGCCGAACCCATCCCCAATCCGGCGACTTTGGGCGCAGAGAACATGGAGGTTCTCATGAGCCGTAAACGGGCCAGCCGGGCACTCATAGCACTTGTTTGCGTCACACTCGTCCTTGGAGTGGTCGCTTACTTTCACAATCCGAAGAAATCCAACGCGAATGAACCGGGCAAGGGAGGCGGCGCGGACAAAGTCGCCGTAACTCCGCCGGCCGGGGGTGGATCGGGGCAGACGCCCACGCCGACCCCGCCCGTCAAAACGCCGGGGCGAAATACCCAGATTGCCCTGCCGGGATCATCCGGCGCGATTGTGACAGAGACACCCGGCGGCGCGACCCAGACTCCGCCACCAGCCGCGCCGGGAATGAGCGCGGGCGGCGCTAAGCCTGGGACGGCCGGAACGACCACGCCGCCGGTTCCCCCTGCTACTCCAAAGACGCTGGATGCGACGGCTGGGAAAACGCCGGCAGGCGACAAGACTGGGGGCGACCCGACGCCTCCCACTCCCGTGAACATCGCCAATTCCGGCGGCGTTCTCGCCAATGGCAAGGCGCTGATCGATGCGAACAACCTCGTGGCCGGGCGGCGCGTTCTCAACGAAGCGCTGATGGGCGGCGGGTTTTCGGATGCCGATGCCGCCATGGCCAAGGATCTGATCTCCAAGGCCAACCAGACCCTGATCTTCTCGCCGCGGCGGATCACCGATGATCCGACCATCACCACCTACACCGTGCAGAGCGGCGACAAGCCCCTCAAGATCGCCGCGAGCAACGAAGTCACCTGGGATTTCCTGGCCCGCCTCAACAACATCTCGGACCCGCGCAAACTGCGGGCCGGCTCGACCCTCAAGATCGTCCATGGCCCGTTCCATGCGGTGGTCAGCAAATCGAAATTCACGCTCGATCTCTACCTGGGCGCGCCGGGCGAGAAGGGATCGATGTATGTAACGACCTACCGCGTCGGCCACGGCAAGAACAACACTACCCCCACCGGCACCTGGATGGTCACGCCGCAGAGCAAATTGAAGAACCCCAAGTGGTGGGGCACGGCCGATGAACCGGCCCGCGAGGCCGGCGACCCGCAGAACCCGCTCGGCAAATTCTGGATTGGCCTGACCGGCATCTCCGGCGAGTGCATCGACAAAACCGGCTACGGCGTCCACGGCACCATCGAACCCGCGAGCATCGGCAAGGAATCCAGCCACGGCTGCATCCGGCTGGTCAATGAAGATGTGGAGCGGGTGTTTGAGATGCTGGTGGAGGGCAAGAGCACGGTGATTATCAAGGAGTAGACTTGACTGCCATCGCAACCGTCATCGCAACCGTCATCTTGAGGGAGCTTAAGGCGACCGAAAGATCTGGCTTGTCCATTGCGGGATGTTCCACCAGGTCGAGTACCCCGATACGTTGAGGCAGGATTCTTCTGTCGCCTGAAGCTCCTTCAGAATGACGCATCGGACGTCGCGCTGAATGACGCTCTCAACGCCCCTCTGAATGACATCCATAACACAATCAGCCGGCCCGCGATCGCTCGCGGGCCGGCTGATTTCTTTTGCGATCGTATCGCCATCCGCCGTTATGGCATCGGGATCGTGAAGGAGGCCGGGGATTTCTGGGTGGGCGTCAGCTTCGAGCGGTCGGCGATGAAGGCCATTCGCCGCTGGGCGACGAGCTTGGCATTGGCGGTGCCGGCGTTGGACCAGCCCTGCACGATGATGTACGCCGTGAAGGTGTCCGAGCGCAGCGTCACCAGGTTGGAGATGCGGGTGAGGTTGAGATAGCGTTCCTCGAAATCGCAGCGCACCTGGTCGCCGGTGACGCCGGCCGAGGTGCCGATCGGGCTGATGTCGCCCGCCATGGTTTTGGGATCGTTGGCCAGGTTGTTGTCGAAAATGATCGCGCCCATGGCGGTATCGAAACCCGGAACGGCGTTGAGTTCCAGGATCGACTTGAACGGCCCCCAGGGGATGCCGGAGTTGGTCGCGGTCGAATCGACGTCGCGGAAGTAGACGATCGCCTTAGCCAAAGCCTCGGTCTGCTTGCGGTCAACGTATCCATCGTTCTTCAGCACCAGGGGCAGGGACGACAGCACCTTCCAGTTGGCGGTGTTGAGGTTGATCAGGCCTTCGGTGCAGACATCGTCCTCGGTCGAGCTGGGGGGAACATCCGTGAGTCCCCTGCGATTGACGTTGCGGAAGACCTCGTTGGTGTTCTTCACATCCTGCGGCGTGGGCGAGTATGCCTTGGGATTGGTGGAGGGGAGATAATCGTCGGCCGGGGCATTGATGGTGGCGAAATAGTCCAGGATGTTCTTGCACCAGCCGTAACGCTTCTTCTCAAGGCGATAGGCTGCGCCCGGAGGCACGGCCGGAGTGAAGGGAGTGTCGAGGGCGAGTTTTCCGGTGGTGTAGCTGGCGACCTTGCGGAACTGGCGGGTGCCATCGGGCATGGTGACGATGACATCGTATCCATCGAACCAGCCGTTGGGCTCCCTGCGGGCAGAATCGTTGATCTGATTGGTGGAAGCCGCGACGCCGGCGACGCCGTAAACGCTCTTGAAGTACATCTCGGCCTTGAGGGGGGCGAATCGGCCGATGTCTTCCATGGGCAGCCTGGTGACCGGGTCGACGTCATCGGTCACATCGGTGTCTTCGGCGAAGGCGCTGTCGAGGGTGACGGGATTGATCTCGACGAAATTGCCGGCGGCATCGCGGATCTTGTAGCTGCCGATGAACGGCGCCCGCATCACATCGCCGGCGCGGGGGAAACCGCCGAATGGAAAAACGGGCTTGCCGGCGACGGTGAATCGCGGCGACGCGGATGCGAAAAGCTGGATGGCGAAGGTGGAGTTGACCGTGGTGTTGCCGCCATCTTCGCGGCTGTTGAAATTGTCGAAGGTGCCGAGGTTCACGGGTGGATTGGGCGGCGTGGCGATCCACGGCTCCACCGCCTGCGGGTCCGTCTTGGGATCCCAGGTGGCGGTGAGGGTGCCCTGCTGGCGGCCCTTGGCCAGCGAACCATCGTATCGCCCGGGATAGACGAAGTGCCAGGCGCGGCCGGTCGTCGGGTTGTTGGAACGGCTGTAGTGCCAGGCTTCAACCGGGCCGACCGGATCGGGCTTGTCGGTCGTGGGGGCGGCCTTGAGTTCGATGCCGGTGGCATCGAAGGAATCGAGCGGGATATCGCCGCCATCGCCATCGCGCGTGATGATCACTTCCTTGTTGAAGACCGCGTCGAGGCCCTTGATGTACACATACTTGGTGGGATTGCCGACAATGGCGGGCTTATCCATCGGCGCAGCGCCCTTGGGAACATAGCGGGCGTTGTCATCGCTCGATGCGTCCTTGAAGTTGTGGAGGACGATGAAGCCCTTGGCCGGAATGCTGATCGGAGTTGTCGGAGCAACCGTGCGCGGCGACCCGGCCTGGGGAAAGTCCGCGTCAACGTCGGCGATCAGCGGCAACACCTGCAAGTTCGGCCAGGTCCCGCGGCTGATCACTTTCACATGGAACTTGTCCAGCGGAATGGCGACATCGTACGGATTGTGCAGTTCGATCTCGACGAACCCCTTGGGATTCTGTTCGGGAGTCGCATTGGGCGGTGGAGGATTGGCGGGATCGGGCGGCGGAAGTGGATTGACGTTGCTGTTGAGGTAAACCTCGGTGATGAAGGGCTGGCGCTTGAGCCCATAGATGTCGACGGTGTAGGCCTTGGACGCGCCGCCGCCGGGCAGTGGCACGGCCGGGAGCGTCACCGTGCGCCGCAGGGGCAGATCGGTATCCAGGCCGCGGAGGGATTCCACGTTGGCCGCCGCGATGGCAGCGCGGAGGATCATGGTCTGGAACGGCGCGAGCCGGTCCGTGGGAGCGTTGCCGCGGATCGGCGAGCGGAACATCCGCGAAGGATGCTCTTCGGGAATCGATGCGAACGGAGCGATCGGCGTGAACCGGTTGCCGCGATAGGGATCGATCGTGGCCGCGCCGGCATCATCATCGAAAGGGGTGAAGTTCGGATTGTCCGCATCGCACATCGTGTCGTAGAACGACTGCAGCAGTTCCTCGAAGGGGGCGGTATTAATGTTGGTCTTGGAGGTGTTGAGGCCGGTGGAGAGATCGATGGTGATGCGCGGGGAGAAGTTGTGCGCGCCATCGGGCAAGTGCCTGCGAACCTTGTTGCGCACGGGGTTGTAGGCCGTCAGCAGCGGGCGGGCATTGAGAATCGAGTTGCCCTCGTAGTCGAAGTTCTTGGTGAACCACGCCGGCGTCCCGGCCAAGACCACCGGCGTATAGGCCGACTGCGGAGCAAGGTTGTAGGTGCTGTTGAAGAACGTGCCCTCGATAATCGAATCGTGGGACGTGGGATCGGCGATGACATATCGCCGCGCCAGCGCGATCGAATCGGCGATGGAGAAGGGGCGCGAGCCGTTGCCGTAGCGCTGCAGGGGCGCTGTGACCGTATACCAGCCGGGATTATCCAGCCGCCGGCCCAACTGGTGCCACAAGGCATCGCCGGCCGAGATAAAGATGAAATCCGAGCGCGGGATGGCGGTCAGCGGGTTCAAGGGGTCATTGGATACGACGGTCGAGACCATCGTGGACGTGGAGACGGGAGCGCCAGAGCCCTTGTAATTGCCCAGGAAGCGCTGGGCATTCCAGAAGCCCACTTCCGCCGGGTCGATGACGTTGGGGCGGCCGGAGGTATCCCCCTGCCAGTAGAGGGCGGTGCTGGCGGGAAACCAGCCGGTGATGCTGAGCGGCGCGGGCGTACCCTGACCGGCAGGCGGCGAGACGAACACGGAGGTGGTATTCCAGGCCCAGTTGCCTTCGCCGGCGGTATTGACGTTGAGGGCCGAGTTATTGTCAATCACCCGCACCGCGCCGTACCAGGTAACGCCCTGGATGGGGCTGACGGGGAGGCGGAAGAGGATCGAATCGGGGATCCCCGAGCCCGAGGCGTCGGCCGCGAGGAAGGGAGCGGTCAAACCCGCGGCATAGGGCAGACCGGAATTTTTATCCTTGTCGCCCGAGCCGATCGCCGCGCCGGTGGAGGGATTGATTGGCTGCAGCGCGGGATACAGCGCGCCATTGATGTTGATCGCCGTCGGCCGCATCGGCACCTTGGCGAGGCGCAGGTCGTAATTGGAGCCGCTGGAATCGACATTGGGGGGATCGAAGTGCCACGGGCCATCCTTCACGCCGCTTTTGACGGGGGGAAAGGAGATGTTGCGCCAGACAATGGTGCTGTAGTCGTAGTTGCCGCCGGACTTTTGGAAAGGCTCGGGAGTGCGCGAGCCATACATGACATCGTGAAAATCGGTTTGATCATCGAACGGATCGGTGCCCGGGGAATCGGTCTGGCTGCCCCAGGGCGGCGCGAAGAGATCATCGACCACCTGGGCCAGGACCATGTTCTTGAGGCCTTCCACCAGCATATCCACCTGGACGTTGTGGGAGTTCTGCACGGCGGATTGGCGATCGACCCGGGCCGTGGACATGGCGGCGGTGCCGATCAGCGCCAGCAGCACCAGCAGGGAGACGACCATGATCAGCACCGACCCCGGCCTGGCCCGCTGGAAGCGGCGCTGCAGCGATTCCAGGAGGCGGGCGAGCGAGAGTCGGCGGGAGGGGCGGGTGGGGCGGGATTTCATGGAGGACCTCGTTTGCGAATGTCGAGCGGATGAACGGCATCAAAAACAACTTCAGGATGCGCTGCTTCTAAGGCGGATTGGCGGGCCTGGTTTGCGGGGCTGGATGTTTCGCTGCGCTCAACATGACGGAAGTTAGTTACGGCTTGAGTTTGTTACGGCTTGGCGTTAGCGGCTCAGGATGTACTCGTACCACTGGCCTTCCTGGAGGCGGCCGGAGGGATCGTTGATTTTGAAACTGACGCGGATCAGCCTGGGGGCATCGTTGTTCCAGGCGCAGACGTAGCGGAACGTGCCGGCGTTGACCGGGTAGAGAAGGTAATTATTGCTGTAGTTGGGATCGGGATATTCGGCCTCCCAGAGAGCGCGAATGAACTTGGCGACCGGAAACGCGGCGCCGGGTGTGTTGAACACCACATCGCGAAGCGGGATGACGTCCCAGCTATTGATGAGGTTATCGCCGGTCACTTCGCGGGGCAGACCGTACCAGCGGATGCGCTTGCTCCATTGCTTGATATGGTCGGGTGTGGGCGTTTCCGTGCCGAGCGGCTTGTCGATGATGAAATCGAGCTGGCCATCGGTTTTGTCCGAATGGAGGCCATCGGTGCCCACCCACTTGGAGACGCCCAGGACCGTGCCATCGGTGGGGTCCTGGTTCAGGAAATCCCCGGCGTATTCAACGACGAACTGGCTGCAGGACCCCACGAAATAGGGAACGGTATTGGCGATGGACGCGGCGTTCAGCGGGCGGGGCAGGCGCGAATCGCACTGCACGCGGAAGATTTTATCCGCCGGCTGGGCTGGCGCCACGGTGGCGGGCTGATCTTCCATCGGCTGATACCAGAACTGCGAGTTGGTCGTCAGGATGGTTTTGTTCACCGCATTGCGGAACTGCTCGATCGTACACGAGGCCAGATCCCATCTTCCGATCGTGGCATTCTGCGGGCTTTTGGAAGCCTGGGTGTACCAACTGAGCCACCCCAATGGGTCCTTGGTCAGATCCTGGGAAGTGGGATAATACGATCCCGTCGTAGGGCCCATCGTGGAAACGTCTTTCAGGAGATAGCACATGCGCCCGAGAATGCGCTCGCTGGCATACTGATCGTTGGGTTGGAGCGGTTTCTGGCCGAGGCTGTCGGGAAGGACGGTATGCCCATACCACACATACGCTTCACCGGAACTGGCCGAGTTGTAGGCCGAATTATCATTGGCGGTCTGGCGGCGAAACTGACCGCGCGCGAAGAAACCGAGGCGGTCCAGGCGGGGATTGCGATCGCTCAAAGCGGCGGGAGAAACGGATGTTGCCGGCGAGGTGGGATTCTCGCGTTCATCGGCGGCATTCAGATAGCTGCCGCGCATGCCGCGATAATAGGGAGCGGGATGGCCGGTCAGGGTCACGCTATTGTTGGCCGCGGTTCCGTTATAGGCCACGCGGCTGCTGAGGAGGAATACGGGGGAATCGAAAACGCAATTGCGGAAATCCTCGGCCAAAGTGGCCTGGGCGGCGCGGTTATCGCGCGACATCGAAGCGATCGCCTGGTTAGCGCCGATGGCATCGGAGGTCATCTTGAAGACCTGGGCGACGCCGTAAATGATCATCAGCACCAGGGCGACCGAGATCATCACCTCGACGAGCGTGAACGCCCCGCGGCGGCGGCGGAAATGAATTGGAGAATCCTGAATCATGGCATCGCTTTCGTGAAACCTTCATTGCGTTGAGCATCATCGTTTCGAGCATCGTTTCGAGCATCGTTCCGAGTGTCGTTCCAAGTGTCGTTCCGAGTGTCGTTCCGAGGGAGCTTCAGGCGACCGAGGAATCTTGCCTCGACAAATTGGCCCGTTCGTCGGGTTGGGCGGCCAACACGCATCAGCCAGATCCTTCGGTCGTCTATACTCCCTCAGGATGACTGTTCCATACTCCCTCATGATGACTGTTCAATTCACCCTGATAAACGTCGTATACACACCGATATCCTGCACCGGACCGGAATAGGTGTAATCGCCGGTTGCCGGATCGGTGTAGCCGCGGCCGAGGAGGTAGACTTTGGCGTTGGTTAAATCCGCATCGTCAAAAGGCGTGCCCGTGGAAAGCTGGTCCGCGCCGGGGGAGAGCTCCCACTGGCCGAGGGATTCATCGCTGTTGACGGGGTTGCCGAGCTGATAGATCCGGCCGTTGGCGAGGCCGCCGGCGTTGTCGTCGGCGACGATGACGTAAGCGCCCGAGGCGATCGCGGGCATCTCGGAAGCCGGGCCGTTGAAAGTCATCGTGCTCACAAAGCCCGTTCGCTTGAGGTTGGCGGTGAGCAGGCGCGGCTCGAGCGTGGCGTATCCGCCGGCTTTGGGCGTGTGGATATCGCTCCACCAGTTCGAGCCGTTGGGCTGGGGCTCGAAGAAATACTGCGGTCGATTGCGGCACTGGGCGGCGACGATGATCACCTGGGCGTAGGAATCCGAACCCTGATCTGAAGTGCCGCGGCGATACAGGGCGACCCAGCCGTAACGCGGACTCTGGGCGCTGACATAATTGCCGCGGCTGACCTGCCAGGCATCGGCGAGACTGACCGATGCGATCGGCGCCCAGCGCGTGGGGACTTTAGTGGAGGTCACGGGAAGGCTGTTATCGCTGGCGATGGCCTGCAGCGCCTGCACCGCGCCCTTGGCGATGTTCGCGGCGGCGGCGTCTTCGACGTTGCTGGCGGTCTGGCGGATGGTCACGGGGAACATGGCCGCGACCATGATGAAGCCGATCCCCAGCACCATGACGGCGAAGAGAACCTCGGTGAAGGAGAAGCCCGCGCGGCGGCGATGAATCGGGTGCATGGTCATGAGGGGTCGCTGTTTCATTGGGTTTACCACGGTCGGTCTGTCCATGAGAGTCAGGAGCGGGATCATTCGCCGCGGAATAGAGTGCCGTTGTAGCGGTTGACGACGAGGGCGGTGGAGCCGCCGGCGACGGCGTTGGTGGGCGGGTTGATCCAGGTGCTTTGCGTCGAGGTGAAAACCTGGGTCTGCGCGGGATCGTTGGTTGGATCCAGCTCGGCGAAGACCTTCTTGTCGTACATGAAGAGAATGAGCTGGCTGGACTGGTTGGGGATGGCGGCGGTGACATTGTTCAAGCCCGAGCGGATGGCCAGATCGTCACCCTTTCGAACTGCAAAATCGCGCATTTCCACGCGCCCGAACGGATCGAAGACGATCAGGCCAAGGGGGCGCAACTGAAGCCCGGGTGTTGGAGTGGCGGTATCCCGGCCGAGGAAGGCGATGCCGACGCCGGTGGGCAGCGGCTCGATTTCATCCGATCCGTAGTCGATATCGATGGGGATGGCGGCCGGCGGTCCGGCGACGACATCGATGGCATCGCGATAGAGAACGGTCATCATGCTGACATTGCCGTTGGCGGGATCGGTGAAGAAGAACAGGCCGCGGTATTCCTGAAGGCCGATGGCGCGGGCGCGGGTGCGTTGCAGGGCGGCGGAGATGACATTCTGCGCCGCATCGACGCTGCGCGTGGTGGAGAAGACATTGAACAGCGGCACGGCCATGGCCAGCACCAGCACGATGACGGTGATGATCACCAGCACTTCGGTGAGCGTGAAGGCGGAGCGGCGACTATTGGAGTTGTGGTGCAGACGTTCAGCCTGCCCATGGCCTGCAAGCCGCGGATGAAAAGCAGGCTGAAAGCCCGCACCACAACCGGGCGGGCGACGGGCAGATATTGGAGTGGCAGCGCGGTTCATGGCTGAGATCACTTTTGGAAGGAGTAGGAGTTATCATCGCCGATGGAAAGATCGCCATCGGGGCCGGCCGAGGCCCAAAACGGGTGCGGGTTGGGGACGTTCGTTGTGTTCTTGACTTTCTCCCGGCCACCCTCGGCGATGATCGAAGCGGGATACTGCCAGCTTCCATCGGGCTTCTTGATCAGGTTGACGCCGGTCAGGCCCGAAGTGGGCACGAAGATGATGGGGTTCTTCTCGGCATCGAGCACGATCGGCCCATCGGAGGTTTCTTCGCCGATATAATCCCGGGGCAGATCATCGAGCATCTTCTTGATCGAAGTAACCGCCCGGAGGCGGGCCAGCACCTGGCGGGTCATGGTGACGGCCGGGGAGGTGTAGCCCGGCGTACCGGGTTGAAGCGAACCGGCCGGAGCGGCGACTTGCGCGCTGGTGTACCCGGAATCGAAGAAAAACGGATCGTTGCCGTTGACCTGATACTCGGTCATCATCGACTTGAGTGTTTTGAGTGCGACCTCAGTGGAGCGTTGCTTGGCTCCGCCCGCAATATGCCTGAGGCCGATGATCGTCAGGGAGATCAAAATGGCCAGAATAGCGACGGCGGTGAGGATTTCGACGAGTGTAAAGCCCCTCCGGCCCGCTGAGCGGGGCGGAAGAGGGTGAAGATTGACGCGAATGGTCACGGTTGAGGCTCCTTGGAACGGGACAGCTTCCCGCTCTACGGGCATTGTTCGCGGTGTCCTGCCGGGTTTGAATGGGAATTGAACCACGAAAGGCACGAAGGGCACTAAGAAAACTGAGGGTGGAGGATAGAGGATTGAGTGCAGGAATATGTGATTAAGGCCAGGTTCTGCTTTCAAATCGCAACTCGCAGCTTTCAACCATCGTTTCTTTTTCGTGTTTTTCGTGCCTTTCGTGGTTCAATCACCGAAGGTCCGACGCGCTGAGCGCTTCGTAGCTGTACTGATTATCATCGCGAGTCAGGTAATTTCGGTCGGGGCCGGCGGAAAAAAAGAACCAGCCATCGGGGGACTGGCCGATCTGTTTGTGCATCTGGGGCATGAAGATAATGGGCGAGCCCCAGGCATCGCGGATGGTCGCATCGTCGTAAACCGGCAGTGGAAGGTCGCGGAAGGCTTTATCTGACAAATCTTTATGCGCCCGGAAGAACTTGACGAACTGCCGGTTGTTGGCCTCGGCGCGGTCGCGCAGGATCGATTCCTCCACCTGGCCCGGCCCGAGCGCGGGGGCGATATTGGGCACGCCGTACTGCCGGGAATACTGGAGCATCGCCGTGTGGAGATTGACCAGCACCTTTCGCGTCAAATCCTCCGCCGAGCGCCGGCGAACGTAGCGCGCCAAACTGACCATCAGCCCCAGGATGATAACCAGCAGAGCGACGGTCGTCAGCATCTCAACGAGTGTAAACCCATTTCGGCGCAGGGGTTTGCGCCAGGATGGCCGGGGGCGAAGAATCATTGCGGCGAGACGAGGTTGGAGATCTCGTCCGCCTTTTCAATCGCTATCGTGGCAAGTTTGGCCTGGCCTGAGAACGTCTTGCGCGGGCCGCGCGAGAGCAATAGCACGGCCGGAGCCTCGCCCATCGTTTCCCCACTGTCGATAAGATCGTTGAAATTGGTGTCGCCCAAGGCCTTTCGGAAGTATGCCACGGCGTTGGGATCGCCGGCCAGACCGTCGTAGGCGGAAATCGCATAATCGGCGGCGGTGCCTTGACCAAAAATCGGCATGGCCACGCCGCTTGCGGTCGAATTGGTCTTCTTGCGAAGGGCGCGAATGCGGGGGAAATACTCGATGGGCGCGCCGTAACGGTCATACAGGGCGTTGCCAAGGTCAGTGGACGATACCATGAACTTGTCGAGAGGAAGATAAGGCCCCCATACCTTGCCGCCGTTCACCGTTCGAAATCCCAGGCCGTCGGCCCCATCCTTGCCGGCGTCAAAAGGCCCCATCAACCCCCAAACCAGGATCGACTTATCTCCCCGATTGGTGGGAGACTGTCGCGGATAGTCGTTAAAATCCTTTTTATATTCCTCGAGGGCCATGATGACCGAACCCAAATCCGCCTGGGTGCGCTTTCGATCGGCGGCTCGTCGTGTGGCAAAAATAGTGGGCAGGAGAATGCCCATCAGGACGAGCATGATGCCGATGACGACGAGCATCTCGACGAGCGTGAATCCGCCGCGGGCCCGCCGAAAGGACCGGGATTGAACGATTCGAATGGGCATTGGGATGGGATGGTTCATTTACCGCCGCCTCCTCCGTAAACGATATCGTCGCTACCGCCGTAGGCGCGATTCGCGCCGGCGCTGAAAATGATGTACGTTCCCTGAAATTTCGGGATTTTTCGGGCTTGACTGGTGGCTGGATCAATCGCCGCCGTGGTATTGGAGAAGTAGTTGACGATCGCATCATCGGTGACCGCCTTGCCGTAAAAATCGGTGTCGGCGCTGGTTAAATAAGGTTTGACGCCCCGAAAATCATAGTTGGCCGTGGCGACGAACTTACTGGATGTAGAGCTATCGTAGATGATGTTGGCTTTGCCGGTTACGCCGCCCGGATTGATGCGAAGGTAAATCAGCGGACGCGGGTCCGAATAGAGATCCATGAACTCAGGCGGCTTGCTTAAGTCGCCTGGCAGCTCGGCAACCACCTTCTGCAAGTACGCCTGCTTCTTGCTTGGATCATTGACATTGAAGGTGACCGGGCCGGTGCCGAGCGAATCGGGGTCATAGGTAAACTGAGAAGTAATGCCGCCCAAAAGCGCCATGACCAGATCTTTCGACTGCGTATATCCCGCGAATCCCGACGGAAAGGCGGCCGAGTTGCCTGTGGCGAAGCTCGCATTCGACACCGCGCCGGGATACGCGCCGAAATCCTGGAAATAGTTGTTGATGCCGGCGGAAATGCGCTGAATCTCATTGGAGGTGGCGGCCGACTGCGCCGTCAGGCGGACTTTGGCGATCACGGGCACGAGAATCGCCATCAGCACGACGATGATGCCGATCGTCACCAGAAGCTCGACAACCGTGAATGCGCGGACGCCGGGGAGGGAGCGCGGAATGAAGCGGGGGAGTTTTTGCGGTCGATTCATGAATTGGTTCCTCTGCCGGCCGGGCATCGCTCGAATAATCAGACGAAGCCGGGCCATCGGATCACTACTTCTTGGCGCCCTGGCCGGACACGGTCTGGATCAGCGTGATCATCGGGGCGAACAGCGCGATGACGATAAAGCCGACGATACCGCCAAGCAACACGACCATCAACGGCTCGAGAATGCTGATCAGCGAGCTCACCAGAACATCGACGTCGCTGTCGTAGTTGTCGGCGATCTTCATGAGCATTTTATCGAGGTCGCCGGTTTCCTCGCCGACATCGACCATGTTCACCACGATGGCATCGCAGACCTTGGTGGCGCGGAGCGGGTCGGCCATGGATTCGCCCTCGCGGATCGCATCGTGAACCTTGCCCAGAGCGCGGCTGTAGACTTCATTGCCGCAGGTTTCCTTGGTGATGTTGATGGCATCGAGAATGGGCACGCCGGCCGAAATCAGCGTACCGAGGGTTCGCGTGAAGCGGGCGATCGACCCCTTGCCGACGATGGTGCCGAGAATGGGGATCTTCAGCTTGAGGGCATCGACGGCGTACTTGCCGCCTTCAGACATGCGGGCCAACTTGATCATCGATATCAGGAGAATCGGGGACAGCAGCACCCAGAGCCAGCCGTATTGATTGGCGAACCAGCGGGAAATCGTCAGCAGAAGCTGGGTGATGCCGGGGAGGGCGACTTTGAAATCGAGGAAGATCTGCTCGAACTTCGGAATGACGAAGATCATGATCATCGAAACGATGCCGATGGCGATCGAGATGACCACGGCCGGGTAGATCATCGCGCCGATGACCTTCTTTTTGAGCTTCTGGGCCTTTTCCATGAAGTCGGCCAGGCGGGCCAGGATCAGATCGAGCACGCCGCCCGCCTCGCCGGCCGCGATCATGTTCACATAGAGTTTATCGAAAGCCTTGGGGTACTTGCCCATGGCATCAGAGAGTGTGCCGCCGCCCTCAACCTCATCCGATACGCCGCCGAGAATCGCCTTAAGCAGACCCGGGCGCTGCTGTTGCTCGAGAATCTGAAGCGAGCGAAGAATCGGCAGGCCGGCATCCTGAAGCGTGGATAACTGGCGGGTGAAGGCGACGAGCTGTTTGGTGGAAACGCCGCCGATGGCGATGGGCATCTTGCGGGTCGGCCCGGAGCTGGCCGCATCGTCTTTTTTCTTCTTAGCCCCCTTCTTGACCGCCCGTTCCTTGATTTTGGTGGGAAAGAAGCCCTTGTTTCTTATTTTTGCGATTGCTTCATCGGAAGTGGTGGCCTCGATTTCATCCTTGACCTCCTGGCCGGAGGAATTCATCGCTTCGTAGGTATAGACTGGCATAAAAGCAGCCTCTGGGCTTGGCGTGTTAGACTGGGCGAATCCGTGCAGGGATTGTACGCCGTGTCCACTTAGGTGGTGCGGATCAATAGCGGATCAATAAGGGAAGCGATGGAGGCATGGAATCCGCAATGGGGTTACGTTAGTATTGCGGCAACGGCCAGAAGCAGCGGCCGAACTTGGAGAGGTGTCCGAGCGGCTGAAGGAGCAGCACTGGAAATGCTGTTGGCGGCTTAAACCGTCACGGGGGTTCGAATCCCCCCCTCTCCGTTAACCAAGTCGCCCGCGAATCATAACCCTATGATTCGCGGGCGTTTGTGTTTCTGGGACGGTCCCGGAATTTACCCGTTTGTGGCGTTTTT
>JBBRTW010000043.1:0-25137 GCA_038244055.1 Tepidisphaerales bacterium | reverse complement strand
TTGCTCGCCGCCAGCGTATTGGGATAGCGGAACTGATTCCGCTGATATGCGTTGATCGCCTTGTCGAAATTCCCGGCCGCCTGATAAGCGCCACCGAGCCGCAGCAGCGCATCGGGCGCCAGCGGATCATCCGGCCGCTCCAGCGCGAACACTTCCAGCGCCGTGATCATCCGCGCCAGGTCGCCGGCGCGGTCGTACAACTCCACACCCCGCCAGAGCGCATCGGCGTACCCTTTATCATCCGTCAACGTCAGCGCCCGCGAATAGGCCACATATCCATCGCCCGACTTGGCCCGGAAATCGCGAACCTGCTGCTCGCGCTTCATCTTGTCGGCCGGCTTGGCGGTATCGGGCATGTTCCGCTCGATCTGATCGGCGCGTTTTTCATACACATCCGCCAGCCGCGCGTAAAAGCTCGCCGGCGGCCCGCCCGGCGCTCCCGGCGCGGTCGATCCTGTCGCCAGCCCCGGCACGATCGATAGCGATTGCTCGTACGCCATCACTTCCAGCGCCCCCTGGTAGTTCTCCCGCCCGGCCAGCAACTGCGCCGCCTGCTTCAGCCCCACCAGCACCTCCACGCGATATCGCTTCTTGGCCGACTCGCGATCGCTGACATAAGCCGTGACATCGTGCAGATCCGTCAAGCCCGGATCATCCTCACCCGTCATGATCCGGCAGATGCCCCGCCCCAGCCGCGCCAGCGGCGCGACCTTCGAATCCGGATGACTCTCCAGAACAATGCCGTAAAATGAATTCGCCTCTTCCGCCTTCCCAGCCTCCTGCGCGATCCTTCCGAGCAGGTAACATGTATCCGCATCCAGCGGATGTTTGACCTTCAGTTGCTCTCGCGCCACTCGCAAATATCGCTCGGCCTCGGGCTTGTGCCCCAGTTTGAACTCACAGTACCCCAGCCAATATTTGATCTGCCCCTGATCCACCGGATCGCTGCTGAGTTGCAGCGCCTCCGCCAGTGTCTGCCGGGCGGCCGCGAACTCGCCGCGATCGATTTGCAGATGCGACGATTCACCCATCGCCCAGGAGCGCTCGCTGTCGACAATTTCCTTCCGGCCAAGATATTCTTCGAGCGACGCCGCCGCGCCGGCCGAGTCATCGGCCGCCAGTTGCAGATCGATGATCTTCCGCTGCAAACGCATCGCCTTATCCGGCGACATCAGCATCGCCCGCCGGTAGTACATCAGTGACTCGGTCGGCCGGCCGACCGCTTCCAAACTCTCGGCCATCCGCTGATTGCTCATCGCCGTCGGCTTGGCCCCGAGTTCCTGGGCGATCAACAACTGCTCGACGATCCGCCGGTGATTTTCCGGGATGCTGATCTTCTTCTGCTGCTGCCACATCGCCAGACTGTCGGCCAGCAGCGTATGCACCTCGGCCTCGCGCTCCTTGGTCAGCTTTTCCTTGGCCAGCAGGTGATTGAGATATTCGTTGGCCGCCTCGGCCCGCTCCTGGGTCAGAAGAGTCCGCGCGGTTTCCAGTTTTTGATCGACCGTCTGCCCCGGCTTGGGATCGATGAACAGCCACGCCGCCACCCCAAACAGCCCCACCGAAATCACCAGCAGCGGCACCTGCCATAGATTCCGCATCTTTTTCCAGGATTTATTCTTCTTCGCCACCACCACCGAGGAACCCGGCGGCCGCCCTCCACCCGACAAATTCCCCGCCCCCGCCAGACTCGCCGAAGTTCCCGCCCTGGCCGGCCCGGAACGCGCCTCACCCGGCCGGGCGGTCGCCGCCGATGCCGACCTGCCGCCCATGGTCATGGCCGGCTTCGTTGGATTTGCCGTGGAATTCGCCGCGCCGCCCGCCCGCGGACTCGCCGGGACGCCGCCCGCCGCTTTCGCGCTTCCGCCACCCGCGGCCTGCGCCGCCTGTCTGGGCTGCTCCGATGCCATCGTGCATCCATGCCTTCGTGTACGCCGGAAAATCCATCCTCCGGCGGCCCATCGCGCGGCATTCCATCACCGCGCCCGGGCTGTTCAACGATCGATCCATCCGACCCGGCATCCCAAATCCGCTTACATCGGCAGGCGGCTTCAAGACGCTCCACGCAATTTAATAGGCCATGGTCAAAAGGCAAGGAGGTCGGTGGGTCAATTGTCCATTGTCCATGGTTTATTGTTTGGGGAGGGTGGTCAGTTGTCAGTTGTCCGTGGTCCGTTGATGAACTACCCCGCCTTTCGCCAACCCCGCCAGATTATTCCGCCCGAGAGCGCGGCGAACAGCAGGCAAACCACCAGTTTCAGAAGACCAATGCCCATAGACGCGGAGCCCGGCGACATCTCGGATCCATCGGGAAGCACTATGGACTTGTGCGGTGCGAGCAGATCCCATGACGTCAGGAAAATGCCCCACAGCAATACTCCAAGGATCGGCCCAAATGTCAGCACCCAGCCCGCTCGCACCACCCATCGATTTCTCGCCCAGTTGTTGTTCGCACGAGGGCGCTGGGGCGAGGCATAATCCAATGGAGTGGGAGAACGCGCCATAGGACATTCTGAAAAGGATGATTTGTTAATTCGCACCCGCGATAATCTGCCCGGCGACGCTCACAAACCGCATCCTGACCTCATACAGCGCGACATCGAGGGCCGCCTGTTCTTCTTCCGTCAGGTTTCCTTTGGTTTTTTCTTCGAGGACGCCGAGGGTGTCGACCTGATGCCGCGCCATATCCAGCGACATCATCGTCTGCCCGCTGCTGGTGGGCACTTCGCCGAGATACAGCATCGTCTGCGTCACCATCGTGTTGAGCATCGTCATAAAACTTGCGGCCGGCGCTTCGCGCACCCCGGCCCGCGCCCCGCCGCCCGGCCCGGCCATCGCCGAGCGCATCCCCGTCGCCGCAACCGCTTCTTCGGCCGCCCCATCGGCCCCGGGCTTGGCCGTCGGCGCCACCGCCGCCGGCGCAGCCACCGCCTGCCGCGCGGCCGCCGCCTCATCGGCGCGCTTCTTTTCCTCCTCCTCCAGGCGCTTCTTCTCCTCCTGCGCCTGCTTCTTCCAATCCAGATCGATGTGCAACGACGGCTTTTCCTCGGCCATATCCTTCTCCAATCAGCGCCCGCGAATCGCAAGCGCACCCGATTGTCGCCCCACAGTCCCCGATGGTCAATTGGCAATCACTTTTCCCCGTGACACGGGCGTCCCGCCCGTGCTGACCGCCCTCCAACTCCTAAAGTTCCGCCACATGCACCCTTCTTCCTGCCTGATTCATTTCCTCTTCCGCAACATCTCCACCGGCAAAAATACAATCCGCCGCCCCGCCTGCTCGGCCGATTGCGCTTCCTTCCGCATCCCCTCGCATCCCTTGGCGCAGCAACTCCCCAGTTTGCTCCGCTTACCGTTAAGCGAACGCCACCCCTGCCAGGCCGTGTAAACGATGCACCCGGCCACGAGCGTCAGAACCAGAATATGCTGAATCCAGACCGGCATACTACTTTCAAAAAAGTTCCGCCCTCCCATTATACCCCGCCCGGCCTACTTCTCCTCCTCCAGCATCGAAACCGGCAGCCTCCCTGCGAATCCGGAGTTGATCTCGTGGAAATACGCCACCCGCTCTTCGCCGAGTTTCCAGCAGAGGCATACATCCCGCCCCTGGTGCCGGCCGGTGAAATCGATCAGGCCCATCTGGAAATCCTTCAATTCACATCCAATTTCTGTGAGTTCATCCAGATAAGCATGCAGTTTGTCGATGGCGATATCCAGATCCGCCTGGATGCGCTTGTGCTGCGCCCCGCTGGCCGCCTCAAGATGCGTCTGAAGGTCCGAGGCCTGCTGCCGCGTCTGCACGATATCCGTGACTACCCGGCGCACCAAGGGCAGCGCCTTGTTGGCCTGCTCAAGCGTGAAACGCCGCTTCGGACGCGATGAAAAAACCGGCTCGGGCGTGAGAAACTGGGGTCCGGCCATAAGACAACTCTGCCTTTCCGACAACTCTGGCTCCGTTCAAACGCCAACAGATACGCTGTCCGGAGTACACTCGCTGCCTGATGATTATGACACCGACCCAACCGGTGTCAATTGCATCTCCACGATCCTCAAATGCAACGAGTATGCCGATTGATTGGGCGTCCGCGAATTGTCCGGCCAGAATCATCGGCGAGTGTGGAAAAATGCGGAAATTTCGATTGACTTCGGCCAATCGAGCGACCCCTCCGCCGCCACTTCGAAGCGCGCGCGAGCGCGGCAATGGCTCACCCCGCTGCACAACGGCGCATCGCATTCGATAACACAACTCTTTCCAAAAACGCGATCAAAACCCACGCCGAAACCCGCGCGATTCACCGTGATGAATCGCTGTATTTTCCCCGCCGATTCCCCTCAATCCTTAACTCCCCCGGCCATCCCAATCGACACCCTGGAATCAAGTCGCCGCCGCCACGCCATCGCCCGTCGCCCGGGAGTATTCCGCCCCGGGAGACTCGGGAACCACCTTGATCAGCTCCTCCACGATCTGATCCGGGCCGACACCTTCGGCATCGGCGTTAAAGTTGGTAAACATTCTGTGTCTTAACACCGGCTTGGCCACCGCCCGCACATCGTCGCAGCTCACATTCAGCCGCCCGTGCAGGATTGCGTACGCCTTGGCCCCCAGGACCAGGTACTGCGCCGCCCGCGGGCCCGCGCCCCAGGTCAGCCAGTCGTTGATGAACTGCGGCGTCCCCGGCTCTTTGGGCCGGGTCGCCCGCGTCAGGTTCACCGCGTAATCCACCACATGATCGCTCACCGGCAGTTTCCGCAGCACCTTCTGCACGTGCAGGATGTCCGCCGCCGACAATACCGCCTCGGGCTCGGCATCCAGATCCATCGTCGTCCGCCGCACGATCGCCCGCTCCTCCTTCTTGGTCGGATACCCGATGTTCACCATGAACATGAACCGGTCCAACTGCGCTTCGGGAAGCGGATACGTTCCCTCCTGTTCAACCGGATTCTGTGTCGCCAGCACAAAAAACGGCGGCTCCAGCGTGTACGTCTGCCCGCCGGCCGTCACCTGGTACTCCTGCATCGCCTGCAGCAGCGCCGCCTGGGTCTTGGGGGGCGTGCGGTTGATTTCATCGGCCAGGATGATGTTGGAAAAGATCGGCCCTTTGACGAACCGAAACGCCCGCTTTCCGGTGGCCGTGTCTTCTTCGAGAATATCCGTTCCCGTGATATCCGATGGCATCAGGTCGGGCGTGAACTGGATGCGGTTGAATGATAATTTCAGCACCCGCGCCAAGGTCGAGATCATCAGCGTTTTCGCCAGCCCCGGCACCCCCACCAGCAGGCAATGCCCGCGCGCGAACAGCGCCGCCATCAGCAGTTCCAGCACCTGGTCCTGCCCGATGATCACCTTATGCAACTCGGCCAGCAGCTTGGCCTTGACCGAGTTGAATCGTTCGATAAAAACGGCCGCCGCATCCACATTCTGCGGGGTGGGGGATCCAGTGGCGGTATCAGACAAGGCAGGCTCCTTCGGCTAAATCGATGAGTACGTTATACGTGATATACCCGGCTGCGTATAATGTTGGCGATAGTCGGAAATATGCTGCCCGGTCCCCTCTCCTGTACTCGGGAGAGGGTTAGGGTGAGGGTCTTCGGCGGATTGGGAAAAGGCCCTGTATCTCGCGGCAAAAGACCCTCGCCCCCGCCCTCGCCCGAGAATCAAATGTAAAGAAGCTGATTGTCCATCTCATCAGCGGTGACCTGGTCGATCAGGACGAGAAGCCGGCGCACGATCTCATAGGGCGATCTCCGCACGGCGACGATGATCCCGCAATGCGTTTGCCCGGCGCTCGCATACTGCCGCGCCAGCTCTTCAAAGTCCGCGTGATTGTGCGTGAGGATCGCCATTTGTCGGTCCGTGGCGAAGGCGAGTTGTTCCGCGTCGGTTTTGCAGCGTTGGCCGGCTTCAGTTGTTGTGAGCACCGCCAGCGCCCGCGACCGCAAGAGGCGGGCGATGAGGACGCTCACATCTTCGTCCAGATACAAGCTGATGAAAAGACGGCTCACAGGTGCTTGACCCTAGGGTCTATCCAACTCTCCGGAATCCGATTTCGCTCAATATAGCTGGCAATTTCCTCGGAATGGTCGGCGAAGTAGCTCAAGGCATCAAATACCTGAGCGAGTGTCAGATGCGGCAAATGGAGTGGAATGTCCTCCGGCGCAATCCCGAGGCGCCAATTCTCAACGATGGCGCGCACGGGCGTGCGCGTGCCCTTGATGATGGGCTCGCCGTGAAGGATCCCGTCATCGCGGACGATATACAAATGCTCCGTCGTCGTCATCATCGCTCCCAATCTTCATATGCCGGTACAAATCCATCACCATTGCAGGTCATAGTAGGCAAATCCGAGACGTTTCGCGAATCATCTCGAGGAATCGCGATGTTATTCGGCATTTTGAGGTAGTCCTCATCGATTTCGCTGAGGATTTTCAAGGCGGCGCTGTCTCTTCAGATCTGAGATGGCGTAGTCGATTTTGGCTCGCCCGATGCTTTTTGGATCAACTGACTCTGACCATGCATCATCTGCCAATTCCCACTCCCCTCGCTCGCGGATTTGCTCCTCAACTCGGTCGATAATCCGTCGACGTTCAACAAGGCCATCTCCGGCGATTCTCCGCACGGTTTCGACAACGAGATCGCGAAGTTGTTCAGTTGTGAGGTGCATAATCAATTGCTGGATACGACCTTCTCGCCACTTGACGTTTGCCAAATTGATTGTGAGCGATTCGGCGCGTGTTAGGCGGGAACCCATCCGGGACGGCGCTCCGTCGCTGCGCTCCGGCGCTCTGTCCCGGCTTGTTCAAAGGCGCGGAATTGCACACGGTGAGTGATGCGGCATCGAAGTCGCCTATTAATCCTTAATCCTTCGCCCCTCAATGACTCACCACATACATCAACACATTCACCCCCAGCTTCAACGAATCCTCATCCGTATACCCCTTGTCATACGCACGCGGCAATTGCTCCCAGCCGGCCGACATGCTCAGGGATGAATAGATCACGCGGATCACGCCGTCGATCTCCACCGCTTCCAACTGCGGCGTGTTGATACGCGGATAAAGCTGCTTGCCCAGGGGTGCCAGGGTGATCTTCCGCTCATCGTGGACGAAGTTCATGATTGGATGATCCACCGCCAGGGTCTTGAGCGGGCGGTCGGAGTAGACTTTCTTGATCTGCTCGCGGAAGGCTTTGTCGAATTCGCTGCTGCCGATGGCGCAGTCGACCACCAGCGTGCCGCCGTTATCCAGATATTCCCGCAGGCGCTTGGCGGCCGCATCGCTGAAGGCGAAGGCGCGCTGGCCGCTCATGTAGATGACCGGGTAGCTGAAGAGATCGCCCTTTTCGGGGTCCACCGGCACGCGCTTGAACTGCACGTTCAACGTCGTGCTCTGGTCGATATTTTTGAGCAGGTTCGGCAAACCGTGCGGCGTGGAATCCCAGTCGCCGTTGTGTACGAGCTGCCCGAGCACAAGCTGATCGCGCGTTTTCAGGTCGTCCTGGTGATACACCTTTTGATGCGCGAAAAATCGGCCGTACTGATACTCGGCCAGGCAATAGGTCGTGATATTCGCGCCGAGTTTCAGGGCATCGTGCTGATGATACAGAATGCCGCCCTCGATCGGGTTGGCATCGGCATCCCAGCCGCAGGAGAGGTCGATGGGCGAAAAAATGATGGCCGCCCGCGTGCCGATATTCAGCGTCTCCAGCAGCGGCGGGATCGTCTTCCACGGGTCCTTGTCCTTCCGCACGCGCATCTCAGTGATCTTGTGATACGCCTGGAAAATCGGGTGATCGGTCGGGATGGCCGCCATTTCCTTATCGGGGAACATGCGCCGGATCTGTTCGCGGAACGAATTATTAAATTCCGGACGCCCGCAGTTGCTATGCACAACCCACGTCCCGCCATCCAGCAGATACTGCCGCATGCGCTGGATGGTCCCATCATCCAAGTTCGGCATCGCCTTCCAGCCCGTGAAATAGACGATCGGCAGCTCGGCCGGGTCGTAGCTGAACTTCGTGAAATCAGTCCCGACGAATCGATAGCGCTGCCCCAACTGGTCGTTGGTGAAATTCACCCACTTCTCGATATCGATGATAGTCGTTTCCCACTGGAACCCGCTCTTCTTCTGGGTCGTCTCGGAGAACGTCAGATTCCCCACCAGCGCGGGCGGGCTTGGCTCGCGTTTCTTCTCGCTGCGGCGAAGCGGCGTTGCGGGCAATGGCAGGGGCGGAGCGCCTTCGCCCGCATTACGGCGCTGCGGCGTGGCCTTGGGCGGGATGTTGGCCTTGGGATTCTTCCATTCCTCCCCATAAACAATCGCCGCACACAACCCCACCACCAAACCCGCGCACCACCGGCCAATTCCGTGCTTCATCGCGTTCTCCTGTTCCCCCACTCCACTATACGCCAAGTCAACCGGGAAGTTGCCGTCCAAACATCAGATCGACGCACTTCCCACCCCGCCTTGTCATATTCGCCTTATTCTGCCCCCATACCCCCAATTGATGCAAGTCATTTCTCCGCTAACCTTTGCATTTATAATCCCCTGCATCATTTTCTTGACGCACGGGACAAATCGAATACTCTGGTGAAAGACTGGCGGAGATCGGCCGACCGCAGGCCGGTTTCCCAAGGGGCCGATATGCATCGCATGGAGCGGCCGTGCTGATTCGACACCTGGGAATGACGCCTCGCCCACCTTCTCGGGCCGCCAAAACCACCGAACCGCACCCTTGTTATACAAGGGTTCGCTCGACGGTTGCATTCGTCGCTGCGCGCCGGGCATTCACCATCACCGAACTGCTGATTGTCATCGGCGTTATCGCCGTGCTCATCGCCTTGCTCCTCCCTGTTCTCAGCCGCGCCAAAGCCTCCAGCCAGAGCGTCTCCTGCCTCGCCAACCTCCGCCACATCGCCCTGGCCCTCAATCTCTACGCCGGCGACAACGATCACCGCTTCCCCCTCCCCAGCGACATCAGCAAGACCTCTTGGGAAAGCACCCTCCGCGCCTACATCACCGCCCGCGAAGGCTACCACTGCCTCAGCGACGGCGGCATCTTCGAGAAATATGGCTCCAGCTACGACTGGCGCGACACCGGCGATATCAAGACCACCGCGGCCGGCAAAAACCTCTTCGAGTTCCGCCGCCCCACCACCGTTTTTGCCTTCGACGCCCTCCCCGACTGGCACGGTACGGGCCTCATCAACGCCGCCATCATGGATGGCTCGGCCGCCACCATGAACTACCAGGAGTGCCTCAAGGACCTCGATACCCCGGTCGCCGACTGACATTTCAATTTTTCGTAGCATGGGCATCCTGCCCATGTTGGATGTGCATTTGGAAATTCAGCGCTTTCAAAAGCAAAGCTGCTGTCACGGGCAAGATGCCCGTGGTACATAAATTCATCGCTCTCTCATCTTTCCCCGTGGAGTTTCATTAAGATAGACCGCCATGCGAATCCTGGTAGCTGAAGATCATCCGTCTCTCGCCCGTTCGATCGCCGATGGCCTGCGCGATGAGGGCTACGCCGTCGATCTCACCTTCGATGGCAATGAAGCCCTTCATATGGCCGGCGGCAACCCCTACGACGCCATCATTCTCGACATCAACCTCCCCGGCCGCGATGGTTTTTCCATCATCCAGGTTCTGCGCCGCCGCGATGTGCAGACGCCCATCCTATGCCTCACCGCCAAGGACACGGTCACCGACCGCGTCAAAGGCCTGGACCTGGGCGCGGATGATTACGTCGTCAAACCCTTCGCCTGGGAGGAGTTCGTCGCCCGCGTGCGCTCGATGATCCGCCGGGGGCACGGCCAGAAATCTTCCGTCATCGCCGTCGGCGATCTCGAAATCGACACCGCCAAAAAGCTCGCCCGCCGCGGCGCGAAAACCATCGAACTCTCCGCCCGCGAGTACGCCCTGCTCGAATACCTCGCCCACCGCACCGGCCAGGTCGTCTCCCGCTCCGACATCTGGGAACACCTCTACGACCAGCACGATGAAACAACCTCCAATGTCGTGGACGTCTACATCGGATACCTCCGCAACAAGATCGACAAGGATTTCCCGACGAAGTTGATCCACACAAGGCGCGGGCAGGGATATCTGCTTGGCATTGAGGGATGAGGGAGGACTGCATGAAAACGTGAACCGTGAAAATGTGAAACGCAAATCGGGTTGTCCTGCCCGTTTCGTGGCTCACATTTTCACGTTTCACGTTTCATTCGGGCTCACCCATGACCCGCCGCATCTCCCAAGCCATCCTCCTCACCACCTGGGCCGTGCTTATCGCGGGGTGCCTGACCGCCTATTTCACGGTGCGCTGGGCGCTGATTGAACAACTTGATCACGCCCTTCTCGCCCGCGCCTCGACCATTCCGGAGCTCGCCCAATCCGCGCCCGACCGCACGCAGTGCGATCCCACCACCAACCCCACCAACCCCTCCAGCCACTCCAACCTCTCCACCACTCATCCCGCAACCACCACCCCCGCCTACGCGCCCGCGCGCGAGCCCAAAGCCCACCGCGCCGATCCAACCACTCCATCCCCCAATTCCGCGCCCGCCCCCCCTTCCGACTACTACGCCATCCGCACCGAAACCGGCCAAACCCTCTCCCCACCCGCCGGCGGCCTCTCCGCAACGGACCTCACCCCCATCTCCGCCTCCTTCGCGGCGCTCCCCGATGGCCGGCGTTTGCGGGTGCTTACCCTTCGCGGCACGGCCCGTCTCGCCGGCGGACGAATCGTGTCCGTCACCGTCATTTATCAATCCTCGGCCGATCAGCTCGACCAGCTCCTCAACCGCCTCGCGCTCACCTTCAGCGCCTTTGGCCTGATCGCCGGGCTGATCACGGCGCTGGTCGCCCAGCGCGTCTCCCGCGCGGCCATGCGCCCCCTCTACGCAACGGCCGAGGTCATCGGCGCGATCGAGCCGCGCCATCTCGATCGCCGCATCGATTCCTCCCGCCTCCCGCCCGAACTCCTGCCGATGGCCGGCAAACTCAATGAAATGCTCGAGCGCATCGAGCGCGCCTACGCCCAGCGGCAGCAGTTCCTGGCCGATGCCTCCCACGAACTGCGCACGCCGGTTGCCGCCATGGTCACCACCGCCGAAGTCACCCTCCGCAAGCCGCGCTCGGCCGATGAATACCAGGCCGCCCTCAAATCCGCCCTCGATGATGCCCGCCTGCTCCGCCGACTCGTCGAGCGCCTCATGGAACAATGCCGCGCTGATACCCTCAGCCACGATGAGGAACCCACCGAAATCGACCTCACCCCCCTTCTCTCCCAATGTGCCGATCACGCCGCCGCCCTCGGCCTGTCGCGAAATATCACCGTCCGCCGCCAGTTACCCCCCTCCTGCATCATCACTACCCAGTCCGGCCGGGTTCGCAGCATTATCACCAATCTCATGGCCAACGCCGTCGAACACAATCGCCCCGCCGGCGCGGTTGAACTCATCGCCTCGCCCAATGGCCGGGTCGTTCACCTGGAAATCCGCGATACCGGCCCCGGAATCGCCCCCAAACATATGCCCTATTTATTCGAGCCGTTTTATCGGGTCGATAACGCCGGTTCCCATGAATCGGGCCACATGGGACTTGGCTTGGCGCTCGTTCAGGCCCACATCCACGCCCTTGGCGGCACCATCCGCTGCGAATCCACTCCAGGCGAGGGCACTATTTTTCACGTTGATATTCCCACCGGAAAGTCCGATTAACCATTGGGTGGAACAGGATTTAAGAAACTGATGAGTCTGCGGTTTGTCTCATATCGTTCTCATCAATCGTGCGTTATACTCCGAAAACTCGATGACACGTCTGTTCACCATTCTGCTGCTTTCAACTCTGGCGATGCAAGCGTTTAGCGCTTCTCCTCCGCCCAGGGGTTCGCCGCGCCCGCGCACGGGTAACTACTCGCTGGCCATCGGCGGCATCGTCCATGGCAATGGCACCGGCAGCATTTCCGGCACTCAACTCACGCTCACTGCGGATGTGACCGGTGACGCCGGCTCGGGCAAGCTCGATGCCACACTGACCCTCACCGCCAACCACTTCGAAGGCACCGGCACCGTCCTCGGCCAGCCCGCCACCTTCAAAGGCCGCATCGACCAGCCCGATGATGCCCAGGAACGCACCATCCGCGGCGTGCGCATCACCGCCACTTTCAAAACCGCCGATGGAAACTACGGCCGACTCATCGGCAACCTGCCCACGCCCCCGCAAAGCCGCCCCGATACCCGCCCCACCCCCGGCGGGCGCGGCGATGGCGACAGGCGCGGCGACCGCCCAGGCTACAAACCCGGCGACCGCCCCGACAACCCCGATGACGACCGCGACCGCTCCCGCAGCCGCGCCCGGTAAATCAAAATATCACCGCCGAGACGCAGAGGGCGCGAATCCCGCTCAAATCTCCACGCTCTTCAGCCCCGCCACATCCATCTTGAACCCCGCCTCGGCCGCGTAGCCCGCCAGGGCGTCGATCTCCGCCTTCGTGAAGACCAGCCCGCCATGGTGGGTGCTCAGCTTCGCGCCGTTGGCTTCGATCTGGCCGGGGAGCATCGCCTTGTCGTTGCCGTGCCCGAGGATGTCCTCGATCACCTTTTTCACGTTCTCCTTTTGCGATCGTTGCAGCGCGAAATCGCCGGAGGAAATGGCATCGGGATGAATGCATTGGAAGTAGAAGCAGCAGGTACCCTTCTCGCCGGGCGTGACTTTATCCCAGCGGTTGCGAATTGTCGGCAGCGATCCGCCGATGTAGGCCGCGTACAGCTCGTCGATCAATGACATCCCATACCCCTTGTGCGCGCCGAACGGCAGCAGCGCTTTTACCTTGTTCGGATCGGTCGTCTCCACGCCATTGGCATCGACGGCCGCGCCGGGTGGAAGCTGTTTGCCCTCGCGGACGAACTGCTGCACGCGCCCCATCGCCACCGTGCTGGTCGCCCAGTCGATGCAGATGTTGTAGCCGATGGCATCCTTCGTCGGGAAGGCCCACGAATGGGGGTTGGTGCCCAGCGTCGGATATTTCCCGCCAAACGGCACCACTTCCGCCAGCGCCGCCGTGCAACAGGTGTAGGCCAGGTATCCCTTGTCGGCCGCATCGATTACATAGCCGCCGCCCCAGAGATAGTGGAAGGCATTGTCCACCGCGACGATGCCCACCCCATACTCATCCGCCAGTTTCATCGCCTCTTTCATCGCCTCGAACCCCACCGCCTGCCCGAGCTTGCGATGGGCGTTCCACTTGGCCACCGCCTTGAATTTGCTCGGCAGTTTTTCGATCTGCGCCGCCGGCTTGCACCCGCCCGCCTTGGAGCCGAACAATTCATCCAGGTGGAGTGCTTTAATCGCGTTGTGCGTCTTGATGCCGTGCCAGGCGGTGATTTCCGAAAACTTCGCCCCCGCCTGGGCCTCATCGGCCGTATATCCGCGATGACGATACGCAGCGGCCACAAGGTCGTTGTGGAGCTGAACGGGCATAATGTAGTGGGTCATGGGACGGGATAACTTAATCGCAGAGAGCGGGGATGCCAAGATGGGGGTGTCGAGCGATGATCATCGTCGAGGGCAATCGCATGTGGCATGAAGTGGGCAACAATTGCGGATTTCGGATTGCGGATTGTGGATTGAAATCCGGTTTTCAATCCGCAATCCGCAATCCGCAATCCGCAATCCACAATCCGAAATCGATGCGATAGGAGTTACATGCGATTGCCCTGGATCATCGTCCCCCGGCTCCTGACCCTTTCGGCTAATTAGGGGATGATTTCAACAGAGCAAAGTTAATGCGGAAAATTCCTGCGTAGGTGTGTAGTATTTCCGCCTGAGAACCGTCCATTTCAAACGAACCATTCCATGGCCAATCGCAAGATATACTTTGCCCGGGTCATCCTTCAGAACGCCGCCACCTCCAACAAGGTCGCCGGTGCGTTCTGCATTCTCTTTGGCGTGCTGCTCTTTGCACTCACGGGCATCTCGACTCGCATCGGCTCGGACATTTACATTCTTCTGCTCGCGTTTTTTCTGGTCTATTTTCTTCCCGGAATTATTTATTTCTGCCTGGCGCCGCCCCTCAAAAAGGGGCGAACCTGGGCCGCCGTGACATCCATCGTCATCGCCTCGCTGCATTCGGCCTTCACGGCGCTGCTGTTTCTCGTTTCCCTGATCGGCCTCGGATTGCTCGGTATGGTCATTTCGGGGATAACCGTGCTCACGCTGGTGCTGGTCATCTACAGCAGCGCCCGCTGTTTCAGCGCCATTCGCCGGCTTCAGAGCGAACCGTCCGCGGTCATACCGGTATACCAGCCGGAATCGTGGGATCAGCCCGCCGAAACTGCGGACGCTGCAGTGGAGGAAGCATCGGGCGATCCAGCGCCGGCCGATGAAACGCGGCCGGGCGGCGAATCGGCCGATGCGGCGCAGGATGCAGGCCAATGGCCCGAAATCCGCTGATCGCGTCCATTACACCATTCGAGTAGACCCCCCATGCCCTTGCCCCGAAAAGGAAACCCCATCCGCCCAATGGCCATCGCCGCCTACTCCGCGCGCTGGATGGGTACCGTCTGCCTCTGCGCCGCCATCGCTTTGATGGGCACGTTTCTCTGGCGCGCCTATGGCCGCATGGATTCGAGCGAAGTCTTCCTGTTCGCCCTCTTCGCCCCGGGCATTCCCTTTCTCGCCCCGGCCGCCATCTACTTCCTCTTCGCCCTGCACGCCGGCCGGCGCAAGCGCTGGGCGATGATCGTCCTGATCGTCTTCGGCTCGCTCCACGCGATTTTCCTCGTCCTGGTTTTTCTCAGCGGCGTGCTCTCGCTGGAATCCGCCCTGATCGGCATGCCCATCGTTCTCCTGGCCGTCGATGTCCCCATGATGATCTGCAACGCCATCGGCATCGCCGCCATCGCGCGCCTCAAGCGCGGCAACACCCCGGCCGGCCCGCGCGGATTCGAACCGGTCATCCCCACCGCGCTGCGCGTGCCCCCCACCCTTCCCGCAGGACCCTCCATCATCGCCTCGCCCGCGCCGCGCCTGCGTTCCCCTATCCACCCAGTCCCAATACGAATCACCGGCCCCGTCCCCGCCCGACTCCCCCCGCGCCCCACCAATCTCCACCCGCGCCGCGATCAAACTCCCGCGCCGCCAGCCGAAATCCATCCCGAGGTCCGCAAGGGCACCGGCGATCTCGGCGATCCCTCCTGAAGCATTGTGGTGCGGGCGTTGCCCCCGCTTTGGCAGCCGAGACGACGGCACCCCAAGCGCCGAATCGCGCACGACTATTGAGACCCACGATTTCCGCTCTTCAAGCCCGCGGCGTCAGCAAATACCGATCGATCGCCGCCGCCGCTTTCTTGCCATCGCCCATCGCCAGGATCACCGTGGCCGCGCCGCGCACGATATCGCCTCCCGCGAACACGCCCGGCTTGCTGGTCATGCCCGCGGCATCGATCTGGATGTATCCCTTGTCGTTGACCTTGAGGTCCGGCGTGGTCGCGGTGAGCAGCGGATTGGCGCGGGTGCCGATCGCTTCGATGATCACATCGCATTCGATGTCGAATTCGCTGCCGGGAATGGGCACCGGCCGCGGCCGCCCGGATTTGTCGGGCTCGCCCAGCCCCATCTTCTGGCACCGGATGGCGCGAACCCACCCGCCGGAATCGGCCAGGATTTCCAGCGGATTGGTCAGGAACGTGAACTGGATGCCCTCTTCCTCCGCATGGATCACTTCCTCCACCCGCGCCGGCATTTCCGCGCGCGAGCGGCGGTAGACCAGAGTCGCCGGATCGGCCCCCAGACGCCGGCAGGTGCGCACCGCATCCATGGCCGTGTTGCCGCCCCCGATGACCACCGCCTTCTTCGGCCGCAGCACTGGTGTGAGCGAATCGGGCTGATAAGCGCGCATCAAATTGACGCGCGTCAGAAATTCGTTGGCGCTGTAAACGCCCTTGAGGTTCTCGCCCGGCAGGCCCAGGAACATCGGCAGCCCCGCCCCATTGGCGATGAAGACCGCGTTGAATCCCTCTTCGTGCAGCAGATCATCGATCGTATACGTCCGGCCAATCACCACATTGCAGGTGATCTTCACCCCCAGCTTGACCAGCGAATCCACCTCCGCGCGGACGATCTCCTTCGGCAGCCGAAACTCCGGAATGCCGTAAACCAGCACACCGCCCGGTTCATGCAGGGCTTCGAATAATGTCACATCATGCCCCAGCCGCGCCAGTTGACCGGCCGCCGTAAGCCCGGCCGGGCCGCTGCCGACGATCGCCACTTTGAACCCCGTCCGCACCGAAGGCGGCGCGGCATCCGTGGCATGGTGGGCCCGAGCCCAATCGGCCACGAATCGCTCCAGAAACCCGATCGCCACCGGCCCGCCCTTGGCATTGCTGCGAATACAGACGGCCTCGCACTGCTTTTCCTGCGGGCAGACCCGACCGGAAATCCCCGGCAGCGCATTGTCGTGCAGAAGCACCCGCGCCGCCTCGGCGAAATTGCCCACCGCCACCGCGCTGACGAATTTCGGAATATCGATCGCCACCGGGCATCCCGGAATGCACTTGGCCTCTTTGCAATCCAGGCAGCGCTGCGCTTCGAGAACGGCCACATGCTCGCTCAAGCCAAGATTCACCTCCGCAAACGCGGCCGAGCGCTCGTGCGCATCGCGTGCGGGCATCTCCTGGCGGAGGATCTTCATTCGTTCGGAGGCTTTCATGGTGAGTTTGGGGTTCAGGGTTCAGGGTTTAGGGTTCAGGGTTTAGGGTTTTGGGTTCAGGGTTCAGGGTTCAGGGTTCAGAAGGTTTGGATTGTGGTACGTGGGTCCATACCTGCATCTTCATTCGGATCAAAAACTCAAACCGATCGCGCGGCCGTCAACGCATCCGCCTGCTTGTGCAGATTGCAGGTATGCCGCTCGATGGCGCGTTTCTCCTGCTCGCGGTAGGCCGTCAGGCGGTCGCTCAACGCGGTGAAATCAACCTGATGAGCATCGAATTCCGGGCCGTCCACGCAGGCGAACATCGCATTGCCATTGACCGTCACCCGGCAGCCGCCGCACATGCCCGTGCCATCCACCATCACCGGATTCAGCGAAGCCACGGTATGAATTGCCAGCGGCCGGGTCAGTTCGGCGATCGCCCGCATCATCGGCACCGGCCCGGCGCAGAGAACGAGTTTGACGGGATTGGCCCCGGCCGAATCGGCGATCAGCTTGTTCAATCGCGCGGTGACAAAGCCATGGAATCCCAGGCTCCCATCATCCGTGCAGGGATAAACCGCATCGCAAAGGGCGGAGAGCTCTTTTTCAAGAATGACATAAGGCGCTGATCGCCCGCCGATAATGGCCGATACCGTATTCCCCGCCGTCTTGAGCGCGCTCGCCTGTGGATAAATGACAGCCGTCCCCACGCCGCCGCCGACGATGACCGCATGCCCGACATTGCCAATCTCCGTCGCCTTGCCGAGCGGGCCGACAATATCCGAAATGGTGCCGCCGGCTTGAACTTCGCACAGCCGCTGCGTGGTGTGCCCCACCGCCTGGATAATCAGCGTGACCAGCCCGCGCGCCCGGTCCGAATGCGCCACCGTCAGCGGAATGCGCTCGCCATCGGAGCTCGCCCGAACGATCACAAACTGCCCCGGCCCGCAATGGCGAACCACATGCGGCGCTTCGATCACCAGCCGCTGGACGCCCGGCGCCAGAGTCGCGGATTCGAGGACGCGATAAGCCATGATGCGAGTCTCCTTCAGCCCGGCGTCTTCACCGGCCGGGTGGTTGTGTACGAAGCGCGGAGGAACGGGATCTTTTCGCCGCCATGGCCGTTGTGGCAATCCAGGCAGCTCGTGGTTGGGGAGGTATGCGCGGGCTCTTTCGTACTGAGCAGCTCGCGCTCGTGGCATTGCAGGCAGAGCGAAGGCGCTGTGGTTTTCAGGAGCGATTTGGAGGCCGACTCATGCGGCTCGTGGCACCAGAGGCACGCCTTGCCAATCACCGGGCCATGCATCGCCGTATGCCCCTGGAAAACCTTCTCGTGGCATTTGCTGCAAAGATTGGGATCCTGCACCGCCGAAACTGTGATCGAGGTGCCGGCATGGCATTCGGTGCATTTCTGATCGGCGTACGGCTTATGGACGGACATCACTGTCCCGGCCGGCCGGGGAGGGCCGCCAGTCGTCGATCCATCTTCGCGAACGATCCCCTGGGTTGTGGCGACCGCATGCGGGTCGGGCACGCCATCGAAAAAGAAACTCAACGTCTGGTAATTCCGCTCTTCGCTGCATCCGGCCCAGAACGCCACCACAATGCAAAGACCCGCGGCCAGTGCCACGGCTTTGATTCGGGTTGTTCGGGTCTTATCCAAGATCAGTCACTCCAGAACACGCGGGACTAAACATCACTGGCCTAAGCATTACAAGCGACATACCACCCCGTGCATGCGAAAGGCCCATTTTCAAAGCCGCCAGGGGCGATCGGATCGCGAACAGGCCGGCTTCTTCCCGGTCATGAGATTGGGAGCCTAAGCGCTTTCCCGCTCCGTGGAATGGCCGGAAGGGTAATTTGAGTGGTTTCGACGGCAATTTCGGATAAGGTGGATGCGAATTGAGGAGGGCGGCCGGATCAATTCAGCGGCCGCGACCGTTGCCGAAACGAGTCGGAGTTGGCCAGTGCGAGCAGACGCAAGTATAACCCTCTGCATCGGAGGAGATTCCATGCAACGATTGGTTCTGCTGGTGGCATCTTGCCCATGTCAGCCATTCAAAGCCCAAAAACATTGCGAGTAACGGGAGCCTTCATGCGCATTTCCCCCTTTATCGTGGCCGCCCTGTTTACTCTTTTCGCCAGCGCGGCCCTCTGCGCCGATCGTGCCGATCGCTCCGATCTCCTCTTCGCCGATTTCGAAGCCGAAAACTGGGGCCAATGGAAAGCCGATGGCCAGGCCTTCGGCGACGGCCCGGCCGAGGGCACCCTGCCGGGCCAGATGCCCGTCAACGGCTACGCCGGCAAGCGCCTGGTCAACAGCTTCCATGGCGGCGATCGCACGATCGGCACGCTCACCTCGCCCGAGTTTCGCATCGAACGCCGCTACATCTCCTTCCTCATCGGCGGCGGCGGATTCGAAGGCAAAACCTGCATGAACCTGCTCGTGGATGGAAGAACCGTCCGCACGGCGACCGGCCCGAACCTCAAACCGGGTGGCTCTGAAGATCTGGAGCGTTTTGGGTGGGATGTCGCCGATCTGGAAGGCAAGACCGCGCGGATTCAGGTCGTCGACAACGCCACCGGCGGCTGGGGACACATCAACGTCGATCACATCGTCTTCACTGATATCAAGCCCGCCCTGCAAACCATGCAACGCGATCCTTCGCGAACGATCGCTGCCGACCGCAAATTCCTCTGCATCCCCGTCAAGAACGGCGCGAAGATTCGCAAGGTGAAAGTCGAAGTCGATGGCGAGGAAGTCCGCCAGTTTACGATCGAGGCGGCCGATGGTCAGCCCGATTGGTGGGCCACACTCGATGTCTCGGCGTGGGCCGGCAAATCCCTCAAGATCACGGCCGACCAACTACCCGAATCATCCAAATTCCTCACCGCCATCGAATCGGCCGATGCGCCCAAGGCAATGGATGGCCTCTACCGCGAACCCCTTCGCCCACAATTCCATTTCTCACCAATGCGTGGATGGATCAATGACCCCAACGGCCTTTGCTACTTCAATGGCGAATATCATTTGTTCTTTCAGCTCAACCCCTACGGCACCAAGTGGGGCAATATGCATTGGGGACACGCGATCAGTAAGGATTTGATCCACTGGAGCGAACTGCCCATCGCGCTCTACCCCGATCGCTTTGGCCCGATGTTTTCAGGGTCGGCGGTGGTCGATTGGAAGAACACCAGCGGCCTGGGCGCGGCTGGAAAGCCCCCGCTCGTTCTGATCTACACCGCCGCCGGCGCGAACGTGCAGTGCATCGCCTCCAGCACCGATGGCCGGAGTTTCGCCAAGTACGATCAGAATCCAGTCGTCAAAACCATCACCGGCGGCAATCGCGATCCCAAAGTGATCTGGCACGAGCCAACCCACAAATGGGTGATGGCCCTCTATGTCGGTTTCGACGAGCCCGCAAAACCCGGCCAGAAGAAAGCCCGCCGCGACACCATCCACTTTCTCTCCTCCCCCGATTTGAAAAGCTGGACGGTCGAAAGCCAGATCGATGGATTCTTCGAATGCCCGGACCTCTTCCCCCTCGCCCTCGATGGTGATCCTAAAAAAACCAAATGGATTCTGACCGCCGCCAGCAGCGATTACATGGTCGGCAGCTTCGACGGCAAAACCTTCACCCCCGAAACGCAGAAGAAAAAAGGCCATCGCGGCCAGGGTTTTTACGCCGCGCAGACCTTCAGCGATATTCCCGCCCCCGATGGCCGGCGCATTCAGATCGGCTGGTTCCAGGCCCCCGCGCCGGGAATGGCCTTCAATCAGGCCATGACCGTGCCGCTGGAACTCAAACTCGTCTCCACCCCCGAAGGCCCACTCCTGAGTTGGTTACCCGTCAAGGAGCTTGAAGCCCTCCGCGCCGATTCCACCAAGCTCGCTCCAACCGATCTCAAGCCCGGCGATCCTAATCCACTGGCCGCCGCCACCGGCGAACTGCTCGATACCCGCCTCGATATTCAGCCTTCCGCCAATTCCGAAATCGAACTGATCGTCCGCGGTGTGAAAATCACCTACTGCGAAAATGAGCTGCAAATCAAAAACCACAAGACCTGGGCGCCTCTGATTGATGGCCACCTCCTCCTGACCGTCCTGGCCGACCGCAACTGCTTCGAGCTTTTCGCGGCCGGCGGCGTCGTCTACGTCCCGTTCCCGGTCATCCCCAAAGCCGATGAAAAATCAGTCAACCTCAAAGTCAGCGGCGGCAGCGCCAAAATCCACTCCGCCGAGGTTCATCGCCTGAAATCCGCCTTCATCATTCCATAACCTATGGTCGGAATTATACCTGCGAACTCCGCTTTCTCGATCCCACTTCCTTCCTTGTCCTATCAATCCTCATCCATTACCCTACCTTACTCAAGCTCAACGGGAGTTCTGGCTGACGATGTATAACGATCCTCCTTCCCAACCGCAGCGCGTTCGCAGGCCGAAATTCTATTCCCTGCGCGTTTGGCTGCCCCTGTGCTTCACCGCCGCGCTCGGCCTCATCGCCGGCTGCCAATCGGCCCCCGAAATTCTCCAGAACCCACCTGTCATCGACCGCGCTATCGTCGAATACCCTCCCGGCTTCGAGCTCAAACCCTACATCAAAGGCCTCACCGCCCCCACCGCCATCTGCTTCGACGCCGATGGCTCCCTCCTCATCGCCGAATCGGGCATCGACAGCGGCGAGCCTCACATATACGGCTTCAAAAAAGACGGCAGCTATTTCGATATCTATCCCCGCGGCACGCGCCTGCCGGCCTTCCTCTCCAAATCCTTCCGCATGCACGCCCCCGTCGGGGGCATGGTCGCCACCGGCGGGAAAATCTTCATCACCCACCGCGATGAAAATGGCCGCGGCCGCGTCACCGCCTTCTCCTACGATGATACGCCCCCCAAGACGATCGTCGCCGATCTTCCCACGCGCGGCGATTACTCCATGACCGATATCGCCGTCCACCCCAATGGCCGGCTCTATTTCGGCGTCGGCGCGGCCACCAACTCCGGCGTTGTAGGCCTGGATAACCTGCAAAAAGGCTGGGTCAAGGAATTCCCCGGCTTCTGCGATGTTCCTTACGTCGATGTGAAGCTCAACGGTTTCCGCTTCGATACCGTCAATCCCTTCGCCTCGATCTTCGGCGGCAAAGATCTCGCCGTCACCGGGCCTTTCCAGAAGTTCGGCGCATCCGATCAGACCGGCATTCCCCTTCCCAATGGCAAGCCCACCGCCGCAGTCTATTCCGTCGACCAGGGCGGCGGCGACCTCAAGGTCGAAGCCCACGGCGTCCGCGATCCCGCCGGGTTGACCTTCAACGAATACGGCACCCTCTACATGACCAACCAGGGGATGGATCTTCGCGGCTCCCGGCCGGTCATGGATGACAACGATGCCTTTCTCAAAATGGCCGGCGGCGAAACCTGGTATGGCTGGCCCGACTTCTCGGCCGATCTCCGCCCCATCACCGAAAAAGCTGCCGGCGCGGAGCGCGGCACCTTCCAACCCCCGCGCGACCTCGTCATCCGCTCGGGCTATCCCGATATCCGCTTCCTGATCGATCACGCCGCCAGCCGGCTCATCCCCCCCACGCCCGGCGCATTCGTCTTCGGCACATTCAAGCCATTGTCCGGTGCCAGCAAGTTCGATTTCGCGCCCTCCTCGGGCGCTTTCCGCAAATATCGCGGCGATGCGATTGTCGCGCTCTTCGGCGATCGCGCCCCCTTCGCCACCAGCGGCTTCCCCATCAAAGGCCCCACAGGTTACAAAGTCGTCGTCGTCAATATCGACAGCCGCAAGGTGGAAGACCTCGTCCGCAATACCTCCGACGGCCCGGCCAGCAAACATTCCAAAGACGCCACGGATGCCCTTGAGCGCCCCGTCGATGTCAAATTCGGACCCGATGGCGCGATGTACATCCTCGACTTCGGCCAGATGGAAATGAAAAACGGCTCCCCCAGCATTAAAAAAGGCACCGGAAAAATCTTCCGCCTGACCGGCATCGAACCAGCGCCCGCCAAGCCGGGATGATCCGGATTCCACCGAGTGTCAACGTCTGATATTTCTATTTTCACTATTTCCACTTGAACCGCGATTTTTTCAACTTACGCTCTGCCCGGAATTTCCGGTGCGGCGTATAATTCCACGAAGTATCAATCCTGCCATTCCGGCGCGCCGATACGATGTTTGAAGCCCCGACCACCCGGTTAATCGAGCAGCGGCTCACCTGGAGCAATGACAAACGACGACAGCAGCGCAGCCGGCACTGGAGTTTCAAACCTCGACACCGAGGTGGGCAGAGTCGTTGTTGACCTCGGTCTGGTCACCAAGCCTGAAATCGACTTCTGCCGCGAGCAGCAGAAACAATCCTCCGACCCCAACCAGCGCTCGCTCACCGATCTCCTGGTCGAGAACAACTTCATCACCGCCAATCAGGCCAAGCGCATCCGCAAGCAGGTCGAAGAGCGCCGCGCCAGCTCGCAAATCCCCGGGTATCAGCTCCTCGGCAAACTCGGCAAAGGGGCCATGGCCACCGTCTACAAGGCCCGGCAGATGTCCCTGGACCGCATCGTCGCGGTCAAAGTCCTGCCCCGCAAATTCTCCGAAAATCCCGAGTTCGTCGACCGCTTCTACAAAGAAGGCCGCGCCGCCGCCCGCCTCTCCCACAACAACATCGTGCAGGCCATTGACGTCGGCGTTTCCCCCGAAGGCTATCACTTCTTCGTGATGGAATATGTCGAGGGCCTGACCCTCTACGACATCATGCAGCCGCCGCCGGTGGGCGAAGGCCGGAATTTCTCCGAGGCCGAAGCGCTCGATGTCATGATCCAGATCTGCGATGCCCTGGCCCATGCCCACAAACGCAACCTGATCCATCGCGATGTGAAGCCCAAGAATATCCTGCTCACCAAAGACGGCGTCGGCAAGCTGACCGACCTCGGCCTGGCCCGCGCCATGGATGACAAAGAGGCCGCCCAACTCGAAGCCGGCAAAGCCTACGGCACCCCTTACTACATTTCCCCCGAGCAGATTCGCGGCGATGTCGATATCGATTTCCGCGCTGATATCTACTCGCTGGGCGCGACCATGTATCACCTGGTCACCGGCCGGCCCCCCTTCGAAGGCGAAACTCCCTCGGCCGTCATGCACAAGCATCTCAAGCAGCCGCTGACGCCGGCCGACCACGTCAACACGGCCCTCTCGGCCGGCATCGGCGAGATCATCGACATCGCCATGGCCAAGAACCGCGACGACCGCTATCAGGCCACCGAGGACATGCTCGAAGATCTCCACGCCGTCCGCCGCGGCGAGCCTCCCATCCACGCCCGGCGCGCCGTTCATCTCGAGCAATTCGAGAAACTCGAAGAAACCGGCAAGACCGTCGATATCTCCCCCGTCTCCTTCCAGACCGTATCGGTCTGGTCGAATCCGATGGTGCTGGTGCTGGCCGCCTTCTCGGGGTTGTCGCTTGTCGCCAATATCATTCTGCTGGTGATGTACCTGACGAAATAGCTGACACGGGTAATGGAGTACCATTACCCATGCCACCCAAACCGGCATCCTGTAGAATCGCCTTCATGCCCTCTCAAAAACTCGCCTTCATCGGCCTCGGAATCATGGGCCTCCCCATGGCCGGCCATCTCCTCAAAGCCGGCCACTCCCTCACCCTCCACTCCCGCACCCAATCCAAGGCCCAGCCGCTCCTCGACCAGGGCGCGACTTGGGCCAGTTCCCCCGCCGACGCCGCACGCAATTCCGACATCGTCTTCGTCTGCGTCACCGACACGCCCGATGTCCGCGCCGTCCTTCTCGGCCACAACGGCATCATCCACGCCGCCCGCCCCGGCCTGATCGTCGTCGATCACTCCACCATCTCCCCAACCGCCACTCAGGATATGTCCGCCACGCTCGAAAAATCCGGCGCAACGCTTCTCGACGCCCCCGTCTCCGGCGGCGATGTCGGCGCACGCAACGCCACACTTTCCATCATGGTCGGCGGCCCGTCCAACGCCTTCACCACCGTCGAACCGCTCCTTAAACTCATGGGCAAGACGATCACCCATTGCGGCCTCGTCGGCGCGGGGCAGTACACCAAGCTCGTCAATCAAATCCTCGTCTCGGTCACCAATCTCGCCGTCTGCGAAGCCTTGGTTTTCGCCAGAAATGCCGGCCTCGACCCCGAGAAAACCATCGCCGCCCTCGCCGGCGGCGCGGCCGGTTCATGGCAACTGCAAAACCTCGGCCCGAGAATGCTCAAAGGCGATTTCGCCCCTGGCTTCACCATCGACCTCCAGCAGAAAGATCTCCGCCTGGTCCTCGAAGCCGCCGCCAGCGCCAAAACCCCCCTGCCCGCCCTCGCCCTGGTCCATCAACTCTTCACCAGCGCCCAATCCGCCGGCGAAGGCAAAGCCGGCACCCAGGCCCTCTTCACGGTTATCGAGCGCCTCGCCGGCA
>JBBRTW010000042.1:0-25329 GCA_038244055.1 Tepidisphaerales bacterium | reverse complement strand
TCTCCGAATTGGATGCGCATGAAGTGGACGGTTTGCCGGTGGGGACTGCCATATCAGAACATTTCGTCAAAATTCCGCATGGAGATCGATTAGTTCTGGAATGAATACGCGGTTGACCGGGGATTTCACATCATCGCCATGTTGGTTGAGGATCGTGTCGGTGAAAGGCGGATCGAACAATGCAAGTCTCATCCGCTGTGATCCGATTAGAGATTGGCAGCGATCATTGTTAATTATTGCATGCAATCGAAAGGCGATGCACCATGCGAGTCAGTACCGGCGCACCCAGATTCATATTGCACGACAGCGGCACGGAAATAGGGCGAATTCGGCAATTGCTTGGCTCGCTGGGATGGGCTGAAGAGACCGTCCAGACCAGTCGGGAACTGCTCCGGTGGCTCCGCACCAGCGTCGAGATCGATGTGGTTGTGCTCTCCCCGGGCAGCGACTGCGATGAGGTTGCCGAAATTTGCCGTTCAATCAAATTCGATTCACGCCTGAAGCACTACTCGGTTGTCGTGCTCCTCCGCGAAGACCAGGCGGCCTGGAAGGTGGATCTTTACGAAAGTGGGGCCGACGATTGCATTTCGGGGCAGATGAGCGAGCGTGAAATCGCCCTGCGGCTGGAGAAAGCCGCCCGACTCAAGCACGCGACGGATTCGATGGAAGATGCCGGGACCATCATCGCGGCCCTGGCCAACGCCGTCGAAGGCAAGGATTCCTACACCTGCGGCCATGTCGACCGTGTGGGAATGTATGCCGTGGAAATCGGCCGGCGCATGGGAGTGGACGCGGGTGCATTGGCCGCCCTTAAAACCGGCGGCCTGGTGCATGACATCGGTAAGATTGGAATCCCCGACCACATCCTCAACAAGCCCGGGAAGCTGACGGATGAGGAAATGGCCATCATGCGCCGCCACCCGATCATCGGCTACGACATCCTCTTTCCCCTGCGGACGTTCAAAGAAGTGCTCCCCATCGTCCGCTGGCATCACGAAAAACCCAATGGCACGGGTTATCCGGATGGATTATCGGACGACCAGATCCCCATGCTTCCGAAGATTGTCGCGGCCGCTGATGTATTCGATGCTTTGAGCACCGACCGACCTTATCGCAAGGCATTCTCGATCGACCGATGCTTTTGCATCATCGACGAAGAAGTTGATAAGGGAAATCTGGATGGCCAGGTGGTCCGCGCCCTCGCGGACTCCACGGGCTTGCATGAGGCCGCGGCGAGTATCGCTGCGGCCGTCGCGGCAGCGTGCCCTTAAACCGCCCATTTCTCGATCGTTCCCCAGCCCCACCATGACCTGTGCCACCCCGGCCGCGTCCTTCTTCGACGGTGGCTTCGGGACCGGCTTGGCTTTCGGCGTTTTCGCGGGAATCGGCGCATCCGACACCGGCGGCGACGTGACGATTCCATGCAGCGCCTTTGCTTCCTTGAAATCCTCGTTTAGATTTCGCCGAATGCCCATGGTTTCTCCGACCCATTCCAATTTCAGTTCCTCCCCCTTGCGTTCCAGGGCAATTGCATGTCAATCCTGTCGCATCCATTTCGGATTGTGGATTGCGGGTTGAAGACCGCAATTCAATCCGCAATCCGCAATCCGAAATCCGCAATTGCTGCCCATCTCATACCATATGCGATTGCCCTGCATTGCGTTCACCCTCACCCCGTCCGCCCCTTCCCAACCTCCATCCGGCGCATAAGATGACCTTTTCGTCCTGAGAATCCGCCTCAAATCAACCGCAAAAACATGGCCAACATACTCAATCCGTTCAACGCCAAAGCGATCCTCAAGTCCAAAGCCGGCGATCTGGCTTATTACAGGTTGGGGGCTTTGCAGGAGGCCGGGGTCGCCAACATCGATCGCCTGCCGTTTTCGATCAAGGTCTTGCTGGAAAGCTGCCTGCGCAACCTCGATGAATTCGAAGTCAGCTCCGAGGATGTCAAGCGCCTGGCCAACTGGAGCCCCAAGGGCAACGAGCCGCGCGAGGTGCCGTTCAAGGTCGCCCGCGTCATCCTCCAGGACTTCACGGGCGTGCCCTGCGTCGTCGATCTGGCCGCCATGCGCTCGGCCATGAAGCGCGCCGGAGGCGATCCGCAGAAGATCAACCCGCTGGTGCCGGTGGACCTAGTGATCGATCACTCCGTGCAGGTGGATGAATACGCCAACCCGCTGGCGCTTCTCCACAACACCGAAAAAGAGTTCGAGCGCAATCGCGAGCGCTATGAATTCCTCAAGTGGGGCCAGCGCGCCTTCAATAATTTCTCGGTGGTGCCACCCGGCACCGGCATCGTCCATCAGGTCAACCTCGAGTACCTCGCCAAGGTCGTCTTCACGCGCGATGGCGTGGCCTATCCCGATACGCTGGTCGGCACCGATTCGCACACCACCATGATCAATGGCCTGGGCGTGGTCGGCTGGGGCGTGGGCGGGATCGAGGCCGAGGCCTGCATGCTCGGGCAGGCGATTTATCTGGTGACGCCGGATGTGGTCGGGTTCAAGCTGACGGGAAAACTGCCCGAAGGGTCCACTGCAACCGATCTGGTTCTGGTGGTGACGCAGCTCCTGCGCAAGTTTGGCGTGGTCGAAAAATTCGTCGAGTTCTTCGGCGATGGGTTGTCGCATATGTCGCTGGCCGACCGCGCGACCATCGCCAACATGGCGCCCGAATATGGCGCGACCATCGGCTTCTTCCCGGTGGATGAGCAGACGCTGGCCTACCTCCGCCAGACCGGGCGCACGCCCGAGCAGATCGATCTGGTCGAGCGCTACTGCAAGGATCAGGGGCTCTGGCGGCAGGAGAAGGTCGAGCCGATTTTCACGCAGACGTTGGAGCTGGATTTGGCGACCGTCCGGCCGAGCCTGGCCGGGCCCAAGCGCCCGCAGGATCGCGTGGATCTGCCGGGGGTCCGGGCGAATTATCGCGATGCGTACAAGGAGGCCCTGGCGAAAAATACCGCGGCGATCGCGGCGGGGGCTGCGTCGGGGGTAACCGCAAAGCCGCTGGTCAGCGACGGCGCGGTGGTCATCGCGGCCATCACTTCCTGCACCAATACCTCCAATCCCTCGGTCATGCTGGCGGCCGGTCTTCTCGCGAAAAAGGCTGTCGAAAAGGGGCTGACGGTTCCCAAGTACGTCAAGACCTCGCTCGCGCCCGGCTCGCGCGTGGTGACCGATTATTTCAATAAGGCGGGGCTGACCGAATATCTCGACAAGCTCGGTTTTAATACGGTCGGCTACGGTTGTACTACATGTATCGGCAACTCCGGGCCGCTGCCGGAATGGGTCTCCAAGGAGATCGAGGCGCACGATACCGTCGCCGCCTCGGTGCTTTCGGGCAACCGCAATTTCGAGGGGCGCATCAATCCGCATGTGAAGGCGAATTACCTCGCCAGCCCGCCCCTGGTGGTGGCCTATGCGATCGCGGGGACCGTGGATATCGACCTGGTGGCCCAGCCGCTGGGAACCGGATCGAATGGCGCGCCGGTGTATCTGAAGGATGTCTGGCCGACCCAGGCGGAAGTCAGCGCGACCATGTCCTCGTGCATCGATGCGGTGATGTTCAAGAAGCAGTACGCCAATGTCGGCGAGAAGAGCGAGCCGTGGAATGCGATCCCGGTTCACGGTGGGGAACTCTTCGAGTGGAATCCAACCTCAACGTATGTGCAGGAGCCGCCGTTTTTCACGAGCCTGGCGCCGCAGGCCGCGCCGATCGCGGCGATCAAGGATGCGCGGGTGCTGGTGCTGGTGGGGGACAGCGTCACGACCGATCACATCTCGCCGGCCGGCAATATCAAGAAGGACAGCCCGGCCGGGAAGTACCTGATGGACAATCATGTGCCCGTGGCCGATTTCAATCAGTACGGCGCGCGGCGCGGGGCCGACCAGGTGATGACCCGCGGCACGTTCGCGAATATCCGCCTGAAAAATCTGCTCGTGCCTGGAATCGAAGGCGGGATCACCCGCTATTTGCCGACCAACGGCATCATGCCGATCTACGATGCTTCATTGAAGTACAAGGAAACCGGCACGCCGCTGCTGGTCATCGCCGGCAAGGATTACGGCATGGGCTCCTCGCGCGACTGGGCGGCCAAGGGAACGTTCCTCCTCGGCGTGCGGGTGGTGATTGCCGAAAGCTTCGAGCGCATTCATCGCTCGAATCTGGTCGGCATGGGCGTGCTGCCGCTGGTCTTCTCCAAGGGAGAAAGCCGCGCCACGCTCGGGCTGACCGGTGAAGAGAACTACGAAATCATCGGCCTGAGCGATGCGCTCAAGCCGATGCAGAAGCTCCAGGTCGTCGCCTCCGCGGCCGATGGAAAGCGCACCGAGTTCACCACCATCTGCCGGATCGATACACCGGTGGAATTGGAGTATTACCGCAACGGTGGAATTCTGCAGACCGTGCTCAGGCGGATTTTGAAGGACCGGTGAGTTGTTTTGTGGTGCGGCCGATTCACACGGGCCCGCACTTATTTCAGTTTGTCGATCAGTGCATCGGCGAATGCATCCGTGCCGGCCGATCCGCCCAGATCGCGGGTGAGGCATTTTGGGTCGCCCGCAGCCAGGACCGTATCGTAGGCCGTTTTGATTTTCGCGGCGATGGCTTCTTCGTGGAGATGATTGAGCATCATCACACCCGACATGATGACGGCCAGCGGGTTGGCGATGCCCTTGCCGGCGATATCGGGGGCGCTGCCGTGGACGGCTTCGAAGACGGCCGCCTCATCGCCGATATTCGCGCCGGGGGTGACGCCCAGCCCGCCGACCAGGCCGGCGCACATGTCGCTGACCAGGTCGCCGTAGAGATTTTCCATCAGCAGGACATCGAACTTGGTGGGGTCCTGGATGAGCTTCATGCAGCCGGCATCGATGATGACTTCCTCGTACTGGATGTTGGGGTATTCCTCTTCGTTGATGCGCTTGGCGCACTTGAGAAACAGGCCATCGGTCAGCTTCATGATGTTGGCCTTGTGGAAGACCGTCACGCGGCGGCGCTGGCGACGGTTGGCGTAGCGGAAGGCGTAGCGCGCGATCCGCAGGCAGGCGGCCTCGGAGGCGACTTTCATGCTGGTGACCACGCCGGGGACGACTTCATTTTCGATGCCGCTGTAGAGGCCTTCGGTGTTCTCGCGGACGATGACCAGGTCGACATTTTCATAGCGCGTCTTGATCCCCGGCATTGAGCGCACGGGGCGCACCGCGGCGTAGAGATTGAGCTTCTGGCGGAGCTGGACGTTGACGCTCTTGAAGCCCTTGCCAACCGGCGTGGTGACCGGGCCTTTGAGGGCGACTTTGTGGGCTTTGATGGCGGCCAGCGTGCGCTCGGGGAGGACGTTGTCGTGGCCCTGCTCGAGCGCGGTAGCGCCGGCCGGGACTTCGATCCAATCGACGCTCAGGCCGGCGGCGGCGAAAACGCGCTTGGCGGCGTTGGTGACCTCGGGGCCGATGCCATCGCCGGGAATGAGAACGATCGTGTGCTTGGCCATAGACTGCATCCTGCGCGGGCGGTTGATTGGGGTTCGGGCGGTGTGGGCCGCGTTCGTGAATTTACAGGGGGAGAGGGGTAAATGCCATTGGGGATTGGGGCGCCATTGCGGATTGTCGATTGCGGATTGCGGATTGAAGAATCGCGCGGCGGTGTCATGGGTGCCACGGCAACGCGGCTGGCGGCACTCGCGTACGAAAGAGGTTATCGCGTGGCCGTGCTTTGGTGAGATGGACACGTTCATGCGAAAGGCACGGCCAAGCGATTTCGACACTGGTATTCGAAAGGTGTCAGGCGCTTGGCCGTGGCACCCTGCAAGACCCAAGCCCAGCGTCAATCGGAGATTCTCACTTTGGCTCATGCCCTTTATTGATCGTAAGCCGATCCAGATCGCGCGTTGAGGCGTAGGGGATATAGCCTTTGGCAGTGGATTTGGCGTAGAAATCGTTGATGGTGCGGGTGCGGGTGACGTAGTCGATGGTGAGGACGAGCTTGCCGGATTTTTTGAAGAGGTCGAGGTTGGCGAGGGTGTCGGCGATGTCGGCCGGTTTGTTGGCAGTGTTGCCATCGTACCAGGTGTCTTCCTTGCCGATGCCGCTGACGGTGTCGAGGTAGTCCTTGTGGCTGGCGAGTTCCTCGGCATTCTGCACGAAGACGAGAAAGTGTTTGACGCCTTTTGTTTCGCGCGCGTATGCGGCGATGGATTTGACGAAATCGACCATCTCGGCCTCGGCGGTTTTCCGGCCCAGGCCCGATGCGCCGCCGGGACCCCAGAACTCATAGGCATCGATGATATCGAGATAGACGCCATCGAAGCCGGCATCGATGACGCGATCGAGGTACTGCTTGACGATCCCCTGCCAGGCCGGGTCCCAGTATTTGACCTTGTAATTGCCCGGCCAATCGGGGTCGACCGGGCCAAGCCATTTGGGGGCGGCGCGGTCGGGCTTGCCATCGTTTTTGGCATCCCACTCCTTCTTCCAGTACCAGCGATAATCCTCGGCCTCCCCGATGCTCATATAGGCGAGAACCGTCTTGCGATCGCCGCCGCCCGCGCCTTCGCGGACGTGGCGGATTTGCTTGGCGCTGAAGCGCTGCTCATCGGAGCCATCCTCGGAGTAGTCGATGACGGCGAGGTCGAACTTGGTTTTGGCGATGGCGTTGAGGTCGATGTTCTGGAGCTGGTAGACGAAGGATTTGACGCCGGAAAGATCGACCGCGCGGAGCATCGGCTCGGCGCGCTGGGTGGCAGCGGGCAGGGTGGCCGAGGGATGAGTCGTGGCCGGGCGCGTGGAAGACTGCGAGGCGGCGCGTGCGGCAGGTTGGGCGATGGCGGGCGGGCCGACGAAGGCGAGAGTAGCGCCGGTGATGAAGGCGGAGAGGACGATTCGGGATTCGAGTTGTTCGAACATGGGGGTGGGCATGGGAGTGTGGGTTTGCGCGGGGCGGATTATCCATTCGAGAGCGATCGGAGCGGTTACCGGACGCGGTGAGTATACCAAACGAAAATCCGAGCGAGTGGAACGCCATTGCCCTAACAGACTCCTTCCAACGCATCCGCTGGGGGTTGATTTGGATGTTGCGGGCAATTCTCCTATTGGTATCCGGCGAACATGGACGTAACATGTCCGTACCACTTCTGTTTTTGCTCAATGCTGCCGGAGGAACCATGCGCCGTGCCGTGCCAACCTTGTTCTCGAAATGCCGACGTGCCTTCACGCTCGTGGAACTGCTGGTCGTAATTGGAATCATTGCGCTGCTGATTGGGATCCTGCTTCCAGCGCTCAATAAGGCGCGGGCCCAGGGGCAATGGGCGGCCTGTTTGAGCAATCTCAAGCAGATCGGCAACGCAATGATGATGTATTCGCAGGAGAACAAGGGATACCTGCCGCGGCCGGCCTCCAATGGCAACGGCGAGTTTCCGGATGATTTTCTGCTTTGGCGCAATCCCCCAACGACTGCGGGGCTGACGATCGACGATTCGGTTCTGGCCAAGTTGCTCAATGTTACGGGCGACAAACTCAGGGTCATGTTCCGCTGCCCGGGCGATGTCGCGGAGGATCGCCCGGCGCAGAGTGGTTTCGGCCAGCCGTACAAGTACAGCTACGCGATGTCGAAGGCGTGGGACGCGTCGCCGGTGGCGATCGATGGAAAGCGGCCGAAGATCACCCAGGTGCGCCGGCCGGCGGACAAGGTGTTGGTGGTGGAGGAAAAGAACCCCAACGATGGACGGTTTGAATACTCCAATGTGGGTTCCGGCGCGGCCGATGAATTGTGCGACCGGCACGCCAAGCAGGGGAATGTATTGTTCCACGACATGCATGCGGACCGGCGCTATTGGAAGGAACTCAAGGATGCGGGGGTCATGGTTTTCGACCTTTATCAGGAATAGTGTGGGGATTCCGCTGAATTTCTTTGACGGGGACGGGGCGGCCTGAGACGATTCTCTGCGCCTTCGGAGCCGACGCTTCGATTCATACTTTTTCAGGAGTGAACCCATGCGAATTCTTTCCGCACTGAGCGTCATATCCGCACTGGTCATCGCGTTTACATTGCAGGCCGCGCGGGCGGCCGATCCAGCGACTCCGGAGACGGCCGATGGGCTGAAGAAGGTGATCGAAGACACGATCGCCGTGGTGAAGGCCGGCGACAACGACAAACTGGCGGCGATGGTCAAATCGATGAAGGTGCCGGATGGAGAGGCCTGGCTCAAGAAGACATTCGGCGATGAGAAGGCCAAGGAATTGCTGCCGGATTACAACAAATTCGCCGAATCGTTCGACAAGGATGGTGCGAAGTTTTTCCAGTCGCAGGTGAAGGCGGGAAAGACGTTTATTTCGGTGGCCAAGATTACCTCCGGCGATGACGAGAACGCCACAGGCGCGCAGAAGAAGTTGCTGGCTGCGATGAAAGAGAAAACGCCGCTGTACACGGTTCACTTCGCCAAGACCGAAGGAGGAACGGATATGTCGCTCTGGTCGTTCGTATATGTGGATGGCGGCTTCCGGCTGGCGGGCAAGATGCGGATGAACCCGTAGCGGGGGGGGCGAAGAAGCGAGGCGCGCTGATGCGAAGGGGCGGAAGATGTGATAAGTTTGGAGCGTGCCCCGCAGGGCCGTTAGCTCAGTTGGCTAGAGCGCCTCCCTTACAAGGAGGAGGTCATCCGTTCGAGCCGGATACGGCCCAGTCATAAATACCGAATAGTAAAGGATTTAGATGCCCTGTGCCTTTGGCTGCGCCGCCGGCGACATCCTCGGCGGCCCAAGGCAGGTGCGGGAATCGGTTACCGCAACGAATGCAGCGATGGAATATGTTCGGGCGGCAGTTGAATCAGTGGGGGGCGGATCATTTCAACAGGACTTCCACGGCGCCACCTTGGTGGTTGAGTTTCATGCTCAAGGTCGTTCGGCTTTCGTCCCAGAGAACCTTACCCGCGGATGCGGGCGTGATTTGCCAATCGGGTTTGCGGCTGCATTTGAACGCGAGCTCGGTTGCGCGGTCGGCGTATTCGGCGTTGGACTGAAGCCAGAACTGCTTTCCACGATCCTCCACCCTTGCGACGACAAAAGAGTGGACTTCGATCTTTCCGGAAAGCGACTGCACCAGCTCCGTGTGCAGCGGAACGGAATAGGTCTGCGCTGTATCGGTATTTTCGTTGGCGTTCAATATCACGAGGGTGTCGCCAACGTGCTCCACAAACGCATCCCCCTCGTACCAGGCCGGATACGCGGCATTGAAGCGCTCGCGCACACCAACCACATTCTGAAGCCGCGAGACAGGCAGATTTTCAATCGTTCCATCGATCGGCACATTGCCCTGGGGCAACACGGGAATGAAATGGTATCGGCCCGTGTTCTGGAAGATCTCCCAGAGCTGGCCATCGATGTTTCCCATCTTCTTGAAGCCGTAAGTCCCCGCGAAGAGCGGCCCATATTCCATGTAGTGCGGCCATGCGAGCGCATCGGGCTGAATGGCCTTATCGTTGTAGACCGCCAGGCGGACGTTTCGCAGTACCTCGCCTTTGGTTGGAACAAGATGATGCTTCACCGTCGCCTGGATCAGCGGAACGAGAAAGCGTTTGAAGGTATCGGTCGTCTTGTAGTTGTCATCCCAGAGCGCCGAGCGCCACGCGCCCTCGGGGCGTTTGGCGAGATAGCGGCTGGATTCCATCAAGGTCTGGCCGTCAAGGCTGTAGATTCCGCAACCGCGGGCGATGCCCTGCGCGCACATCAGGCTCCAGAAGGAACGGGGCATGGTGTTGAGTTTCCCGCTGCGCTCGCCGCGACAGACATCGATGCCGTCAAAGCCGGCATTCTGCCAGTAGAAGCCGCCATCCTCCCACGCGCCATGCGCGAGCGTAATGCCGCCGAGCCAAAGGCCCATCACCGCGCTCTGGGTATAGAACTGGCGGCGGATGATGTTGTTTTTCTGGGTGAGGACGATGTATTGGCCGAATTCTTTGAGGAAATCCTGTTGCCGATCCCAGAGGTCCTGCCAGGCATCGTCTTTGTAAGTGCCATCGGCTTCGTGGAAGAACCGGCCGTACTTCGCCAGCAGCATCACCATTCGGCGATGGTATTCGCCATCGCCGGTGCGCGGCGTCGCGGGTTCGTAGAGTTTCTTGATGGTCTCGCCGCCCTGGATGCCGATGAAATTTGGAAAATTCTGGCAGACCCATTCGATGTCCGCCAGGCTGATCTGCGTGGGTGGATGGGTGCGCATCAGGAAGGGATGGGGAATCTTGTCTACGCCGGCCAGCGCTTCCTGGATCGTCAGTCCCTTGTCGATGAATCCTTCGACGATGATGCCGACGTAAGGCCGGATTTCAGCGGGCATGTCCGATTGAAACTGGGTGTAGGGCGTCCACTTCGAGGCTTCGAGCGTGAAAAGCGGATTGTCGGCCGAGATCGATCGAACCAGCGGCTTGCGGGCGTAATCGGTATTGACTGTGAAGGAATGCGGCGCGGACCAGGCGCCGTTGATCGATCCTTTCACGCCGCGCACGCGCCAATGCCATTTGCCGGCCGAGGGAAGTTGGTCCTTCGGCGGGATATACCAGGGGTGATCCTGGCTCATCGCGAAGCGCGCCACCACCGGGGCGGCGAAATCCGGCGAGCGCGACCACTGAATTTCGTAGTCGACCACCAGGGGAATCGCCCGCCAGCGGAACATGGTGGCGATGTCGGTGATGTCGGCGTTGTCGAGCGGCGAGCGCGGCTCGGGGGCGACGGGAAGCGTTTCTGTGATAGAGAACGCCGTCACCGCGCCAGCGCCACGTTTGAACTCGAGTGTGAAGGGAACTTCATCCGCGGCCGGGAACGCGTCGTTGAGCGCCAGACTGAACGGGCCGGATCGGGTGAGTGTCGCGAGCGGTATCGGCCTGGCTTTGGCGGTCAGCGGATGCGCGATCACCTCAACCGGCGCGTCGCCGATCGTGACCTCTCCGCTGCAAGTGTAATAGCGCGTGAAATCCATCCGCAGCGCGGCGACCAGAGAATCGCCCCTTCGCTGCATTAGCGGGCGCAGGTCGGGCGCATCGGACACCGTCTGCGGCGCGGCGGGCGCGCCATCGACGAACACCGCGCAGGGCGATGCCAGGCGCGGTGACTTCCCGGCCGCCAGCGCCGTCCACACCTCCACCACCTGACGGTAAGCACTGGTGCCGTTCTGCGTGAGCAGAAACGCATTGCCGTTTTCGAGTTTCCCATGCGGCTTGATCTCAAATGGAAACTGCCCGACCTTCGGGTCGATCAGGTTGACCTGGAACCCGCTGCCGTTGACGCCCCAGATCATCGAGCCCTGGCCGACCGATCCGGGCGTCGGCAGGAGCGTGGAAAGTCCGACGCCGCAGCCGGTCGCCGAGGATTCCATGCTGACTTTGGCAAGGCCGCTGTTCCACGCGGGGCGGGTCTCCGCGCCGTTGAGGTAGCCTTTGAGCGGCGTCTTCATCCGCTCGATCAAAGGGGCGGCCATCAAGGTCCGGCCCCAGGAACCCTTGATGCCATCGCCGCTGCCGACATAGGCGACCCAGAGCGGCGCATCGCCTTCATTATCCCAGCGAATTCGACAGATCAGGATCGGCAGACCCGGCAGTAACTCGAATGTCTCGGTGACCGTGATATCTTTGGCGAGTCCGCTCATTCGTCGAACCAGCGCGATCGAGGGGACCCCCCCCGGGTTGACCGATGACTCGCATTTCACCAGCGTCGCCGACGCGGGGAAATTGACCAGGCCCATATCGCCTGGTTTTCCATTGGTCAGTCGGCCGCGGTTTTGATTATCGATCCAGAATTGCAGGTTGCCCTTGTCGATCATCATCAACGGATCGGCATCGGCATTGGGCCGTTTTGCCGGGTCGATAGCGGGTGCATTGGCGGCGCGGACCGGCGCTATCCCGAAGCCGTCGCCCGGATTGAAGCCCAGGGCCCATCCTGCCGGGCCGAGCTTGAACCGTACGATGCCATTGCACATCTGCGCCGACATCTGGCCGGGGGTCGAGGTGGCGGCCGTCAGTTGCGAAGGATCGGCCCAACCTTGTGCCGGCTCGGCGAAGCCGTCAAAGCGGGAATGCGGTTTCATGGACAGATAGCACCAGGCGACGCTCTTGCCATCCTGCTGCCCGCCCACAGCCGGATAACCCCGCCTTCCCTCGGCGCTGTGAATGGCGATGGGCGAGCCGGGCGCGATGCCGAGCGTCCGGCGGATCGGCTCGAGATCGAGCGCGATCGCATGAGCGTAAACCGGCAGCTCGGAATAGTTCACGATGGAGATCGCAACGCGCGGCGCTCCCTCGGCCGGCGCGGCGAGAGACTTGGAGCTGATGAACGCGGCGAGCAAGGCGATGACCGGCAAGGCGGGAATGAAGCAGCCGGCCGGTCGTTTTGCGTTCATGGAGTGGTTCATGGAAATCACCTGCTATTGAGGGCGACTTTGATGCGGTCCGCAATCTGCCTGGCCAGCGCCTGCGAGCCCTTGCTGTTGAAATGCGGATTATCGCCAATGATCAGCACGCGCGGCAGCTTCGGATCATCCGTAATCTCCGCATAGGCGGGATCCTTGACGGCCGGCGGACCTGCCAGCAGCAGGCCCGAGCAAAGCCAGGCCAGCGAAATTGTGATTGGGCGGAATATCCTTTTCATGAATCGAATTGACAGACGAGAATGGAGAATTTATTCCGGACGTTCGAGCCGCTGATGCAGTGCCAGGAGCTTCTTTCGCAGGCCGCCATAGTCGATCGCCTGCACAGCCACCTTTTCTTTGACCGCCATCGCCGCCGCGACGCCGGCCGACTCACCCAGGATCATCCACACCGGCTCCATCCGTATGGACGTCATGGCAATATGGCTCGCGGACAGGCAGACCGGCACGAGCAAATTAGTGCATTGCCCGGCCGCGGGCGTGATGGCGCGATAGGGTATTTTGTAGATGCCCTTGTGAGCCGCATCGAGGTAGAGCACTGAGAAATACCCGCCATTGAGCGCCACTTTGCCATCGAGTGCGTAGGTCGCATAAGGCCATTCATCCACGCCATAAGAAGCCAGGCCCACACTGTCATCGGGGTTGGTTTCGCCGGCCATGTCCTTCTGCGTCAGAACATAGGTGGACTTCATGCGCCGCGCTTCGCGGACGTAGAGTTGGTGGGGCCAGCCACGGGTGTCGTCGAAGATTCCCGGCTGGAAGCCCATGCCCAGCGCCTGCTTTCGCATCGCCGGGGGAACTACCGGGTCCGTGCGCAGGAAATGGGTAATGCCGCGCATGAAATCCTGCTGGGCCTTCCAGATGCGGGCGCGGGTTGGATAATCCCCATCAGGGTAATCGGCATTGCTGCCATAATTGGTGGGCGCCCAAAGCGACCTCGCGAGGTTGCCCGCGCCCATGGCGTAAATGTGGCCGCCTTCGTCTTCAAATTGCCCGAGCTTACGCATGCGCCGGCCCCTGGCCATGTTGATCTTGCCCGCCAGGCCGCGCCGGTAGAGTTCAAAGGCGCGGGGGTCATAATCATCGGGCGCTTCGATCGGCAGGCGGTCAGCCGCGGTGCTGAATTTCCAGCGGAAACCGTAGCCCATGGTGAGCTTGTCGGCAGCGCCTTCGGGCGACATCCGAACGTCCTGAAGCATCGGCAGCAGCCCGCTTGCCGGATCGCCCGGCTTTAGATACGGGTCGATCTCGTAGACCAACATGTTCGGCTGCGCGCCGGCGAGCGATTCGCCATAAGCCTCCCGCGCTTCGCGTCCAAAGGTGTAGGACACACCAGAGCGGACCATCAAATCGCCCTCGTAGCCGCAGTCGATGAACACGCGCGCTGAAATGACCCGCGAAGCCGGCGTCCTGGCCTTGCCGATGGGGCAGCCGAGCCGATCCGGCGGGGCAAAATCGAGCGTGATGTTCTGAATCGTCGCGCCGTCGCTTTTCACCGAGGCAACACGATGTTCAAAAATCACAGTAATGGCGTGGTCCTTGACCAGTGCCGCGAAGGCCGCTCGGTACTGTGTATCGTTGTATCCCTGCTTGAGAATGCCCCGCGCCGTACCGCCGATCGCCTGCTCCCGACCCCAATCGATGGCGCTCAGTCCGCCACCGGTCATGCCGCCCAGCCAGCGCGAAGGCTCGATCACCACCACCCGGCATCCTTCGCGCGATGCGGCTACCGCCGCCATGATGCCGCTCGCGTTGCCGCCGTAAACACACACATCGAAGCTGTCCGGATCATCGCCCGACTGCGCCTTGGTGAACATCCCGGCCGCCAGAGTCGCACTGGCGATCGCGATAAATCGTCGGCGCGTTGACCTTGACTGATCGATCGGGCCTGGAAGGTGTCTCATCGCTTCATTCTCGGTGTCGGTTGATCCGCATACATGGTGAAGAACGTGCCGTTTCATCGGTGGTTTATCGTGAGGCATTGCCTCGAACGCGAGGCATCCCGGTCGCGCGCCAGCCCTTAATTCGCATCCGGTTCGATAATCATCAAATGCCCCCCATTGGGCTCCATTGCGATCGGAACGATCGTTTTTGAATTCACTTTCTGCGCCGAGTGGGTTGATTTTCGGCTCCCGGGCGTGTCGCTGTAGATGCTTGCGTTGTACGTCTTTCCTGCCGTCAAGAAATCCAGGGGATAGGAATAGGAGCGGGCATGCGGGCCGGACATGCTGGCGATGTACCAACTGTCACCGCGCCGCTGGGCCAGGGTCACCGATTCGCATGCTTCAGCCGCGACGCGGGTTTCATCGAAGATGCCGGGCCATTTTTCGACGAACTCGATCTCGCCGCCGCCTTCGCCGCCGGGGGACCATTGCTTCATCCCGCCGCGAATGCTCGGACGGCCCTGATACATGCTGATCATCGAGACCTGATGGCAGTATGTCTTGCTCACCCGGCCGATTTCCGGCGTGTAATCGAAGGGCCCCATCAGCAGCCTCGTGAACACGAGCATCACATCGTGCAGCGACTTCATCTCCGGCTTGATCGAATGTTCCGCCTCATCGCCGGCCCCGCCCTCCACGTTCATCAGGTTCGGATAGGTGCGCGAAAGCCCGTACGGATAGAACCCATCGTGAATTGTGGCGATGAGTTTGTGCTCGGCCGCTTTCTTCATCATGTAGGCGATGGTGCGTTCGTTGTACTGGCTGCCGTTGGGAGCAAAGCCCGGCTTGACGCCGGAAAGGCCCATCTTTTCGTACGCCGCAAAGACCTCATCGATCGGATGGTCCCCGCCAAATTCTTTGAACAACGCGCAGCGAACATACACGCAAACCCCCACCGGCGGGTTCAGCTTCTTCCCGTATGCGCAGAGCTCGGGCAGATCGAGATCGACGAAATTCCCGCCGGAATTGGCCTTGGGACGAAATGGAACCCAGCCCTTGGCGGCCACCATCGGATTGCCGCCGATATTGTTTCGCCACTCCGGCTTGTCGTTCCAGAACGGCTGATTATTGGCTGCAAAGAAGGCGATCTCGGCCGGCGTCCATTTCGTTTCCGCGCCATTCCAGGAGTGGTCGATCTCCATGTATTGAATGCGATGCGCCGATGCGAAATCCAGAAGCTTCTTGAGTTCGCCGGTCACCATGCGGGCGTTGCGAATCTGGCAGATCGCCTTGCCCGGTTTGATCCAGGAGGTGTCGGCGATCGCGCAGGGGGGATTGAGATTCTCGACGATGAAGCGATTTTCGTAGAGCTTGCCGAGCGTGTCGCCGACGATCATCACTTCCCATGAGGTCGCCAGCGGAAGCGCGCCCTCAGCGGCTGAATTCAAAGAACCCACAATCGTGTTGGCCTTGACCTTGCTGCGTTCCCACGCGGTCGCGGAAAAGTTGGCGCGATCGGCATCCGTCAGCGATACGAACCGTCCGCCGCCGGCATCCACCGTCAGGTTGCCTTCGCTTTTGGACATCGAATCCATCTTGACCGTGCCGTATTCGTAATTGCGGTTCTGGTAGATCGTGCGATTATCCGCGAAGCGGTATTCGGTCAGACGCTTCCTGATGCTCACCGACTCAAGACCCGGCTGAGCGGGGACCGTGTACCGGATGCCGATCCCCTGATCGTAGGCCCGCAGCGCGACCTGAAAGCTGCGCTTGGTGCCCTGCGCTTCCCGCATCGTGACGACCATCTCGTTGTAATGATCGCGCACCTCGCTGAGGTTTCCCCAGACCGGCCGCCAGGTGGAATCGCCTTGGGCGCGCTCCGTGCGCTCGATGACGAACGGCTCGCGAAACGATTCGCGCCCCAATTCCAGGCCGAGCGCGCCGGTCTCGATCAAAGGCTGGCCGGCGAGCGTCGTCTGCCACAGGGGATGGCCGGTTTCCATGCGCACGCTGACTTTGATTCGTCCATCAGGGGATTCGACGAGTTCTCCCGGCGGCTCGGCCGTCGCCGCACCAGCCAAAGCGCCAATTGACATCAATAGAATTGCAATCTTGAGTGACTTCATGGGAATTCGACAGAAAAGGTCATTGAATCGTCCTGGCCGCCGCACGCGCAATCTTTCCCGGAACCATTGCCGGCTTGGCGATGATTTGAGTGATTCCCTCGATCGCCAGCACCAGCCCGGGATCCGAAACATCGCCCGGTTTGGCCGCGCCCAGGCCAACGCGGTGAATCACGCCGCCCGGGATCGTCAACCGCCCCTCGGTCACCTGCACGTCGCCGGTGATATCCACCGGCGTCGAGCCCGCCATATCTTGCGCCAGGATGCGCCTGCCGGCGATCGCACTGCTCGTCACCAGCGCGAGGCTGTTGTACTCCCCGAAGATTCCCACCGGCCGATCCAGTTTCCCGACATCCAGCGCGATGTCCGCCAGGGGAAAACTCAGCGCTGACTTCTTCCCATCGCCGAGATTGCGCGGCAGGGTCGCCACCGCGATCTCGCCATCCGGATGGCGCGAGCAAACCACGTAAGGCGGCTCCTTTCCCCGCGGCACGGTCACTGTTGGAAGCGCGAGGCCGCCGCGCGCGATCCGCGCCGGCGCGGGTTTGCTCTTGAAATCGGTCAGGGTGTTCTCATCGATGATCGCGGCATCTCCCTTGCCGAAGGGCTGGGCGATCCGATGCCATCGCACCGCCCGCGTCACCTCATCCATACGATGCTTCACATCCCGGAAATCCGGCGGGAAGAAATGATCCCGCCTGCCGTTGGGCATGTCCCCCGCCAGCGGATGGCGCATCACCCCATACGAAGCGCCCGCGCCGGCCCCGATGTACACCTCGTCTTCGCAATTGATCAGCCGATGATCGCTGGGCGCATCCTTGGCGAGAAAGGCGGCGATTCGGCGTACCGTCTCCGGTATCGAAACATGGATCCCCACATCGTAAGTGCGATAGATATCGCCTTTCGCGCCGAACTCGATCCACACATCGGGAGCCGCGCTTCGAGCTTTGGGCGTGACCGCGAATTTCCAAAGCGGCTTGCCGGGCTCGCCGATTCCCCAATCCACCTTCCACGAACCGATGCCCGCCTGCTGCGACCAGGCCAGCCGCTCGCTCCAATAGGCATCGCTGTCGACGCCTTCCTGCCCGGCGATCTTCGTGCGCGAGTTGCAAATCCACAGCCCGAGATCCCGCCATCCCCTGGCGCGAACATCGCGGCTCAATTTCGCGAGCCGTTCCGCCGGTGTGCCCCGATACGAAGGAAACCGGCCGGGATCGAGTTCCACACTCCCCCGGATCGGGCAGTTGTGCCCGCCGCCGATCGGGAAATCGAACGCGTCATCGAGAAGAAAAGTCAGGTCGCTCCGCACCCCCTCGTAGAACCCCAGCCAGTTCTGATTCGGTGCCTGACCAAAGAGACTGGTTTCGATCATCATATCCGCCTGCGCGCTGGCGCCGGCGTAGCCGCACGCGAAGCCCTGCACGTTCCACGTGCAGAAATAATCGGGCGCGGTGCTGGGTATCGTCGGAATCAGATTCGGCGCGGCCGCCGGCAATCGCGCGGCGGGGAGTGCAAGCAATGCCAACAGCACGCGAATAATCCACCGCGGCATAAGGGGTCCGCGTTCCCACTGATGAGCGACGTTCATGGCCATCCGGATCATGGTAATTCTACATTCAACAAGAGGGACCTTCTTATAATCCCATACCGATCGTTCGACCAAATCGTTGGTCAAGTGATAATCGTACAACTGCTGATTCATCGAAACGAGCGTTGCCGTGTATTGTGTTTCAGGGCCCCCATCCACCATTAATCTTACAGGAACCATCCATGAAGACCCGCCGACTCGTCTGGTGCGCCGTGTTGATCGCGCTGGCAGCCACAGCCGCATCGACCCGTGCCGAGGTTCTCGAAAAACAGAAGCTCCTCGATGCCCAGACCTTCTGGGATAACCGCGACTGGGACTGGTACAAGGCCAATATTCCCTTTTTCGAATGCCCCGATCCTGAGATCAACACCACCTATTACTACCGCTGGGAGCTGATCACCAAGCACCTGACCTACGGCTCTCCCGCCAGCGGCTACTCCTTCACCGAGTTTATCGATCGCCCTTTCTGGTCGGGCGCGCATGGCGCGATCAGTTGCCCGGCCGGGCATCAACTCTACGAGGTTCGCTGGCTTCGCTCCCCCACCTACGCGCGCGACTATTCCCGCTATTGGTTCCGCACGCCCGGCGCTCAGCCGCGCAATTACTCCACCTGGCTGGCCGACGCCATCTGGGCCGTGCATCAGGTCCACCCCGATCGATCTTTCATGAGCGATCTTTTGCCCGACCTGGTGAAGAACTACGAGGGCTGGGCCAAACGACAGTGGGTTCAGGAGGTCGGCCTCTTCTGGCAGATCGGCCACGATGATGGAATGGAGTTCAACATCAACAGCCGCCAGACCAAGGACATCCTCCGCGGCGCGCCCGGTTATCGACCCTCCTTCAACGCCTACATGTGGGCCGACGCCCAGGCGATCGCCCGCACGGCCGATCTGGCGGGAGATAAGGCCACAGCCGATGCGTTTCGGGCCAGGGCGGATGGCATCAAGGCGCAGTTGCAGAAGCGCCTCTGGGATCCCAAGCGAGATTTCTTCTTCCCGATGTACAAGAATGATGAGCAGGATAAGGAGGGCAACATCGTCAAAGCCCTCACGCTGACCTATCAAAGCGGAAAGTTCGCCGGCAGCGATCACGGCCGCGAGGAGATCGGATTTGTCCCCTGGCAGTTCAACATGCCCGATCCCGGCTACGAATCGGCCTGGAAGTTCCTGATGGACCCGGCGTATTTCTTCGCCGATCGCGGGCCGACCACGGTCGAGCGCAACGATCCCATGTTCCTCCTCCAGAAATCCTGCTGCTGGTGGAGCGGACAATCCTGGCCCTACGCCACCACGCAAACGCTCAAGGCGATGGCCAACCTCCTGCAAAACTACAATCAGAAGTTCATCACCCGAAGCGATTATGCGACGCTCCTGCGAAACTACGCGCTCTCTCATCGCAAGAATGGCCGGCCCTATCTCGCCGAAGCGCTTCATCCGGACACGGGCTCGTTCGAAGGCCACGATGGTTACAACCACAGCGAGCATTATTTCCACTCCGGCTTTTGCGATCTGGTCATCACCGGCCTGGTGGGTCTCAAGACTCGCGACGATGACACGATCGAGCTCGACCCGCTCGCCCCTGCCGATTGGGACTACTTCGCGATCGATGACCTTCCCTATCGCGGCCATCGCCTCTCGATTCTCTGGGACAAACTCGGCACGCGCTATGGCCGGGGCGCCGGCCTGCGCCTGCTGGTCGACGGCAAGGAGCTTGCCGCCTCCGCCGCCCTCGGCCGTCTCAGCGGCAAGCTCCCTGCGGCAACTCAGCCGCCCCAGCCCGTCCCGGCGCGGATGAACTTCGCCGTCAACAATGATGGCGATTATTTCCCGCGGCTGGCGGCTTCTTACGTCGCCGCCAAAACATCGCTATCCAAGCTGAATGATGGTAACTACTGGTATCACAAGGATCCGCCCAACCGCTGGACCTGCGATGGCTCGCCCAATGCTTCCGACTGGGTCGAGATCGATCTGGGCATTCCCCGCCGGGTCGATACCGTCAAGCTCTATTTCCTCGATGACGGCGCGAAGATCGTCGCCCCCGAGGACTATCAACTGCAGACCTGGAATGCCGGCGAATGGAAGCCCCTCCCTTCGCAGAGGCGCGCGGGCGGGCATCCCGCCGGCCACCGTCCCGAAATCACCACCTTTCCCGCGATCGATCTCCAGAAACTGCGCATCAACATCATCCATGCCAAATCCGGCAAGTCCGGCCTGACTGAAATCGAGGTCTGGGGCGATGCGGTCAATCCCTTCGCCCCCGCTCCGCCACCGGCCGGCAATCTTGCCTTCAATCCCAAAACGGAAGGCTTCCCCAAAGCCACCGCCTCCTTCTCCGACCGCTTCGGCGGCTCGCCCAATAAGGCCATCGACGGCAAAATCATCTTCCTCCCCACCCCCATGAATCGCTGGACCAGCTATGGCTCTCCCAACGCCACCGACTGGCTGGAAGTGGATTTCGGCGCTGAAAAAGAAGTCGGCCGGGCCATCCTCCACATCTACGACGATCGCGGCGGAGTCCAACCGCCGGAAAAATATACGATCCAGGCCTGGAGCGCCGGCCAGTGGCGCGATGTCGACAACCAGGCCTTCCAACCCGGGGTGCCCACCGGCGGCATGGCCAACACCGCCACCTTCGCCAAAATCACCACCTCGAGAATCCGCGTCGTCTTCACCAACAAAGGCAAGGCCCGCAGTGGAGTTACAGAGCTGGAGGTTTGGAAAGAATAGATGTCGAGGCGGGTTGGAATTGCCCGGGCACTGGCGTTGGATTCGGTCGTCTTTTTTTACGACGAGCCTACCAGCGGCCTGGATCCGCATCTGGCAACGCAAATCCACGAATTGATTGACGAGCGCTCGACGAATGCGTGACCCGATGATCGCTGTTCGTCCACCCATCCAATCCGACGTCCGTGGCGGCTTCGACCGACGACGGCAGTCGCACATAGGGCGCTGTCGCGATTGTGCTTGCCGGCGCGGAGCCAACCGTTTCGGCGAGGAATCGGCGCAGTTGGAGTTCGGCCCTTTGCAGCATGGTCCAGGTTGCCGCGCCGGCTCGCGCCAGCCCACGAGCGAACTGCTCGCGGTAGACTTCGGCGCAAAGGAAATAGGTATGGAGAAGCCCGGCCGACTCATGGCATCGGGCGCCGGCGCGGATCTGGACCGCGGCGATCAATCGTGTATCGAGCGAAAACACAGGCATTGCCGGAGTCTGGCCGCGCCGTCGGTTTGTGGAGATGGGTCTCATGATGTGATGCCTCCTGATCGATGCGGCGCTCCGTGTTGCCCTTCCCCGGGTGGAGCGCCGCTTCAATCCCACCGGGATTCGATTCGACTGCCGGCCGGCACCGGCCGGCCTGCCGCTCAGGCAGGAACACCCGGTGAGTGACTGAAGCCAATCCTGCATTAAAGCCTTCAACCCCTCAATTAGCGTTTGAATGAAAATGCTGATCGGAAAAAACCCTAGGGCGCGTAGGGCGGCCGCTCGACGCCCTTATAATCGCACCGCGCTTGTCGCATTCGTCGGCGACGGGGTTGCTTGGAATCGAAGATTCCATATGAAGGAGGAGTGAAACCGGCATCCGATTGACCGCCGCGCGAAATCGTTTTCAAGGCGAATGGAGAGGCCCGTGAAAAGCAGGCAAAAAGTGCAGCGCGCGGATGCCGGCGGGAAGGGCAGGCCAACGGGCCGGCACTTCGTGGCAAGGACCCCATCCGCGGACAGCGCCAATCAACTCGCCCCAAGCTCGATGGGGTGCCGGGGTTCCGCCACGGAATCCTGCGAAAATTGTCGCGCCCTCCGGCAGTCCGAAGCCCGCCTGCAGATCGCTCAACGCGCGGGGCGGGTCGGCATTTTCGACTGGGATATCCTCAGCGGGCGGAGTATCTGGAACCGGGAACAGGAGCTCATCTACGGCCTGGCGCCCGGCGAATTCGATGGCACACACCAGATGTGGGAGACGTTCGTCCATCCCGCGGATATCGATCGGCTGCGCCAGCGGGTCGTCAAGTTGTTCCAACAACGACAGGTGGAGGACGAAGTCGACTTTCGCATTGTGCGGCCGGATGGACAGGTGCGCTGGATCTCCAATCGTGGCGCGACCACCTACGATGGGGTCTCGGGAAAGCCCTTGCACATGATCGGCACGACGGTCGATTTTACCGAGCGGCATCGAGCCGATCAGGCGCTGCGGGAGAGCGAAGTGCGATTGCGGGCGATCGTCAACACCGCCGCCGATGCGATCATTACGGTGGACGCCCTCGGCATCATCGAGTCGGTCAACCCCGCCGCCGAGCGCTTGTTTGGCTATACCGCCGGTTCGCTGGCCGGGCTGAACCTTAGCGCCCTGATGCCCGCGCCCTACCGCGCCGGGCATGCGGAATGCGTTCCGCGGCGTATGCGGGCGGGAAAGCCATCGGTTCTCGCTTTCAATCGCGAGATCGAGTGCGTTCGAAAAGACGGCAGCACGTTTCCCGCAGCCCTGTCCGTCAGCGAGTTCGAGCTGGGCGGCCGACGGATGTTGTCGGGGATCATCCACGACATCAGCGAACGGCGGCGGCTGGAGAACCGGCTGTTGGAAGTGGCAACGGCGGAGCAAAGGCGGATTGGACAGGAACTTCACGATGGACTCTGCCAGCAGTTGGTCGCCATCGGCTATGCGATGGAAGCGCTGGAGCAGAGGGTGGCGGCACGATCACCCGTCGACGCAGCCAGCATCGGCCAGATTGCCGCGCTCGTGGATCAAACGATGACCCAGGCCCGGGACCTGTCCCACGGGCTTCATCCGGTCAGTCTCGATGCATCAGGCCTCGCCTCATCGCTTCACAGGCTGGCCGCCGACACGGAATCGGTGTTTCATGTCAACTGCGCATTCGAATGCGATCCCACGGTGCGCGTGAAGGACAACACCGTGGCGACGCACCTGTACCGCATCGCGCAGGAAGCGATCGGCAATGCAATCCGCCATGGGAAAGCCAGCACCATCGCGGTGAAGCTCGGCTGGGCCGCCGATGCCCTTCGCCTCAGCATCACCGATGACGGCGTGGGCATTGGCAATTCGACGGCGGACCCCGATGGAATCGGAATGCAAACCATGGCCTATCGCGCGCGGGCGCTGGGCGGCATCCTGACCCCGGGCCCCGGTCGGGATGGCATCGGCACCGCCGTGGTGTGCGAAACCCCGGCCAAATCGTCCAACAGAAGGAAGCGGTGAAAAATGGCCGCCACGAATCGGATGCGATGCGACGAGCCAGGCAATCGCCGGCCAGTCCGATTGGACTGCGGAAGCAATGGCAAGGGGAAGACTCGCGCAGCCGCTGGTGCGGGCCGCGTCCCCGACGCCATGAGTAATCCGGGGCCGTCGACCGAAGACCGAAAGAAACGCGTGTTTCTTGTCGATGATCACCCGATCGTGAGGGAGCGCCTGGCCGAACTGATCAACCAGGATTCCGGATTCCTGGTCTGCGGCGAGGCCGATGATGCGATTACGGCCATCAAAGCGATCGGCGCGGTGCAGCCTGATATTGCGATCGTCGACATTACCTTGAAGGACACCTACGGGATCGAACTGATCAAATCGCTTCGGGAAAAGGAGTCGCATATTCCGGTGCTCGTGCTGTCGATGCATCACGAGTCCGTATATGGAGAGCGGGCATTGCACGCCGGCGCGAGGGGGTATTTGAACAAACAGGAGGGGACCAAGAAGGTTGTCCCCGCGCTCAGGGCAATACTGGCCGGCGAGATATTCGTGAGCGACAAATTGAAAATGGACGTGTTGCAGAGAATGGTCGGCGGCACGCGCTGCGGCGAAATGGCGACGACCGATCCGCTCAGCGATCGCGAATTCGAGGTTCTGCAATTGCTGGGCCGCGGGCAGGGCGTCCGCGACATCGCCGAGGCGCTGTTTATCAGCCCCAAGACCGTCGAGGCGCATCGGGCTCACATCCGGAAAAAGATGAAGTTCCCCAACAGCGCCGCACTGCTTCGCTATGCGATCGAGTGGGTATTGAGGGAGGGAGAATCCAACGCCCCCAACGCATCCGGCATGAAAACTTCGGAACGGTGCATTGACGAGCCACCGGCCGGGTTACTTTCCACAGGGAAGCTCGACCCCTGACAGGTCGAAGGCTCCAGCGGGTTGTATTTCATCGGGCACGCGACAATTCCACATTGGTAAAGTGCCGTTTGCGGAAACGTCTTAAAGTGTAATCGTTAAGAACGGCATCGCCGACGTGCGATGATGTGCAATCCACTTTGATTCCAGTGGGTCCGGTCGAACCGCGCGCCATAAGATGAATCAGTCAGCGCGAGCGGAGTTTCGCCTGCGGGTGCGGAGGCGAGGACTATGGCAAAGAAGCCGACGAGTGCGTCCCCGCCCGAGGAAGCCAAAAAGCGGATCCTCGTCGTCGATGACCACCCCATTGTTCGCGAGCGCCTGGCGGAAATGATCAATCGCGAGAACGACCTGATCGTTTGCGGAGAGGCCGAGGACGCCCACCAGGCCTTGGCGGCCGTGCAAACTCTCCACCCCGAACTCGCCATTGTTGACATTACTTTGAAAGACACCTATGGGATCGAGCTCGTGCGCGACCTGAAGAGCCGGCACCCCGGCCTTGCGGTTCTGGTGCTGTCGATGCACGATGAATCGGTCTATGCGGAAAGGGCGCTGCGTGCGGGAGCACGCGGATATATCTGCAAGGTCGAGCCCGCCTCGAAGGTCATTGAGGCCATCCGCGGGGTGCTCCGCGGCGAAATCTACGCGAGTGAAGCGATCAAGATGGCCATGCTCCGCGGTATCGCCGGCGCTTCCCGCGGCGAATCCGCCTCGAGGTCCCAAACGCTCTCCAACCGCGAACTGGAAATCTACGATTTTCTGGGCGACGGTCTCAGCGTCCAGCAGATTGCCAAAAGCCTTCATATCAGCCCCAAGACGGTCGAGGCGCACCGCGCCAACATCAAGGCCAAACTCAATCTCAAGACCAGCGCCGACCTCCTGCGGCATGCGATTGAATCGCGGCTGCAGGGTGAATGACCCCTCCGACGGGCGCGGTTTCCGCCCCGCTTCCAGCGTCGCCGGATCCGCCGCCTGAGTCCGCTAAGGAATTCTCCTATAGGGATAGGTGCATTGCTCGCTCCAAAATCGATCCAATGACCAATGGAAAGCGGGCAAGAGATCGCCAGAGTATCTGCATCTTCGGAAGTGCTAAGGATCGGCGCATGAATAGCGGTCGGGACTACCGGGGCACGGCGATGTAATTCCACTTGGGGAGAACTTTGTCGAAGAGCAGGGGCAGGTTGGCTTTGAAGTCGTTGGCGACCTGTCGGCCGG
>JBBRTW010000041.1:0-25519 GCA_038244055.1 Tepidisphaerales bacterium | reverse complement strand
CGCCGGGCGCTGCGGCGATCAGAGAGCCGGCGGTGACAATCGTCGCGCCCGTGTAGCTATTGGTCGCGTTCGCCAGGATGACCGTGTTGGTGCCGACTTTGGTTAGACCCGCCCCACCCGTCCCCGTGATCTGCCCATTGATGGTGATGCCGCCCGTGCCCGAGCCGCCGATGCTGGCGTCGGTCGCCAGGTTAAGGGTCGCCGCGGCGGCCGTTGAGGCGGCCGTCGCCGTGCTGTTGATCAACGCCCCGCCATTGCTGATGCCGGTGCCATTCAAGACGATATTCTGGGGCACATTGGCGGCCGCGATGTCAAACACGCCGCCCGCGCCGACCGTTATCGTCTTGCCGGCGGTGTTTCCAAGGCTATTGGTGTTTGAAATCCGCACCGTGCCGGAGTTGATATTGACGTTGCCCGTGAACGCGTTGTAGGCCTGCGAGTTGTAGAGAACCAGGCCGGTTCCGCTGCCTGTGACCGTCAGGTCGCCGGTGCCGCTGAACTGACTCGCATCGTCCAATAGCAGGGTAATGCCATTGCCGACATTGAACGTGCCGCCGCCCGTGCCGACGATGAACTGCTTCGTGTTCGTGTTCGTCGGATTCGAAGTGGACGTCGGGCTGATCGCGCCGCCGTTGCTGAGCGTGATGGTCTTCGTGCCCGCTCCGAGGGAATTCGGATCGCCGGGCGCCCCATTCTGGCCCGCGAATGCCAGAATGCTTCCCACACCATCGACCGTGATATTTCCCGCGAACGTGTTGCCGTTGTTGCTGAGCGTCAGCATGCCGCCGGTGACCGCGATGGGATTGGTTCCCGAGATCAACCCGCTCAGGGTCTGCGCCCCCGCGCCGGATTTGGTCAGACTCACGTTGCCCGTGATCGCGCCGTCATAGCTAAACGGACCCGCGCCGACATTCAATGTAAGCGTCGCGGCGCCGCCGCTGTTGGTCACCGTGCCGGTGCCGGTCCCACCACCCACGTTGGATCGCTGCAAGCCGGCCACCGTCTGGTTAAAAGCGTTCAAATCGAAGATGGCGTTTTCGACCGCGCTCGATGAGTCGACGTCGAGAATTGTTGTCGTGGGGAGGCTGTCGTTCGCGCCGATCTTGAGCGTCCCGCGGATGATCGACGTGCTGCCCGAATAATTGTTGGCCCCGGAGAGAACGACCGTGCCCGTTCCGCCGATGCCCGAGGAAATAAGGAGGCTGGTGCTTGCGCCATCGCTGATCGCCCCGCTGATCGTCAGCGTGCCGCCGCTCACTGCGCCGATGCGCGGCGAAGTCGCGCCGAGCGTAACCGGGCCCGCCCATGTGGCCGAGCCGACACCCGCTTGCAACCCACCCATGAAGTTGATGCCATCGCCGGAAATGGTGATCGACTCGCCGGTAACCGTGACCCCGCCCGCCAGAACCATCCGCCCGCCGCTGGAGACGATGGTCCCCCCAGCCGTCGTGCCCAGAGCCGAAGCGTTCCCCACAACCAACTCGCCGGCCGTGACATTCGTCGCCCCATCGTAGGAATTGACCCCCGAAAGAGTCAGCGATCCAGCCGCATTATTGACCGTAACCGTGCTGCTCGCCCCCGCGATCACGCCCGCGAACGTGCTGGCCGATGCGCTCGTGTAATTCAGGCTGCCCGTGATCGTCGAACTCGCATTCCCCGCCGCGATCGTCCCGCCCGTGACATTCAATCCGCCCGTCGCCGTCAGATTCGCGCCATTGCCGATGGTGAACGCGCCGCTGCTGGAAGTCACCGCGCCCGTCACGCTTCCCAGCCCATTCCAATTGCCGCCCGTGACGCCCAGAGTGCCGGCGATATTGCCTGTAGCGCCGAAGTTGAGAATGCCGCTGCCCGTCAGAGTCGCGTTGCCCAGGACGCTGCCCGCGCCCGCCAGCGTGCCGTTGGTGCCGATGGATACCGCGCTGCCCGCCGCGATCGACCCCGTGGCCGACAGCGTCAACGTGCCGGCCGTGACCGTCGTCGCCGCGGTGTAGATATTGGTGCCCCCCAGGACCAGGTTGCCCGTCCCCAGTTTATTGATTCCCGCTCCATCGATCGCCGAGTTGATCGTGGCCGTAAATGTCGGATTAACCGTAACGCTGTTTGTGGTGAGCGTGAGGCCCCCTCCATTGAGGACGTAATTGTCCTGAAACAGAAGCGAGTTGGCCAGATCCGCCGCCCCGAGCGTGATCGTCAGCGCGGGCGGAGTCGCTCCAAAGACAACATCATCGGTTGCCGTGGGAAGCGCATCGGGCGTCCAGTTGGTGAGCGCGCCTGCGGTGTTGGTGTCCCAGTTGGAGTCCACCAAGCCGTTCCAGGTCACCGACGCCGCCCGCACCGGGCTCGTCTGTATGAGCAGGGATGCCGAGAGCATCGCCATGCAAGCCGCCCGGCCCCAGCGGATACCCCCACGTTTCCGACCAATTTTGTGGCCATTGCGCAGACGCCCCTGACCGATAACGGCGCGATTCAGCAGACTCAGCATAACTCTCCCGTGAGATTCAACAGCCGCATTGCGCGACTGCCAGTCACTTCTCCAGATGCCCGACACAGTTCCGATAACTCCCGACGCAGGCGCATTGGGAGCGCGGTTCGCGTCAATATAGCATCGCCCGGAAGCGCATTGCCAGTAACTTCGCCCCCCCCCTTCCGGCAAAATTCGATTCTTTTCGCCATTTTGAGGTGACGCCATGAGTGGGAGAATAATAGGTCTTATATCTGGGCTGGAGGCGTCGCAGCCTGTTCGCGCTTTGATCGGAAGCCGGCGGAAAACGGCAAAAAAACAAAATTGGATGGCAATTTTGACCTATGACCGAAAATGAAAACGTTCCTCGCCGGACATTGACACATGCAGACGAGATGGTTCAACCTACAGGGATATGGAGTGAATCACTTGTGATTCCGGCCAATTAATTATATAATTAATTAGTGCCCCCGATTAGCCAATTGTTAAAATAGGAAGAATATGCCGCCCTATGGCACAATCAGCACAATTAGACACCTTCCCCTCACTCCACTCGAGGCCCATCCAGTTCAATGGGCATATGCCCGCACACATGCCGCGATCAAATGAAACGAGCACCCGTCGGTAGCCTCCCTTTTAATCATGGCTGCAGCCTCCCTTTCCTTCATGGTCGCCCAGTCATCGCCTCCACCTTCTGCCGGAAATCCTCCCATCCCTTATGCTTAAGCAAATCCAGGCCCGCCTCAACCAGCGTTTGCGTAGACTTGCCGCGCCAAGCCACATAGGCCGCCGAGTGAAATCCTTTGCCCGCGCGATAAAGCTTGCTGTCGAAGGCATCAGCCGGATCACCGATCCAGTTCTTCCCCTGCGCCGCCGCGACGAATTGCGGGTCCGTTCCTTTCCCGGCCGCCCCGCCCGCGCCCGCCAGCCACTCGGCCGACTCCTTCTGCGTGATCTGCGTCTCGCCGACCAGCAAATGCTCCATCTTCGCGTTCATTCCATCGAATGAAACAATGCATTTCTCCAAACTGACGTTCGCCCGCGCCTCGGCCGCATCCGGGTCTTCCGGGTGCTTTTTGTTATCCGCGCAAATGTTGCGGCTCTCGTTGTTATGAAAGGTGCAGTTCAGCGCATGCACCTCTCCGAGCGTCCACAGCCCCGCGCCGGTCCAGGACCCGCCCCGCTTGATCGCATAGGCATCGAGGCAGTTGTAGAAAAAACCCTGATGCCAGACCCGCCAGTTCATCTTGCTGCGCATGCCGATGCAGTTCACATAAACCACGTTGGCCGCCTTGTTGTCCCAACCGCCATCGCCGTTGTTGTACGAAGCACAGTTGATGAACGCGAGATTGCGCACGCCCTTCTCCGCCAGGAAGCCATCCCCCTGCCAGTACCGCGCCTTGGAATAAATGGCATTGCGCGCGATGCAATTGATGAACAAAATGTCGTGTTCCGCAGCCCACTCCTTGTCCTCCTTCTTACCCAGCTTCCGCGGCAGATCGCCGGCCAGGTTGTAGCAGGTATGGAAGGCTTCCTTCATCCATTCCGTGCCGCCCGCATCGGCCACGCAGTTGATGATCCGCACATCGTAATTCCCGGCCTGCATTCGAATCGCGCTCTTGGTGAAATGAATGAACTCGCAATCCTGGATCGTCATCTGATGCGATGCCGCATCCGGCGCATCCGCATACGCGAATCCAACCAGATACATTCCATATCGCGCCTCGTACACGTCCACGTTGCGAATGAGCATCCCCACATGCCCTCCCTTGCGGCTGAACATGCCATACTGATAGCGCGCCAGTTGCAGATCCTCGAACGCGCAATAGCCCACCGCGCTGGTCAAGTTCAAAAACGCCAGCCCCTTATCCGGTGTCTGCGGATCAAAATTCCCCACCAGCCACGGCAGCCCGCCTCCCGTATCCTGCCCCACCAGCCGCTTGAGTTGATCCGGTCCGGTCCCGCCCGTTGAAATATTCAGCGATACATTCGCGTACACGCCGCTCCCCACCTTGCACGCATGCCCCGCCCCCAGCGCGTCCCAGGCCGCCTGAAACACACCCGGCGCGTTACCCGGCAGCGCATTCTCCCACCCTGACCCATCCTTCTTCCCCGCCCCGCTGGGCGTAATGAAAAGATCCCCGGCGCTCGCCTTGAGTGGCAAGGTCGGAGCTTCCACCGCTTGAATTTTTCCGGCCAGTTCGATCGCGGTGGTCTGCGCCGGCGGCTTGGGCGCAGCGCCCTTCTCCACCAGCTTCACGTCCGCGAACCAGCACGTCTGCCCCACCCACCCGCGCTTCTCATTCTGCTCCCACCGGCAGAGCACCTGCATTTCATCCGCATCGCCAGTCGAGATTTCCAGCGATGTGGAGGCCCACTGATCCTTCGATTTCTCCAATCCAATCCGTTTCGCCTCATGCCCTCCTTTGAGCAGCTTGATCGAGTAAAACGCCATGCCCGCCTTCGAACTGCGCGTCTTTCCCTCCAGCCGATAGAGCGTATTGGGCTTGACCTTCACCGTCTGGTAAACCTGCCCGTAGCCCGACCCACCATCCGCAACCACTTCCACACGCAGTGCCTGCTCCATCCCGGCCGGCAACTGCGCCGTATCGAGCGACACTTTCTGCCCCTTGCCGATCGTCCACCCCACCGGCATCCCCGCTTCGGTTTTGGCATGGAAGTCCGGATTGGTCAGCAGATTGGCCTCCGCCGCATCGGCCGCCAGCGCCCCCCGTGCGCTTGCAACCACCGCGCAAATCGCCATCGCGCCAATCGCCTGAGTCAACAAAGCCAGCCAATTCCGTCGCTGAATATTCATGTGATTGAATCCAAAATCGTGTGATGGGCGATGCTTCCGATGCGTAAACCCTTGTGAAATCCTAACACAAACATCCACACTCGCCTCTGTGCCAATTCCGCACGGCACCCATCGCGTGCGAGACAATTCATGTGGCCCCGATCGTCGGAGCGAGCGCGGCCTGCGATAAAACCCCGCCCCCGCGGAACGCTCGGCATCGCCCGGCCCCCCGCATTTAACTTTTAGCATCGGACATTTACCATGGTTCCATCATGCCCAACCGACCCCTCCTCTCCATTCTCATCCTGATGGCCCTTTGCTCCCTCACGGCCAGCGCCGATCCGTGGGAGATCATCAAACCCTCCTTTACTCCCCCGCCCGATGTCGCCAATCAATATGGCGGCTTCCCTTCCCCTCTCAAATTCGACGATGGCCGGGTCGTCAAGTCGCCGCAGGACTGGCCCGCCCGCCGCGCGGAGATTCTCGCCAAGTGGCATGGCCTGATGGGCGCCTGGCCGGCCGAGCTCGCGCACCCGACCATCGAGATCATCGATTCCACCCCGCGCGAGAATTTCATCCAGCATCGGATTCGCGTCACCATCGCCAAAGACCGCACCGCCGATGGATATCTTCTGATACCATCGACAGCAACTAAAGACAAGCCGGCGGCCGCAGTCTTCGTGCCCTTCTATGAACCGGAAACCTCCATCAATCAGCCGCCCAAGGGGACCAAGGACGTCGCGGCCGTCGCCTTCCGCGCCTATGCGTATGAGCTGGCCAAGCGCGGCTTCGTCACACTTGCAATTGGCTCGCCTGGCGGCGATGCCCGTAAGCCCGATACGGCCGGGCAGGTGCTGCAGCCCCTCTCCTACCTCGCCTACATCTCCCACAATTGCGCCGGCGCGCTGGCTTCCCGGCCGGAAGTCGATCCCAAGCGCATCGGCGTCGTCGGCCACTCCTACGGCGGCAAATGGGCGATGTTCGCCTCGTGTCTCTCCGAGCGCTTCGCGGCCGCCGTCTGGTCCGATCCCGGCATCGTCTTCGACGAGCCGCGCGGAAACGTCAACTACTGGGAACCCTGGTATCTGGGACTGGACCCCGCCCTCCCCACCCAGCGAAAGCCCGGCCTGATCACCGCCGCCAATCCCCGCACCGGTCCTTATAAAACAATGATGGAGAATCACATGGACCTGACCGATCTCCACGCCCTCATGGCCCCCAGGCCGTTTCTGGTTTCCGGTGGATCGGAAGACACCCCGGCCCGCTGGCCGGCGCTCAACCACGCCATCGCCGTAAACAAGTTGTTGGGCCAGGAAAACAAAGTCGCCATGCACAACCGCAAAGCCCACAGCCCCGATGAAGCGGCCAATGCGGTGGTGTTTGCGTTTTTCGAATACGCGCTGATAAGGAAATGATGGGAAGGCAATGGTGGAAAGGTAATTATGAATGATGAATGATGAATGATGAATTGAAGAAAGATGCCGAGACCGCGTCTTCCATTCATCCTTCATCATTCATCCTTCATCCTTCATCCCTCATTTTCCAACCGCCCAAATCTCCCGCGCCGTCGGAATAAACACCACTCCATTGGCGATCCCCACGGTCGAGCTCACCGGCGCTCCCATGTCCACCTGACACAATACCTTCAATTCCCGCCCCGCCTTGAGAATCCAGAAATCGCCCTTGCGGGTCCCGATGTACACCTTCCCATCGGCCACCACCGGCGAGCCCCAGACTTCGCCATTGAGCTTCTGCGTCCACACCGCCTGGCCGGTCTTCACATCGATGCAGTGCAGCACCCGCGCGCTGTCGGCCACATACAGCAAACCATCGGCCACCGAGGGCGTGGTCATGCACTGCCCGGCGATCGGATACGTCCACGCCCGCGTCGGCGCGCCATCCGGCCCGGGCCTGGCGAGATCGAGGCAATCCACCGATGACTTCTTCTTCCCCCACCACCAATCCCCCGTTGGAATCACGAACGCCTTCCCATCCACCACCACCGGCATCGCGTAGAGATTCGATGGGCTCACCTGCTTATTGCCGCTGTACTGCGCGACATTTTCCTTCGGGCCATTTGGATCCCCATCATAGGTCCACAACTTCTTCAGCCGCGCCACCTCGCCGGTTGGCGCGATCCGATCCTTCTCCAGCGCCGCAAAGGCATACAACACACCATCGCCGCCGCCGAAGAGGACCACCCGCTTGCCGCCCATCTCTGTCATCGTCGGCGAGCACCAGGTGCTGTGAAAAATTCTCGGGCCGATCTTCTCCTCATCGCGGGCGATCAGTTTTCCGGTGGCTTTATCGAGCACGATCAGGCTCGGGGCATCGGGTTTGCGCACTTTTCGATGCGTGTTGTCGACGCCGTTGCAGGTGTTGAGATAGAGGTATGGGCCATCGATCAGAACGGCCGCGTGGGCGCCATCGTGCGGCCAGGTGCCGCATTCTTTGACGACATCGAACGCCCAGAGAATATCCGCATCTTTCGGGCCCACCTCGGCGACGCCCGTTGGCCGGCCATCGGTGCCGCGCGGCATCATGTGAGCGCCTTCATCCTTGAAAGGGCCATCGTTTCCGTTGGCCATGCCGCGGATATCCAGGCAGAGCAGCTCGACGCGATTGGTCATCATGTAAACGCGATCGCCCTCGATGGTGGCCGAGGAGGGCATGCCGGTCTTGGGCCAGTCGTAGAATTTGTCGCCCTCCAGCTTGGGTGAAACCAGTTGCCATTCGAAAGCGCCGGTTTTTTCATCGAAGCACATGAGCACGCCCGAATCCCAGTTCTTGGCCGGGTCGCGCGGCTCATCGTTGTTGGTGCCGATGATGACTTTTCCGCCCGCGATGATGGGCGAGGAATAGGTCTGCGTGCCCAGCCGGCTGACCCATTTGACGTTCTTGCGCGCGGCGGGGTCGAAGGAATCGACCAGGCCGGTTTCGGGAGAGGCCATGTTGCGGGTCTGGCCCTGTCCCCAGGCGGGTTGATCGCCGGCCAGCGCGGGGGGCGCGGATGATGGGATGAAGATCGATGCAAACACCAGAATCGTTCGCGTTGCGATATGCCAAGCGCATTTCATTCAATCATCCGACCGTTTTGGCGGGTGTTAGTCAAGCGGGGCGCGGTATATTGGCGGTCGCGGCACACGAACAACGCCAACCCCTCACCCCCGCCCTCTCCCGAGTACAGGAGAGGGAGTTTGCGGCTCGGTCTTCGTGAGCGGCGCGGCCTGGAGTGGTTTCAGTCGAGCGGATCAACAAACTTATGAACCAACAACTCATCCCGCGCCCCCTTCTCTCGCGCCGCCAGTTTCTCCGCCGCCTGGGCATCGCCACGGGCGCGGCGGCGAGTCTTTCGATCGTTCATCGCCTCCGCGCGGCCGACCCAGCTCCCGCGAAACAACTCGATGTCCTCATTCTCGGCGCGGGCCTGGCCGGCCTCTGCGCCGCCTATGAACTCGAGCGCAAGGGCCATTCCGTCACCCTCCTCGAAGCCGAGAAAACGCATATCGGCGGCCGCGCCCGCACGCTCCGCTTCGAAGAGGGCCTCTATGGCGAAGCGGGGGCCATGCGGGTTCCTGAAGTCCACACCATTACCCGCCATTACCTCGCCGAGCTGGCCGTCCCCCTTCGCAAGTTCATCCATTCCAACCCCGAAGCGTACTACTACCTGCGCGGGCGGCGCGTGCGCGTGAAAGATGTCAAAAAGCTCTACGATCTTTTTCAGCTCACGGATGCCGAGAAGGCCCAGCATCCGGATGACTGGTGGACCAAGGCTTTTACGAACCCCGTCAACGCACTGACGGCGGCCGAGAAGAAGGACCTCTGCGCGGATCGCCCATCGACCGATGCGGTTCGCAAACTCGATGCGCTGACGGTGCAGGACCTGATCGACCGCGCGCAACTCTCCAAAGAGGCGGCCGATCTTCTCTCCATCACCTCCGGCCAGGAGCAGGAACTCTGGACCGGCGCATCGGAAACGCTGCGCGAGGAACTCCTCGAATACTGGTCCAAGGGATTCGATGAAATCGTCGGCGGGACGGATCGATTCCCGGCCGCTTTTGCCGACAAACTCAAATCCAAGCCCAGGATGGGCTGCCTGGTCACGACGATCTGGCAGGATGGGGCGCGCAAGCGGGCCGGGGCGATTTACCGCGAAGAGGGCGTGGAGAAAAGGGCCGAGGCCGATCTCGTCATCTGCACGCTGCCGCTGCCGATCCTCTCGCGCTTGCAGCTCGATCCGGCCTTCTCGGGCGCGAAGATGCGGGCGATTCGCCAGGTCAACTACGACTCAGCCACCAAGGTCCTGGCCGTCTGCAATCGCCGTTTCTGGGAAACCGATGATGGCATCTTCGGCGGCGGCACCTACGCGGACCTGCCGACCGGAACCACCTACTACCCGGCCGACAACGCCGAAAAACGCGACGGCAAAATTAGCGCCGGCCCGGGAGTTTTGCTGGCTTCCTATTCATGGGGCCAGAACGCGCGGCGTCTGGCAGCGCTCGATCCCAAGACGCAGGAAGAAGTCGTGCTCGGGCAGCTCGCGCGGATTCATCCTCAACTAGCGCAGGATAAAATAGTGCGGCGGACGGCGGCGTGGTCCTGGGATTCGCACCCAAACTCGGCCGGCGCGTTCGCGTGGTATCTGCCCAACCAGTTCGAGACGCTCCATCAGGCGATCATGGAGCCCGAGGGCCGAATCATCCTGGCGGGGGAGCATGCCTCGCTGACGCATACATGGATGCAGGGGGCGCTGGAGTCGGGGGTAAGGGCGGTGGAGTGGGCGGTGCGGATGTGAAATGTTTGAAGGCGAATTTGAATGCCGCGCGCTGCTTATCGCGGGGATCAGGATGCATTGACCCTGTTGATTCGCGAAACCGCAAGCGACTGCGGAAGCCGCAGGGCTTGCCACGCTGGATTGACTATGAATGATCTTATTGCTTTTTGTCTTTGGCGCGCCATGCCAACATCTGGAACTCGGATTGCGATGGCATCATCCCGATCGACAATGGGTGATTTCGAAGTTCGTCGCGAAGCTTCGCTGGTATCGCCTCTTTTGTCTCGCAGGTAAAATGGATGAATATAATTTCGCCGCCGCTATCGGCGCGGGTAAGGATCGCGATGTCCGGGCGTTGTGTTCGTTCAACATATAGCTTGTCACCCGCCCTTATTGGCGTTGCGGTCCACTCGGGGACCGAAGGCTGAATCGCCGCCCCAAGGTCAAACTGTTCCTCCAGCGCTTTGCTCCCCGGTTTCAGCGGGATGCCCGGAATGAAGGTATTCGGATCAAAGTGGCGGCCAGGGGCGAGACGCGTCCAAATCCAGAAGTCAGGATCAAAGGCATCGTGACTGCCATTGCATAGGATGAAGCCATTCGTCGCGCCAGGTGGTGGATTGGCGCGGCCCAGCTTCCACGCGAGCGCCCATCCCTCATCATCAACACTCCCGCGCACGCTGGACGCTTGAACATTGCGCCAGCCCACCCATGTTGCCGCCGCGCCGATCAGGACGATCAGACCGATGAGAATGGCGCCCTTCGTGTAGCGAGTTTCAACCTCGTTCATCAGTACGATCTTCGCCTCATTCGATTGAATCAGCAACGCAAGAAGCCCCGCGGCGTGGTATACTGAACTCATGAGCGTCCCCCAGCCGCGCCGGCTTCATACCTTCGCTGAATACGTCAAGATCGCCGAGGCGGCGACGGAGAAGCTCGAATTCCACGATGGCGAGATTCTCGCCATGTCCGGCGGTTCCTTCGAGCATGGTCTCATCGCCACCAATATCAATCGCGAAATCGGAATCCGCCTCAGGGGCAAGCCCTGCCGCATCCTCGACAGCAATGTCCGCATCGCCACGCCCCGCCGAGCCTTCTATCCCGATGGCAGCGTCATCTGCGGCCCGCCTGAATTCGACCCGCGCGATCCCTCGCGTCAATCCATTGCCAATCCCCGCGTAATCATCGAAGTGCTGTCTCCCACCACCGAGACCTACGACCGCACCGAGAAATTCGATCACTATCGCGAACTGTCTTCGCTTCAGGAATACATCCTTGTTCTGCAGACCGCCCCACGCGTTGAATCCTACGCGCGCGGGGCTGGCGGCGGCTGGATTTTCACCCCTTTTGTCGGACTTGAGGTGGGGCTTCGGATTCAGTCCCTCCAGATCGAAATCCCGCTGGCCGAGATTTACGCCGAAGTTGATTTCCCGCCTCCAGCGCCCCCGCCGGACGATTCCAGGCCTCGCTAGTTAGCAACGACGAGTTCTACGAGTAACTCTTGCTTGCAGTGGCAATATCTGCGTAACATTGTCGCTGAACCCACTCATTCATATCCGCCGTGCTCTGCCTCTTGTCCCATCCCTCGTTCACGGAGCATCCATGACCTCCTCACGCCTGTCTCTCTTGGTCGTTTTTCTCGCCCTTGCTCCCCTCTCCCGCGCCGCCGACCCCAAACCCGCCAATCCCTTCGATTCCGATCCCAAACCCGCCGTGCCCAATCCTTTCGATGCCGACAACAAACCGCCCGCCCGGCCCGGGGCCAATCCTTTCGATACCGGCAACGACGCGCCCGCCCGGCCGGCACCGCTGCAACCGCTCCCCGCGCAGCCGGAGCAACCCGCCGGGCAGCCGGCGCAGCCCATGATCGCCCGCGAAGTTCCCCTTCCTGAATTTCTCAAGCCCGGCCTGCGCATGGCCTATCAGGAGGGGCAGTCGGAAGTGCAGGGCGTCGATTTCCAACTCGCCCCGGCCGTCAATGCGCCTTGGAACCCGAAGGATAACCAGAACTCGGGGATGCTCTGGTATCTGGCGATCGATATCGCGCACGCTGCGCCGCGACTGGTGGCGGGCAATGCTTCCAAGTTCATCATCTCCGATGTCGCCCGCGATGCCACGACCTTCGGCGGCATCGCGGCCATCGTCGGCAATGGCGCGAAGTTCGGCGATTACTGGGTTCACCCGGCCCAGCTCGCGCAGATTCCCGAGGGGCGCGGGCCGGGGCAGACGATCAATCGCGTGGATTACGTCCTCGATGGCAAGACCTACAAAGCGCTGAGCCTCTATCAGTTCTCAGCCCGCAGCCACATCAGCCGGATTTACGACCTGGGCTCGGGCATCATGCTCTATTCCAGCACCGCCCAGCGCAATGCGCCGGTGCTGGTGCCCGATGGCGCGGGCGGTGTCGGGCCGGGGCGCGGCTCGACCCATGTCACCCACTCGCGCTATATCGGCGCGCGGCAGTTGCAGATTCCGTGGGCGGCCGCGGCGCCGCCCGATTTCCTTGCCAAGGGAAAGGTGCTCGATTTCCAGGGGACCTACGGGATGATCATGCAGGGCGGCTTGAATCCACTCATGCTCCGCCAGTCGCAGACGGTCCGGGTGGATGAGGTGCTGGATGATGTGGTGGTCGCCTCCGTCTTCAGCCGGCGGGAAATGGGCCACGGCGAAGCGCCGGGCGAGAGCGCCGAGCAGCACTGCTTCAGCGCCACGCTGCTCAATTGCCACTGGATTCCGCCGGCCGCGTTCCGCGATCTTCGGCCGAACACGATCATCGATGAAGACCGCCTGACGCATTATTCGCTGACCTACACGGGAATTCAGAACAACCTGGCGATCTTCACGAACACCGGGCCCAGCGAGCAATCCACGCTGGGGTACGACACGCGCAATGGGCTGCTGGTTTACTCGACCGCGCGGTCGCAGCAGGCGGGGACGAGCATTACTTCGGTGCAGGAGTTGAAATTTACGGGACAACGGTAGATCAGCCGGCCGCGCGAAGCGGCGCGGTCTGGCGCCGAATCGCGGGGTTGATGTTCAGCTCCAGGTTGCGGGGCGCATCCTCCATTACCGGCTCGCCGGGCAGCCGGTAGGTACCGACATTCGCCTTGAACCACTCGGCGAATTTACGCAGGCCCTCTTCCATGCGGGTTTTGGGTTCGTACCCGAGCTCAGCGCGGCTGCGCGAGACATCGGCGAAGGTCCGCTCGACATCGCCGGGCTGGGCCGGGCGGCGGTCGATTTTCGCGGTTTGTCCCATCGCCTTTTCGATGCCGGCGATCAAGTCGCTGAGCGTGACCGGGTCCGAGCCGCCAAGGTTGTAGATGCGGTAGCCGGCGTTGCGGTCGTACGAGGCCAGCACGCCCGAGACGATGTCATCGATGAACGTGTAATCGCGGCTGGTCGAGCCATCGCCGAAAACCGGCAGCGTCTGCCCGAAATGGATCATGCGCGCGAATTTATGGATCGCCAGGTCCGGCCGCTGCCGCGGGCCGAAAACCGTGAAAAAGCGCAGGCAGGCGATCGGCATCTTGTACAGGTGCCAGAAGCTGTGGCAGATCAACTCACCAGCGCGCTTGGTGGCGGCATAGGGGCTGATCGGCTCAGTCACCTCATCGGTTTCGCTGAAGGGGACTTTACCATTATTGCCATAGACACTGGAGCTTGAGGCGAAGACGAACTTTTTGACGCCCGATTCCACCGCCGCCTGAAGTAGATGGGTAGTCCCTTCGAGATTGACCTTGGTGTAATAAACCGGCCGCTCGATGGAGGGCCGCACGCCCGCCATGGCCGCCAGGTGGATAATGCCTTCGGGCTTGACGGTGTCGATCAGTCGTTTGATGCGCGGCCCATCGGTGATGTCCATCTCTTCGAGATCGATCCCCCGGTGCGTGGCGTCCTGGACGGCGCGAAGATTGGCCTCTTTCCAGGAGCGGGCGTAGAAGTCGCAGAAATTGTCGACCCCGATCACGCGAAAGCCGCGCGCCAGCAGGGCCTGGCTGGTGTGCGAGCCGATGAAGCCGGCGGCGCCGGTGACGATGACGACGGGCTGGGGCATATCAGAACTCCGATTCGACCGGTCCGCGAATCAAAGCGGGTCCGCAAAGAACCCAGCGTGATCCGCACTTTGAATCGTTATCGGACGTGCGAAGGCATTTTGTGCAGTCGGCGGTTTTGTGGTGCGGGCGTCCACCCATGCCTCTTGATGCTCAGGCGCACTTAACGTGACCGATGACCCCCAAAAGCTCCGCCAGCGCGATCGGCTTCCGCAGCAGCGCGGTCGCCCCCAGAGTCTGAACGTGCTTGACGCGCTCATCATCCGCCACCCCGGTCGTCACCGCCACCGGGCAGGTGATCGACCGCGAGCGAATCTCCTGGATCAGCGCCTCGCCCTTTCCATCGGGAAGCATCAAATCGAGAATGACCGCGTCGATCGCCTGCGCCAGGGCACCCCGCGCCTCGGCCAGCGTTGTCGCAACAACCACCTCCCACCCGCGCAGGTTCAGGATCCCGCGCAGAGCGGTGTAGGTGGCCCGGTCGTCTTCAACCAACAGTAATCTAGGCCGAGGCCCCTTCTCGCTCATATCCAACTCCATTCTGATCGGGGTGAGAATCGGTGAGAGAGCCTACGCTGGCGGCACGATGAAATGCAATACTGAATTTGCTGCCCTTGCCGGGTGTGCTCTGAACCCGCAAATCCGCGCCAAGCTGAATGGATAGCCGGCGGGCGATCGCCAGACCAATCCCAAACCCCATAGCCGGGTTGCGGGCGGCGTTTTCAACCTGATAGAACTCATCGAACAAATGCACCAGATGTTCCGCGGAAATGCCAATTCCGGAATCGATTACCTCCACCAGAATATCTGAATTATGCGATGACAATTCCACGCGCACCCCGCCGGATGACGTAAATTTGATGCTATTGGACAGTAAATTCGACAAAATGCGCTCAAACTTGAGGCGATCGGTTCGTAGGACCAGCGCGTCGCCGCCGGCATGGGCCAGACTGAGTCCTTTTTTGCAAGCTTCGATTTCGAATCGGCCGAGTACGTCGCGAACGACCTCGCCCACGCGAATATCCGCCAGGTGATTTCCGCCCTTGTCCCAGCCCAGTTTGGCCAGTTCCAGGAAGGCATGGAGCAGTTCGGCGGTGTTTTTGGCGCTGGCTTGGGCGTTGCAAAGCGCTCTGCGGGCACTTGGCATGTCGCCCTCTTCCAAGGCCATGGTGGCGTATTCCACCTGTAGCACCAGGCCATTGATCGGTGTGCGCAGGTCGTGGCTGACCGCATTGATGAAATCATTCCGGCGGCGGGCATCCTCGCGGGCCTTTTTGAGGTCGGCGGCCAGATCATCCGACAAGTTGAGCTCGTTATAAACCACCTGAAGCCCGCGCGTGTCCAGGGCGTAGCGCCAGGTGAAGTAAACCAGCACCACCAGAAAGAAGTCGTAGAGCCGCCAGGCCGGCCAGAACATCTTGATGGGTATGAAGATATAGCCGCACAGGCCGCAGAAAATGAAGATATTCTTCATCCGCCCCAATGCCCGGCTGGCGCGGGGATTGCGCAGGGCCTTTTGATTCTTTAACCAATGGCGGGCAATGACGATATAACCACCGGCGACCGCAAGGTCTAGAACGACGGTGATCCCGATCCAGAGCTTGTCTCCCCTCATGCAATGATACAAATCGTGATACTTGGCGGACCCACCCGCGAACCATTGAAGGAGATCTCCCATCCACTCACCCATGCGATGCCTCGGATTCACCCCCCAGTTTCACCGCGTGACTTAATAATTTAATGGATCCCCTATTCATTACATCAAATCGGGCGCAAAATCCTTTCACTTATCAGGATGCCAGCAACCATGAAGCAACCATTCGCCAGCGCGTTAGTCACCGGAGGGGCCGGATTCATCGGGCATCACATCGCCCGGGCGCTGCTGGCGCGCGGTTGCAAGACGCGCGTTCTCGATGATTTATCGCGTGGATCGCGCTCGCGAATCGCGGAGATCGGCCAAGGCGTCGAATTCATCGAAGGCTCCATTCTGGATGATGCAGCGCTTGCGAAGGCGATTGCGGGCGTGGATGTGATCTTCCACCACGGGGCCTGGGCATCCGTGCCGCAGTCGGTGGAACAGCCTGTTGAATATCATGAGATCGATGCCACGGGAACGCTGAAAATTCTGGAAATGGCCAGAAAATTAGGAGTGCGGAAGGTCGTGTACGCCGCCTCCTCCAGCGCCTATGGGGAACAGCCCGACCTCCCCAAGCGCGAGGACCAACTGCCCGCCCCGATCAGCCCCTATGCGGTGGCCAAGTACGTCGGCGAGCTTTACCTGAGCGTCTACGCGCGCCTCCATGGAATGGAAACCGTTTCGCTGCGATATTTCAACGTCTTTGGCCCGCATCAGGATCCCAAGAGCCTGTACGGCGCGGCCATCCCGGCCATCGTCTCGCGAATCGTAAAGGGCATCTCCCCCACGATTTACGGCGATGGCGAACAGACCCGCGATTTCTGCTATGTGGACAATGTGGTGGAAGCGAACCTCCTGGCCGCCCAGACACCCGGCCTGGCGGGGCAGGTGGTGAACGTGGCCTGCGCGCAACGGGTGTCGGTCAACGATATCGTCAGACTGGCCAATCAGTTCACCGGGCACAGCGTTAAGCCGACCTACGCCCCACCCCGGCCGGGAGATGTAAAGGATTCGTGGGCCGATATCTCCGCCGCGCGGGCGCTGATCGGGTACGAGCCGAAGATCTTTTTTGAAGAGGGGCTGAAAAGGTGGATCGAATGGTATCGGGGGAGTTCGTATATGAGGGAGGGATGAAGGCGGAAGGATGAAGGATGAATAGGGTGTTGTTCGTTGTCCGTTGTCCGTTGTCAGTGGTCGATCTGCCCGGCTGAAATCCACTTGTCAGGGTCAGGAGCCGGCCACCAGGAATGCCTCATGCGCTGTCAATCGTCCCCCGGCTCCTGACCCTTTCGCGGCCCATCAGCGGATGATTGCAGCGAAGCAATGTCAGTTGTCAGTCCGCTGGTCTGAAATCCTCCCAAACGAGCCGGCCTTCGAACTTCAGGTGCCTTACTCCCTCTCCCAAGCGGCGCAGAAAAAGCCACTACGCCGCGCCGCTCTATCGCCGCGTGGGAGAGGGTGGGGTGAGGGGTCTGCGGCATTTCGCGGTTCCCAATGATCTCAACGATGAGCGAGGGTTTCACCAATGTATTGTCTTCACATCCCGGACGCCCGTGCCACTTTTTCAAGCGGGTTTGTGGCCGAGGAGTTTCAATCCGGCGATTCCGGCGATGACGAGAGCGATGCAGAGGATGCGCAAAATATCGCGCGGCTCGTTCAGGAAGATCATGCCGTAGATCACCGTGCCGACCGCGCCGATGCCGGTCCAGACGGCGTAGGCGGTGGAGAGGGGAAGATCGCGCATGGCCAGCGAGAGAAGCCAGAAGCTGATGAGCATGAAGAGAATAGTCCAGATCGTCGGCCAGATTTTGGACGAGTCGCTGAGAAAGGTGGTCAGGCCATCGGTTTTTTTCAGGCCGATAGCCCAGATGACTTCGCAGAGCCCGGCGAGGATGAGGTAGAGGAAGGGCATTGAGTTAGTTGCTAGTTGTTAGTTGGTAGTTGTTAGTTAAATACTGGCTTTGGGGAAGTCTTTGCGGACATCGATGACTTTCATGCCGGCTGCCGATGCGGCTTGGACACCAAGATCCGCATCTTCGAAGGCGATGCACTGATGGGGGGCGACGTTCAGCCTGCGCGCAGCCTCGATGAAAATATCCGGCGCGGGTTTGCCGTGCTGCATATCGTCGGCCGTCACGATGGCGGCGAAATGGTGTACCAGCCCCAGGGCCGAGAGCGTTTGCGTGCAGATGGCGCGGGTGCCGCCGGTGGCGACGGCCATGGGAAGTTTGCCCGCGTAGGTTTCGATGATGCGGACCACCGGCGCGATCGGCCGGACGCGCGGGATGAGCGAGACGTACAACTCTTCCTTGCGGTCGGCCGTGAGTTGCACCGGCATGGAGTGCCCGTGCCGCTCGTTGAGAAGCTCGATGATCCGCGCCGTGGGAATGCCGGCCATCTGATAGAACAGCGCCTCGGGAAACTCCACCCCATGCTCCCCCAGCGCGGCCAGCCACGCTTCGTAATGCAGAGGCATGGTATCGGCGATCGTGCCGTCGCAGTCGAAGACCAGGCCGAGGATGTCGGGAGGGATGAGCATGGGGGGTAGGGTATAGGGGATGGAGGTTAGGGGATAGGGTGTAGGGGAGAGGGTCAGGAGCCGGCCACCAGACCGCGCGATAGTAAAAAGGCGCTCCCCGGCTCCTGACCCTTTCGCGCGATAGCAAATGGGCATGACGTTTGGTGCGATACTCAGGATGCCCAAGGTACATAACGCCTCGGTATGAGCGCGGAAAGGGTCAGGAGCCGGGGGGGGCATGCGAACAAGATTGACGGGTTTGGTGGCCGGCTCCTGACCCTGAGTGCTCTTTGCAATCATGGCACCTGCGGGATGTGGTGATTGGCGATGGCGGGCTGCATGGCGCGCGGGTGGGGCAGGGAATGGGTATGATTGGGGGGTGAAGCGAATGGGACGGGCAATTCGGGTTGGGTTGGTAGTGGGGCTGCTGGCTGCGCCGGCGGCGGGGTTGCTGGGGCTGGCGAAGTTGGGTGAACTGCGGCGGCAGCCGGCGGGATCGAGTTCGGTCGAGGACATGTACTGGCTGGATTGCCGCGTTGCCGGATGGGTCTGGCCGATGGCAATCATCATTGGGTCGGCGCTGGTTCTGGGCCTGGTGGCATCGCGGCGGCGCCTGGGGATCGCGGCGGCGGTGTCGCTGATTCTGCTCGAATGCTCGGGCTTCACCTGCCTGCGCGGGCGCGGGCGCAACAACGAACATATCAATCTAAGTTATACCAACAACAATAGTGGAAAGGTCGAGCTGAAGGATTGGCGTCTCACCTGGCGGGAGGGAACGATCGAGCTCGGGCTCTGGAGCGTCGAGCACCAGATCGCGCCGCCAAAGCCGGGCGATGAGCCGCATACGCCAGGCCCGCGATTCACCTGGAAGCGCTATGTGTTCCCACAACCGACTCACTTCAACGCGCAGATCCAGACGAAGCGCCCGGAATGGATCAAGCAACTCGGATTCGACTGGCGCGGGCCCGAGCCCGGCGAGTACGGCCGGACGCGCTGGATTCGCGCGCCGCAGCGGTTTCTCCCATCGATCCTGTCGGTTTTCCCCGCGATCTGGCTTCTGCGGCTGGGGTGGCGCGCTCGGCGGAAAAGTCGTCGCATGGCGGACGGCCATTGCATCGTTTGCGGGTATGACCTCCGCGCCACTCCGGAGCGGTGTCCGGAATGTGGGACTGTGGTGAGCGGGAAAGGCGCTGCCACGGCTTCGGACGCGCCGGTGAGAGCGACGGATTCGCCAGCGGGATCGGGCGATGCGCTTGCGGGATCGGCGGATGCGCCGGCGACATCATCCGATGCATCGCGCGGCGATGCGCCGGGCAGTCACTCGGCCGCGTGTGTTTCGCCGGCCGAGGATGCGAGCGCAATCGCCGCGCCGATTTCCCTGGCTTATGAGCCCCGCCGCAAAGCCGTCTGGCGGCGCTGGCGGAGGCGGGCCAAACGGCTGGTGCTGGCGGGGATTCTGGCCGGCATGGGGTTGGCGGGTTGGAAGTATTTGCCTCAGGCATGGGAGCACTGGCAGATTCTGCGGGCGCAGGATCGGTGCATGGTGGCCGAGCTGCCGGATCGGGCGGTTTACGATTCGGACCCGGACCGGGCCAAGGCGCTGCTGGCGCGGTGGCCGGGGGAGTACCAATCGATGGGAAGCTCGGCGGCCGGTCGGGTCGATCCGCGCTGGAAGGATCTGGCGGGGCGGCTGGGATTGGCGGCGCCGGCGGGGAATTCGGCGACGGTGTTTTTGCATGAACGGATGACGCCGTCGGGCAAGAGGAGGTTGGTGGTGGTGGAGAAGGCTGGATTGGGCGTGACCGTGATCGAGCCGGCCGGTTCGTGGAATGCAGCGAATGCGAATCAGTCTGAGATCACCAAAACGTCGGGGCCTGGATTCACCAAATTGAACCCATTGTTCAATATCTGGGATCCAACGCGGGGCATGCTCGATGCTTCACCTGTGCGCATTTCGCCGGGCGTCTGCGATTCATCGGACCCAACACGATTTCATTTTTCCATTTCGATAGCAGGCGTCGAGGACCAATTGGATGGCCAACTTCAAAACGATGGGACGGTGTATTTTGAAGTTCGAAGTGGCGATGAGTTCTACCACAGAGTCCACAAGGCCTGGGTCCAGCGTGACTGGGCCAGACGCCGCCAGGTCTCAAATCTGCCACAAGCCGCCTCCCGCCCCGCCGAACCGCCCGAGCCTCCTCCCGAAATCCGCCTCAAAAATGCCATCTTCGCCCTGCGCGATCCGCTGCCGGCGGCGCGGTCCCGGGCGGCGCGGGAGATCATGCGGCTGAGTTCCGATCGGGTGGAGTTCCTGCGGGCGCTGGTGCGGGCGGTGGATGGGGGAGATTTCGCGGCGCGGGAAGGTTTCGCGCTGGCGCTGGAGCGGGGGCAGATCAATGGAGCGCCGGCCGAGCGGCTACTTTCGGCCGCCGATGCCGAAACCGACCCGGCCGCGCGGGCGTATCTGCGGGCGGCGCTGGGGGCGGTCGCGCGGGAAGCACCGCCGCCGCCCCAGGGTCAGGAGCCGGCCACCAAGCAGCGCGATATTGAAAAGGCGCGGCCCGGCTCCTGACCCTATCGCACGATAGCAAATGGGCATGACCTTTCTTGCGACACTCAGGATGCCTGAAGTAAGTAATGCCTCGGTATGCAGCGCCGAAAGGGTCAGGAGCCGGGAGGCGCTTGCGAACAAGATTGAGATTTCTGGTGGCCGGCTCCTGACCCTCAAGAGCAAATCTTCATGTTTTGCGATCTATGTTTCATGTTTCGCCTTTCGTGACTATGATCTTGCCGGCGCGTAATCCGCCCGCACCCATGAAAATCTCCGCCCAACAATTCGAAGCCCTGGTGATGGAGCAGATGGACATGCTCTATCGCGTGGCCCGGCGGATGACCCGGGATGCGCATAAGGCGGAGGATCTGGTGCAGGAGACTTTCCTGCGGGCATTCAAGTCGGCCGAGGGATTTGACTTGCAGGAGTACGGGGTTCGGCCGTGGCTGATGCGGATCATGCACAACCTGCACGTCAGCCGGGGGATGCGCGAGAAGCGGCAGCCGGCGGCGATGGCCGATGAGCATCTGGAAGCGGCGGCGGCCGAGTCGGCCCCCCTGCCGGCGGCGCTGCTGGATGGAGTGGATGATCGGCTCAAGCATGCGTTCGACGCCCTTCCGGAGGAATACCAGGCGGTGATGCACCTCTGGGCGATCGAGGAATTCTCGTATAAGGAGATCGCCGATGCGCTGGAAATTCCGGTGGGGACGGTGATGAGCCGCCTGCACCGGGCGCGGGGCAGGTTATCGGAGCAGTTGCGGGAATATGCGCTGCGCGAAGGGATTATCCGGGAATAGGAGATGCCCTGTTCAGGGTTATGGCGGATGAAGCGATGGCAGACGGCGTTAGAAAGTGATCGATGGCGGCCGAGCATGAGAGTTGGCGATAGATAACGGCAGATGGCGACTGATATGGCAGATTCAACGATCCAACCTTTCGACGATCCCGCCCTCAAGGCGGCGCTGAAACGCGCCCTGCCCGAGAGCGCTGAGAAAGCGCCGGCGGCGCTGCGGGCGCGGATCGAGGCGATGGCGCGGTCGGCCGGGAAGAGTGAGGGGGGGATTCACGCGGGAGGCGGGGCGGTGGGCGCGGAGGCGAAGGGTAGCGCGGCCGGTTCGATCGGCGCGGCATCGGATGGCCTGAAAGCGGGCGGCCGCGATGTGGCCGGGGCGATCGGCAAGCCCAAACGCGGGCCGATGTATCGAATCGCGGTGGCGGCCATTCTCCTGATCGGGTTCGGCGGGTTGGGGTATCAGATCTGGCAGATGAACCGCTCGCCCTATGACTCGGCAGTGGCGATCGCGGATTCGACTTTCGACGACATGGTGAAGGTTCACACCGCGCGGGCCGAGGGGAAGGCCGGTAGTGATACGGTCGGCCCGGCCGCGCTGGCATCGGCCGGGAAGACGCTGAGCAAGCAGATCGGCCGGGGAGTTTTCGTGCCGGATCTGTCGGCCAAGGGTTGGACCTTCGATGGGGCCGGGGTGCGGACGCTGGGTTCGTATCAGGTGGCGCAGCTCTTTTACAAGAAGGATGGCAAGGCGCTGTCGGTGTTTTCGCTGCCCGCATCGGCCGCCTCGGGCGCGCCGGAAGGGCAGACTTACGAGAAGACCTTTTCGGGGAGTGCGATCGCCGGCTTCGTGAAAGAGGGCGGCCTGTTCTGCATCGTCGGCGGGGCGGGCGTTTCGATGGAGGAGGTTCGTGGAATGATCGCGCGGCAGGGGCCGGTGGAGAAGGGGTGAGGGGGAGGGGTGGGGAAAACTAAAAACGAAAAACTTAAGGGACATGAGGGAATGAGACATGAAGACGTGAAACATGAGGGTGCGCGGGGCGAGGCATGCCCGGACGAGCCGATTGGCTCGCACGGCGGAAGAGGCTTTTCGGGCGGCTCGTCAGGGCGTGGCGGCCGGGGTAGAATGCCGGCCTATGGATGAACAGGCGAAACCAGAGCAGACATCCGGCCATTCATCGGCCAAAGCGCCCGCGCCGCACGGGGTCGAGCCTTTATCCACCGGCAAGGGGGTCAAGGAGACGATTGAATCGATATTGATCGCGTTTATCCTGGCGTTCGTGTTTCGGGCGTTCGTGGTGGAGGCGTTCGTGATCCCGACGGGGTCGATGGCGACGACTTTGCTGGGGGCGCACATGCGGTTCACCTGCAAGGAGTGCGGGTATACGTTTGACCTGGGGTACAGCAGCGAGAAGCAGACCAGCGGGGATGAAGTGGATATTCCGGAGCGGGCGGGGCGCTCGTATCACGCGGTCTGTCCGAACTGCAAGTATGTCGTGTCGGCCGAGGAATCGACCAAGCCGCTGGTGCGGTATGGGGATCGGATCCTGGTGCTGAAGTATCTGTACATTCCCTGGATATCGAGCCCGAACCGGTGGGATGTGGTGGTTTTCAAAACGCCGGCGGATGTTCAGGGGACCGCGCCTTATACGACCAACTACATCAAGCGGCTGGTGGGGCTGCCGGGGGAAACGCTCATGCTGCTGGATGGGGATTTGTACGTGCGGCACGATGAGAGCGGCCCATGGGAGATACAGACCAAGCCGCGCTATGCGCAGGATTCGATGTGGCGGCCGATCTACGACAACGACTACCGCCCGCTGCACAACTCGCGCGAGGATGAGCTGCGCAACGACCACTGGCGTTTCCCATGGGTTCACGCGGCCGGGGATGGATGGGATACGGGGGACAAGACTCTGGCGCGGGAGTTCGCGTTCGACAACCTCAAGGGATCCGGAACGCTGCGATTCGATGGCGGATCGGATCGAAGGCATTTCACTGACTGGCTGGCCTACGATGCGACGCTGGGGGAGAATTACACGGTCTATTCCATCAGCGACCTGAAGCTCTCCTTCTTCTACGAGCGGCAGGCCGGGGATGGGCCGTTGCGGCTGCGCATGACCAAGCACGGGCAGGAGTTCATCGCGGAGATTACGCCCGAGGGCGCGCGGCTGCTGCACCGGGCCAATGGGCGGGAGACCGAGATTCCGGCCCTGGCGGCGATCAAACCCTCTTCGCTGACCGCGCCGATCCGCGTGGATTTCAGCAATGTGGATTATCAGGTGACCTTGCGGCTGAACGATGAGGTGATTTTTCGCACGACGGCCGAGCAGTACCAGCCGAACGTGACGGACCTGATGCAGCGCTATGGCAGGTCATCGCGCAATTCGTATCCCAAGGCGGCGGTGGAAATCGCGGCGGGGAATCAGAAGGCGATGCTGTCGCACATCAGCCTGTCGCGCGATGTGTATTACACGCCGGGGGAGGGAAGCACGGCCATCAATGCCGACCCCGGACAGCCGATGGTGCTGGGCAAGGGGGAGTATTTCGTTCTGGGCGATAACTCGGCCGCCAGCGCGGATGCGCGCTCCTGGTATCGGTCGGTGGAGCTGCCGCATGAAGATTTGTATGTAGGCCCCGGCCGGGTGCCGGAACGGTTTCTGCTGGGGCGGGCGTTCTTCGTCTACTGGCCGGCGGGGTATCGGCCGATGAAGAGCGCGCCGTCGGTGGTTCCGAATTTTGGGGACATGCGGATGATCCGGTAAAGGCCGTTGGGGCGATAGCTGGAAGAGCCGCTGGCGACATGCAGATTTTGCGCACACCACAGACATGCAGATTTTGCGCACACCATAGACAGGGGTTGAGAGGGGATCTGGCACAACATGCGCGAGCGCTCGCCATACCCGGCAATGGACCCGTTGCGGATTCCCGTTACGCGCCTGTAACGGGTGATTCCATTGAAACATTCAAAAGGGACAATCGTTTGCTCTTGCGGCGATTGATTGCCGTGAGAAAATGAGCGTTGTGGATTTCGCGGGCGAGTATTTAGACTCACTCCGCACGCCATGGAGGAGCCACACGATGCAGACCGCCGACCTGTCCGCGCTGACGTTGGACAATCAACTTTCGACCGAATGGCTGGCCGTGAACCACCTCGGGGGTTACGCCGCCTCGACTTTGCCGGGTTGCAACACGCGCAAGTATCACGGACTGCTGGTGGCGGCGCTGACGCCGCCGGTGCGGCGGATGGTGCTGCTCTCACGAGTGGAGGAGACGCTGTATTACGATGGCTGGCCGCAGGCGCTGGCGACCAACGAGTATCCCGATACGGTGGCCCCGGTGGGGTACAAGCTGCTGCGGGCGTTTTCCAATGAACCATTTCCGCGGTGGGCGTTTCAGAATGAAGGATGGACCCTGGAGAAAGAGCTCCGGCTCCTGCACGGTGAGAACACGGTGCTATTGAGCTACACGCTGCAAGGGTCGGCCAAGCCGGTGGATCTGGAAATCCGGCCGCTATTCGCGCTGCGGGGGATTCATGAGCTGATGTTCCAGTGGAATGGGAATTTGATGCCGCAGACTGTGGAGGGGGCCGGGTCGGCAGCGGCGGAAGCGAATTCTGGAAACGGCGCAGGCGGGAAATCAGGAGATGGCGCGGGTACTGGCGAAGCCACTTCGACTTTACATCACATTCCCGCGACGCACCGCACGCCCGAGGTTTTCTTCGCGCACGATGGGAAGTTCAAGCCCGAGGGGTACTGGTATCTGAACACGATCTACCGGCGCGAGCCCGAGCGCGGGTACAGCGGGCTGGAGGATTTGTGGTCGCCGGCGGCGATCCGGTATCGGCTCCCGCCCGGGCAGACGGTGCATTTCGCCTGCTCGACAGACCCGATCGATTTGAAGCGAGTCATTGCGGCCGCCGACCGCCAATATGCCGGCG
>JBBRTW010000040.1:0-25806 GCA_038244055.1 Tepidisphaerales bacterium | reverse complement strand
GGCGCCCCAGGTCAGCGCGGGGAGGAACGCCAGCCCATCGCTCCAGCCGGCGTTGCCCTGCAGGACGTGCTGGGTCGCCCCGATCACGCCCGCGGCCGTCGACACCGTCGAATACATCGACGCCGCCTCCTGCAGCAGCGAGCCGCAGCCGACCAATCCGCCGGCATATTCAGTTGTCAAAGAGCATCGGCATTGTTATGTGCCCGCTACACCCCCACCGACTCCGGCAACTCCGCATTGTGCGAAACCGTCTGCACATCGTCATTGTCTTCCAGCGCATCGACCAGTTTCAGGAGCATCTGCCCCTTCTCCGCATCCACCGTCACAGTGTTGACCGGCAGGTAGGTGATTTCGCCGGCCTCAACCGGAATCTTGGCGGATTCGATCACTTCCTTAATCTTTTGATACAACACGGGCGGTGTGATCACTTCGTACACTTCGCCCAGGTTCTGCACATCGTCCGCGCCGGATTCGAGGGCGAGTTCCATCAGGGCATCTTCGGACACCGCATCGGCCTTGATGGCGATGACCCCCTGCTTGACGAATTGGAAGGCGACCGCGCCGTTGGCGGCGAGATTGCCGCCGTGGATTTCGAAGGCTTTGCGCAGTTCGGGCGCGGTGCGGGCGCGGTTGTTGGTGAGGGCCTCGATCATGATCGCCACCCCCCCCGGGCCGTAGCCTTCGTAGGTGGTCGACTCGTAGTTCTCACCCCCGAGTTCTCCCGTGCCCTTCTTGATGGCGTTGGCGATGGTGTCCTTGAACATGTTGACGGCCTTGGCCTCTTCGATCACGTAGCGCAGGGTGAGGTTATCGCGCGGATCGCCGCCGCTCTTGGCGGCGATGGTGATCTTGCGCGCGATCTTCGACCACACCTTGCCGCGCTTGGCGTCGTTAGCGCCCTTGGCGCGCTTGATCTTGGCCCAGTGGGAATGTCCGGACATCTCATCTCCTGTCCAATGGCGAACAACCTGCACTCGTTAGAAAGATCGCCGCAAAGGTGCAAAGGGACAAAGGCGCAAAGAAAATCCAGAAATACGAAAACAAATCCTTTTCTCTTCTTTGCAACTTTGCATCTTTGCCTCTTTGCGAATGATTTTGGCTTCGTACCGGTTGTTAAGCAATCGATTCACTCGCAACTCGCAACTAATTCTTCGCCTGCGCCGGCGCGGTCTCGGCCACGGGGGCGACTTCCACGGGCTGGCCCTGATCGCGCTGGCGAAGCTTCTGCATTAATAGAAGCCGCAGTTTTTTCAAGTCCTCGCGCGTCACCGGCACTTCATCCAATCGCTGCAAGGCGCGCTTCCATTGCTTGACCGCGCCCTCCACCTGCGACAGGCGGTAGAGCACATCGCCCATGTGATCGAGCACCACCGGGTCGGGGCGGGTGGCCGGGCCGATGGCCCGCTCGAAAAAGACCCGCGCATCGGCGAACTTGCTGCGCTTGTAGAGCACCCAGCCCATGCTATCCAGAAACGATTGATTATCCGGCTCGGTTTCCACCGCGACCCGCACCAGTTCCTCGGCCCTGGCCATATTCCGGCCTTCATCGGCCCAGGTGTAGCCCAGGTCATTCGAGGCCGGGGCATGGCGCGGATCGAGCTTGACGACTTCCTCCAGCATCTGCTCTTCGGTCTGTTTCTGCCCGATCCGCCCGTAGACGTGGGCGATGTAGTACATCAGATCGGCATCGCCCGCGACCGCCTTGCGCGAGGCTTCCAGCACGCGCAGCGCCTCAGGGAGGCGCTTCTGCTCGTTGTAGATCATCACGAGTTGCTCGGCGGCCTCGCGATTGCCGGGGTTCAATTTACGCTGCTCTTCCAAGCGCCCGATGAACTCATCGACCCGGCGGGCATCGACGAAGAAATCGTACATGGCCGACAGAATCTCAGCGCTGTCGGGCTGGTCCTTGAACAGCGACAGCAGCTCCGACTCGGCCGATTCATTTCGTCCCGCGCTCTGCATCAGCCGGGCCCGCAGCACCCGGGCATGGACATTTCCCGGATCGGCGGCCAGCCATTTACCGAGCACATTGATCGCCCGGGCGGCCTGGCCATCGTTGAAATACTCGCGGAACAGATCGGTGTAGGCATCTTCGTAAGTCGGGTTGTCGCTGATGACCCGCCAGAGGAGATTCTCGGCCCGCGCGCTATTGCCCTGCGCCCGAACGGCCCGGGCCTGGGTGAGCATCACATCCGGCGCTTTGTTGCCGAGCTTGATCGATTCATCCAGGCGCGCGGCCGCCTCCGCCGCTTTGCCGTTCTGGCGAAGGAGCGAGAGGCCCTCGAGCTCGGCCGCCAATGCCGCATTGCCCTGATCGCGGGCCGTTTTTGCAAGTAGGTCGGAAGCGGCCGCCTTCTGGGCATCATCCCAGTCCGGCCGGGACCAGTAATCGCCGACCAGGGCCCGGTAGATCGGCGCGAAGGCCGGCTTGATCTGCCCCCCCTGCTCCAGGGCCGACCGCGCCAGGGCATCGCGATCCCACAGATCGGCGACGCGCGAGACCCAGAAGAGGCGCGACGCTTCAGCGCGCGGCTCGACCTTCAGTTTCTGCAAAAGCGGCAATCGCAGTTGCTGCCGGCGCGAGGGCTTGAGCAGATCGGCCCACATCGGCGACAACTGCCGCAGCGAATCGGGATTGTCGGCCAGCGCGTTCACCAGCAGGCGCACCGCGCCTTCGGTATCGCCGCGCTCTTCGTACATGTCGAACACCCGGCGGACCATGTCCGAGCCATCGAACGATTTTTTGGCGGCTTCCAGCAGGAGCGCCTCGGCCTCGGAAGCGCGGTTCGCATTCTTCAGTGCATCGGCCAGCGCGAAAAGAATGCTGCGATCGCCGGGCTTCTCCTTATTGAGCTTACTCAGCGCCGCGACGACTTCGCCCTCGCGGCCCTGCACCTTGTAAATCTCGCGCAGCACTTTGAGCGATTCATTCGACGCCTTGAAGCGCGTCACCAGGGCGACGGCCTGCGTTTGGGCATCCGCGCCGCGCCCCGCCTCAACCAGCGCCCGCGCCAGCCTCGCCTGGATCTCGAAATTCTCCGGGGCGCGATTGGCGGCCACTTCATACGCCTTCACCGCATCCGCATATTGCCCGAATTTCTCGTAAAGCTCGGCCATCTGCGCGTAGGTCAATTCCGGCTGCGATTGCAATGTCAGCAATTCCGTATTGCCGCCGCGCAGTGGAATCGGCCGCTCCAGGCGCTTGGCGAGCCTGGCATACGAATCGAGCGCGGCCCGGTCGTACCCCTTGCGTTGCAGCACCCTCGCTAAAAAGAAGTCGATGACGGCCGATGATTCCTCATCCTCCGTATACTCCGCCGTCTGCGCCGCCAGCCGGAAATGCAGGAGCGATTCATCGAGCTTGTTCTTGATCAGGAAATGCCGGCCGAGGCGCTCGTGCAGATCGAGATTATCGGGATCGAGCTCGATGGCTTTCTCGAATGCCCAGACCGCCTTGTCCTGGCTGCCGTAGGCGATGCCGAGTTCCTGGTAAAGCTCCGGGCTGTCGGGGTCGATGGCCACGGCCTTTTCGAGCAGATTGATCGCGACCTGACGCTGGCCCGAGGCCAGGGCGGCCCGCGCTTTGGCGAAATCCTCCAGGGCATCGAGCGGTGTGGGGGCGGTGGTGCTGTGCGGCTTTGGTTTTGATAGCGTGGGAACGGGCGCGATTTTATCGAGTGTCAGGAGGGATTTTTCATCCAGCGCCTGCGTGGTGGCGGGATATTCGCGCGTCGCCGGCCCGGGCACGCTGGCCGCCGGATGGGAGGCGCAGCCGCAGACCGCGCACACGATCGCACCCATGATTGCCGCGCCGACTCGGCTCATCATACAGCGTCCTCATCTATCGCCTGCCCGCGGGCGATTCACAACGCATCGACTGGCGGGCCGGCCGGATTATCCATTCCACACCCCATTATACTCGCGCCGCCCGATTTATCCCGCGCTTCAGGGGATCACTTTGTTGAGCGGATAGGTGATGATGCCGGTGGCTCCGGCGCGCTTGAGGCGGGGGATCAGCTCGCGCTCCTGTTTTTCTTCAAGAATCACTTCCACCGCGACCCAAGCCGAATCGGCCAGGCGGCTCACGGTCGGGCTCTTCTCGGCCGGGAGAAAGCTGATGACTTCCGCGAGTTTGCCCTCGGGGACGTTCATTTTCAGGCCCACCTTGGCCCGCGCCTCGATCGCGCCGCGCAGGAGCATGGCGATATTTTCCAGTTTCTCGCGTTTGATCGGATCGGACCAGGCCGCTTTCGAGGCGACGAAACGCGTCGTGCTGCGCAGGAGCGTATCGACGATGCGCAGATTGTTCGCCCGCAGGCTCGAGCCGGTCTCGGTGCAATCGACGATTCCATCGAGTAGGCGAGCCTTGATCTCGGTGGTGCCCCAGGAGAATTCGACCTGAACCTTGACGCCCTTGTCGGCGAAATAGCGCTGGGTCGTCTTCACGAGTTCGGTGGCGACGATCTTGCCATCCAGATCCTCGGCCCTGGTCACCGATGACTCTTCCGGCACCGCCAGAACCCACTTGATCGGGTTGGCGGTGGCCCGGCTGTATTCGAGCTCGCACACCTCGACCACATCATCGACGTTGCCGTTTTCGACGATCCAGTCGTAGCCGGTCAGCCCGCAATCGATGATTCCATCGACCACGTAGCGGCTGATCTCCTGGGCGCGAAAGAGCACGGCGGAGATGGCCGGATCATCGAAGCGCGGAAAAACCGAGCGGCTGTCGATGCTGATGCGGTATCCCGCCTTGGCGAACAGTTCGACAGTCGCGGTCTGCAAACTGCCCGATGGAAGCCCTACTCGGAGAGTCGTCACTGGAAGTCGATCAGTCATATCTCAATCCCGGTGCTTCTGAATTCAGAATTCAGAATTCATCATTTTCGCCAACTACTTCTTCTTCTTCGCCGCCGCCTTCTTCGCCGACTCATCGGCGTGGGCCAGCGACGCGTTGCGCACCATCATAAAGAAATCGTAGCATTCCTCGGCCTTCAAATTGTGCTCGAGAAACTTTTGTGCCTCATCGAGGTCCGTCTTCGGCTCCAGAACGCCTTCTTCAATCAAGAACTGCACCATCATGTCGTCCACCGGCACGCACGCGCCATCGAACGACATGAGCATCACATACGCCTCGACGAACGGATGCACCTCCGGAAGCTCGCGCACGAACTGCCGCGCATCGCGCTTGCTGATGGTCGCCAGGCGATCCAGCTTGAGCGTGTGCTCTTTTTCGAAAATCATCGTCAGGCCCTGGGTGAACATGGTCACCCGGCGCTCGACCTGCGGGAATTTGTTGCCCAGCAGCTCGTGGAGCTCGATCTCGGTCGCCACGCGCAGCTCGTTGAGGTCGACGAATTCCTTCTCGATCGCCTTCATCGCGTCATCGGCGCGCTCATCGGGCACATCGAACAGGACGGCCGCCCGCACCAGCGCCCGCAGGGGATCGACTTTCTCCCGGGGGGCCGGCTTGTACTCTTTCGAAAGCCGCTTCATCAGGGCCTTGAGGTCTTCCGCGTGTTTTGTCGCACTCTTCATGTCTTGAGTTGCCGTTGAAAGGGTTGTCATTGGATGGGGAGATCGATCGCTGGAAACTTGTCGCCCGGCCGGCCAACATCCCCGGCCAGCGCTCAAAAAATATTCGGCGATCAATCGCCATGGCTCGGGGGCGCCCCCGGTGAAGGGTCAGCGGGTTTATCGAGTGGCGGGTCGGCCGATGCGTCATTCGATTGGATCGGTGCCGCGTTCAATTCGACCGGGGCGGCGCTGGATTCCGCTGACGCCACGATCGAATCATCCGCGGGCGGCAACAGCGCCGCCGCGGCGGCCGCCTCTTCCGCGCGCTTGCGGTCCAGTTCCTCGTTCTCGCGCTCCACTTTCCGCAGAACCGCCTCCAGTTCCAGTTCCTTCTTGAGATCCTCATCGAGCTTGAAGGTCAGGAACGGCGCAACCCGCAGGGTCATCTGCTTGGTCAGGCGCGTCCGCATCAGGCCGGCCGAGTGCTTGAGGGCATTGAGCGCCGCCGTCTGCTGCCCGGGCGTGCCCATCACCGTCACAAATACCTCCGCCGACGACAGATCATCCAGCACCTTCACCCGCGTGATGCTCGGGAACCCCGTCAAACGCGGGTCCACCAGCTCGCGCAGGATGATCATCGCCAGCTCGCGCTGGATGGTGCTTGCGACTCGTTCGGTTCTGATGGACATTGGGGAAAACTAAAAACGAAAAACCTAAAGCAAACGATGCAATTCTGAGATGCACGGCCGTGGAGTCGAACCACGTTCGAGGCCCCAGTCCGGGGCGACCGTTTATAAAACGGCTTGAGAAACCGTCCTCCCACCGTGCGATTCACTTTCGTCAATCGCACGGCATATCAACGGTCCAACACATACAAGATCTGACACGGCCTTCTCCTGAACTACATAAAATCGATCTGATGATCGAGCACGCTTACCTGCGGCACCGACTTCACAAAATCCATCAACTGATCCAATTCGCCCTGGACGTACCGAAGGTCATTGCTGACCATCGCCACGCCCAGGATCGCCCGCCGGTGCTCATCGAGCGCTCCGACTTCGGCGATCGACACATTGCGGCCATGCCGAATCCGATCCTTCAAGCTCAAAATCACCCGCCGCTTGTCCTTCAACGACATCGCGTCGGCAATCTCAAGCTCGATCTGAAGCACGCCAATGGTCATGGGCGGGGGAAGTTGCTAGTTGCTAGTTTTTAGTTGTTAGTTGCAGCAACAAAATCCAATAGTTCTCATGCACTCCACACTAGCAACTAGCAACTAGCAACTAACAACTAACAACTCTCCTACAACGTCCGCTCGAACTTCTCGCGGATATACCCTTCCAGGCGGTCGCCTTCCTTGATGTCGTCGTAGCCCGCGAGCTTGATGCCGCACTCCAGGCCGGACTTCACTTCCTTCACATCGTCCTTGAGGCGCTTGAGCGATTCGATGGTCAAATCCTCGGTGATGATCTTGCCGTCGCGGATCAGGCGGATCTTGCTGCCGCGGCTGATGTGGCCATCGGTGACAAAGCATCCGCCGATGCTGCCCACGCGGCTGACCTTGAATACCTTGCGGATGTCCACGTGCCCGTGCAGCTTCTCGCGAATTTCCGGCTCCAGCATCCCCGAGAGCGACTTCTTCAAATCGTCGAAAATCTCGTAGATCACGCGGTAGGTCTTGACGTCGATGTGATTCTGCTCGGCCAATGCCCGGGCGGATTCATCCGGCACGACGTGGAATCCGATGATCGCCACCTTGCGGGGCGTGGTCGGGTCCTCGGCGTTGATGCGGGTGGCCATCGCCAGTTCCACATCGCTCTCGGTGACGCCACCGACGCCGGAGTGGATCACCTTCACCTGCACCTCTTCGGTGTTCTGCGCGGTGACGGTGGCAACCAGCGTCTCGGCCGATCCCTGCACGTCCGCCTTGATGATCAGGTTGATAGTCTTCATCTGCGTGCTTGAAGACAGTTCCTTGAGGAGGCCCGCGCCGCTCAGACGGTTCTGCGAGCCGAGCTGATTCTGCCGCGTGGCGGTGGACCGCTCGGCGGCGATCGTCTTGGCGCGCTCGGCATCATCCAGCACATAGAACTTCTCGCCCGATTGCGGCAGGCCATTGAGACCGGCCACGATCACCGGCGTGCTCGGCCCGGCCTCCTGGATCATCTGCCCGCGGTCGTTGACCAGGTTGCGAACCCGCCCATACGCGCCGCCGACCAGCATGATATCGCCGACCTTCAGCGTGCCGCCCTGCACGAGGACCGTCGCCGCTGCGCCCAGGCCCGGGGCCATCATCGATTCGATGACCCGGCCCTGCGCCGGCGCGGTGGGGTCGGCCTTGAGTTCCATGATCTGTGATTGCAGGTCGAGGATTTCGATCAGATCGGGAACGCCCTGCCCGGTGATCGCGCTGGTGCGGACCACTTCGACATTGCCGCCCCATTCGACGGGGTTGAGCCCCTGCGCTGCGAGCTGGCCCAGAACCATGTCCGGGTTGGCATCGACGCGGTCGATCTTGTTCATCGCCACGACGATCGGCACGCCGGCCGCTTTGGCGTGGTTGATCGATTCGATCGTCTGCGGCTGCACGCCTTCGGCCGCGGATACGACCAGAACGACCACATCCGTCATGTTCGCCCCGCGGGCGCGCATGCTGGTGAAGGCCTGGTGGCCGGGCGTATCGATGAAGGTGACGCGCTTTTTCGCTTCGCCCTCGCCGACCTCGACCATCCACGCGGCAATGTGCTGCGTGATGCCGCCCGATTCGCCGGCCGCCACGTTGGCGCTGCGGATTTTGTCGAGCAGGCTCGTCTTGCCGTGGTCGACGTGCCCGAGGATCGTGACCACCGGCGGCCGGGTGACCAGCTTCTCTGGATCGGTCAATTGCTTGTCGAACTCCTGTTGGAGAATCTCTTCAGTCGAGAGCGGGGTCTTGATGACCAGCTCGATCCCGTAATCCACGGCGATATCCTGGGCGACGGCGACATCCAGATTCGCGTTGATGTGGGCCATCACGCCCTTGCGCATCAGCTTGGACATCAGATCGTTCGCCTTGACGCCCATCGCCTCGGAAAGGCGGCGGATGGTGATCGGCATTTCGAGCTCGACCGGCTCGCCGCGCTCGGAGGCGGACTTGGCGATCGCATGCGTGCCGCGCTGGCCGGCCTTCTTGATGTGGGCATCGAACACCTGCCGCGATTTCTCGGCGTTGAGCAGGCGCTCCTTGCGCTCGATGAGATCGGCATCGGTGAACTCGCGGAGCTTCTCGTCGGCCTCGCCGCGCCGCCCATCCGCGCCGCGACGGCGGGTTGAGAGCGAGGCGCTCTTGGCCTTCTTCTCCTTCTGCTCTGCTGTCTCTTCCTCTTCCTCAGCCCGCTTGACGCCGCGCCCGGTCTGGGCCTTGGCGGGAGTGAATGTCGGATTCGCCGAGCCTTCGCCCGGCCGGGTGCGCGGACGCGGAAGCGGCACGACATCGGGCTTCTCTTCGCGGACCACGCGCGGTCCCTGAATCTCCGCCTTGCGCGGAACGAACTTCACCGGGGCGGCCGGCGCCATCTGACGGCGGCTTTCCAGGGTGACGGTCGGGCGCGTGACCGGCGGGCGAACCTCGCCCGGGCGGCCCGGCATGCCGGGCTTGGCGACACCGGTTCCGCCGCCGGCGATTCCCACGACGGGTCGAACCCCCGGAGCCGTCGGCATGCCCGGCTTGGGCGCTTCGGCGGCCACCGCCGGCGGAGTTCCCACCGCCGGCGCGGGCGCAGTCGGCGCGGCCGGGATCGGCGGCGTCACCACCGTCGGCGTCAATTTCAAGGTCGGCGCGGCAGGCGCGGTCGGCGGCGCTTCGCGCCCGGTTGTCTGCGTTGTTTCAGTCTCCGCCGGCGCGTCGGCCGGCAGCTCCACGGTCACCACGGTCGGCGCATCGTGTACCACCGTCTCGTGATCTTCGGTGACGATTTCATCCTGCGCCTCCTGCCCCTCGGCTTCGGCGACGGCGGTTCCCCCGCCCTCATTGCTCTCGCCCGACTCGCGCTTCTTGCCGCGCGCCTTGTGCGATCGCGCCTTGCCCGCTTCTTCGGATTCCGCGTGCGCGGACTCCCCTTCAGCTTCGGCCGATTTGCTCCGTCCAAGCTCTCCGGTTTTGTACCATTCCCTGACCGTCTCCGCCTGGCCGTAGGTCAGCGTGCTCATGTGGTTGTGCGCCCAGTCCAAGCCCTCACCCTTCAGCTTGGTCAGAATATCCCTGCTTTCGAGGTCCAGCTCTTTTGCAAGGGCATTCACCCGGACACCACTCTTCGTAGCTTTAGCCAAAACAATCTCCAAAAAAACAACCATTCCGACGATGGGGGCATGAAGCCCCGGGGTTCTTTATGTGCTCAACGCTTTACTCGCTTTGTACGACAATCGGGCCCTTTCGGGTCTGAAAGTCTGGGACTTTGACTTGCATTCTACTTTTACACTGCCCCTACCTGTTTTCCTCCCGCGTAGAGGACGGCGGGGCGACTCGGCCTTCCGCCAACCCGGCGATATCGGGTTCTTCTTCAGCTTCGCCCGCCTTGGCTTCTTCCGCCGGCAGGCCGCTTCCAACATGCACCGCCTGCTCCTCCACCGACAACTCATCGTCCGCGACGGCCTCCTCCTTATGCACCGTCACTTCCGGCGCGCCGCCACTGGCGCTTTCCATCGCGCCGGGCATCCGGTCGCCGCCCTCGGCGGCCGGCTCTTCAACGCCTTCCTGAAACGCCCGCGGCTCCTGCACCGGAATCGATGCGCCCGGTGCATCCACACCCTTCATTCCAATTAGCGTCGCCAGATCGGGCGTGCCTCTGATCCGGCCCATCATCATCGCCGACTTCTTGCGTTCCTGCTCGGCCGCCACCACCTTGGCTTCGGAGCCGCAGCGCTCCACCACCATCTGGGCCACTTCTTCCGTCAACCCCGCCTCTTCCATCAGCGGCTCGACGCCGACTTCCTCGATATCGCGCACATCGATCAGCCCCAGGGCGATGACCTTGTCCATCGCATCGGTCGGGAAGCCTTCGATGCTCTTGAGGGTCGCTTCAAGGCGCTGCACGCCGGCCTGGAATTCAACGGGTGTGAGAATGTCCACATCCCACCCAGTCAGGCGCGCCGCCAGGCGGACGTTCTGCCCGCGCTTGCCGATCGCCAGGCTCAATTGGTCTTCATTGACCACGACCGTCGCGCGGCCGAGTTCGAAGCAGAGGGAGACTTCGGTCACTTCGGCGGGCTTGAGGGCGTTCTGGATCAGAATCTGCGAAGACTCGTTCCAGCGGACGATGTCGATCTTCTCGCCGCCCAGTTCATCGACGATGTTCTTGATGCGGCTGCCGCGCACGCCGACGCAGGCGCCGACCGCATCGACCTTGGTATCGATCGAGGCGACGGCGATCTTGGTGCGATGACCCGGCTCGCGGGCCAGGGCTTTGATTTCAATCGTGCGCTCGCCGACTTCGGGCACTTCGCGCTCGAACAGGCGGCGGATCAGTTCCGGGTGGCTCCGGCTCATGATGATCTTCACGGCGGCCGGCGTATCGCGCACTTCCAGGATCAGGGCCTGAATGCGCTCGCCCTGCTGATGGGCCTCGCCGGGAATCTGCTCGCTCTTGGGCATGATGCCTTCAGCGCGGCCGAGGTTGACGATCATGGTCCCGCCTTCGAAGCGCGCGATCGTTCCCGTGACGATCGTTCCCACGCGATCCTTAAATTCTTCGTAGATGCTGCCGCGTTCATCCTGCCGGATGAGTTGAATCATGACCTGCTTGGCGGTCTGCGCCGCGATGCGCCCCAGTGCGGAAAGCGGAATCTGCTCCCCGCCGCGCGCCACCGTGATATCCCCAGTCGCCCGATCGAGCGTCACCGCGAATTCACTGGAGTCTTCGGTATTGAATTGCTTGCGCAGGGCCGAACCGATCGCCTGCTCCACGTCGGAGTAGACGGATTCGCGCTCGATGTTTTTGTCGCGGGCGATCCCGTCGACGATTCGCAGCAGTTCCGGATTCGGCATGATTCCTCGCTCTGTCCAGGCTATTTAGTTGTCCAGCCGGTCCTTCGAGACCGACCTCGTAGCACGGGCATCCTGCCCGTGACGCAGTCTGTAGCACGGGCATCCTGCCCGTGCGGATGACGTCACATTCGACGACCATCCTCTCACGCTCTTCGGCAGCGCTGGTTTCCTGCGCACATAACATGGGCAGGATGCCCATGCTACGACATGCACCAAACAAAATAGGCCACCAATCGGCGGCCCACTCCATCCAAACCCGACACACCGACGGATGAACGCCATCAACCGCCCATCCGGAGAACCTCCAGACGGACGGCCAAGACCTTAAGGCTAGTCCCATACTGCTGCTTACGCAAGTGCATGGGCGTGCTCTTTTGTCAGACTCAGGTTCATCCCGGTCTCTCCGGGTTCGAAAAAGTGGACTCGACGCACATCAACATACAATTTCAACCGCTCATCGGTTTTCATGTCCATTCGGGCTTCGAGCCGGCCGACCACATGCTCGGTCAGGCTCGTCTGGACATAAACATCCATATTGTTGCCCAATGGCTCAATCACATTCAATTTCACATCCAAAACGCAGCCAGCTCCATCGCCGCCCACGGGCGACCAATGCAGATGCTCCGGCCGAATCCCCAGCACAACGTGCCGGCTGACCCAACCTGACAGCCGTTCCTTCAAATGAGCAGGAACCGGCAGCCGAAAGCCCGTGCCGGGCAGGGTCATTTCGCCCAGCCAGACGATCGGCTCATCGCTACGCGACTTTTCATCCACGGCCTTGTGAGCGTTTTCCAGCTTCCCTTCCTCGAAAACCAACTGCCCATCGACGACGCTGATCGCGCCGTCGAAAAAATTCATCGGCGGCATCCCGATAAAACCAGCCACAAAACGATTCGCGGGGTGATTATAGACCGTCAGCGGGCTGTCAGCCTGCTGAATTCGGCCATCTCGCATGGTGACAATGCGATCCCCGAGGGTCATCGCCTCTTCCTGATCGTGGGTGACGTAAATCGTCGTGGTTTTCAGGCGATGGTGCAGCCTTTTCAGTTCGGCGCGGGTGGTCACGCGCAGTTTGGCATCCAGGTTCGAAAGGGGCTCATCGAATAAAAAGGCCGCCGGCTCGCGCACGATGGCCCGGCCGACCGCCACGCGCTGTTTCTGCCCCCCCGAAAGCGCCTTGGGTTTGCGATCGAGCAGGTGGCCGATGTCCAGAATCCTGGCCGCCTCTTCCACCCGGGCCTTGATCTGGAGCTTGGGAACTTTGCGCAACTCCAGCCCAAAGGCCATGTTGCGGTAAACCGTCATGTGGGGGTAGAGCGCGTAATTCTGGAACACCATGGCGATGTCCCGGTCCTTGGGCGGCACATCATTGACCACCCGCTCGCCGATCTTGATCCGCCCTTCGGTGATTTCTTCAAGCCCCGCCACCATGCGTAAGGTCGTGCTCTTTCCACACCCCGATGGCCCGACCAGAACGATGAATTCCTGATCGGCGATCGCCAGATCGACCCCATCCACGGCCTTGACGCCGCCCGGATAGACCTTGCTCACTTTTTCGAGTTCGACTCGTGCCATGATTCCCGCGTCGCGGGACAGGGATGATACAAACCCCCGGTTTTCCCGTCAAATCTGAGGATTTTCGTAACGACCGCCAGTGCAGTGGAGAAAACATAAAACATAAAAACATAAGGAGCCGAGGTCGCGCCTTTTTGAATTTGTGACCGGGGAAAAAGACGTCCGCAAATAAGGGACTGCCGAGTCCTGCTTATGTTTTATGTCTTTATGTTTTTCGACGGGGGGAAAAGACGTCCGCACATAAGGGACTGCCGAGTCCTGCTTATGTTTTATGTCTTTATGTTTTTCGACGGGGGAAAAGACGTCCGCACATAAGGGACTGTCGAGTCCTGCCTATGTTCTACGGCTTTATGTTTTTCGACACTCCGACCCGCCAAGGCGTCGGAGGCGAGGCGTGATCGATCCCGAATGCCGCCAGGAAAAGACTGAGGATCGATCACCCCAACCTCGCCGTCCGAACACCTCTTGGGCGGAGCGGCCTCAGATTTGAGGCAAAGCACAAAATTTATCATCCCGGCCAGCGCACTTGCCCGGCCGGGGCGCCTTTTCAGGCCATGGTTCGCTGAATCTGCTGGCTGTGAAGGTGATTGGTGACTTGATGCACCATATCGCGAAGAGCCCCGCGCCAATCGCGCTGACGCGACCGGCACGTGAAGTTCCCGGCGGCTTCCTGGATGGAAGCGCGGGCTTCATGCTGGTTTCCGATACGATTGAGCGTGATGGTGAGATCGAGGTTCCCGAGCCTCTCACTCAGTCGCTGCGGACGACGCAGCCAACCCATCAACTGCCTGCGATGTGACGGCTTCAACAATACGTTGCCGGCTTCGAGCTTAACCATTAGGCAAACTCCTTGTCCTGGCGGCGGGTACATTCTACCCAGTGCAAGCGCCGTACCGAACTAAAATCCGGACGGAATTTGCAGAACGCAGGTCCGGATAACCATTCATGTTACGTTCAAAAGCCTCCTTCCTGTATCGATCCCGATGATATTTCCAGCCAATCGATGAATTCCCCAGTTTCAAAGGCCCGCATCGCAAGTAAACGATCCAGCCGATTTCGGCCCGTGCCTGCGCCGCAATTGTGCAGCCGCCTCTTGCAAGCGTCCGATAATGCCATAATGGCTGATGCACTGCCAATCGTGTTTATTCACTACGGGAACAGCGATTACCTCCCCTTCACGCTCGGCCAAGCCAAGCTCTGGAGCATGGCCTCGCCTATCGTGCTGATCGGGGACAAGACCAACAACCTGTTCCCGTTCGTCACCCATGTGAACATGAATTCCTATGGCCGGCAGGCCGCAGAATTCCAGAAGATTTATAAGCACATGAGCCCCAACGGTGCGCCCTACGAGCTCTTCTGCTTCGTCCGCTGGTTTCTGCTCCGCGACTTCATGAAAGCCCACGGATTGCAGCGAATCGTCCATGTCGATTCGGATGTGTTGATGTATGTGGATGTGAACAAAGAGCAGGAAAACTGGCGGGATTACGAGCTGACCCTGGTCAATGGCGTCTGCGCCGGCAACATGTTCGTCAACGGGCTCAAGGGGATGGAAGGGCTGTGCGATGTGATCTGGGATCTCTACGCCGGGGCGGATTCCGCGCAGAGACTGGCCGAGATTTATGCGTGGCGGCAGAAGACCAACGAAGGCATCAGCGACATGGTCGCACTGAAGGCCTATTACGATGCCAACCGCGCGAAAGTGGCCGAGATGACGGGCATTCAACCCGATGGCTCCTACTGGGACGCCAACATCCACCTTTCCGAAGGTTTTGAGCTGTTCGATGGGCGAAAGGTGGCCCGGTTTGTGGATCGGGTGCCCTATTGTCGGCGGCTGGATACGGGGCGAAGCGTCCGCTTCAAAGGGCTCCACTTCCAGGGGGTGGCCAAGGAATACATCGAGCCGGCCTTCCGGCAGGGGTATCCGGCCAGCGCGGCTGCGGCCTGATACGCAACCCATCGACCTCTTTCCATATTTTGCGATTTTGGATTTCAAGTCTTGAGTGAGTGGAAATGCTGTCCGATCTTCAAAAGGTGTAGGTGTTCATCTGATACATGTCGGGGATGGGATTCGCACAGGAGATCGTTATGAAGCGCTTTTGGAGCAACCTTCGCCAGTTAGGGCACGATGAAAAGGGCGGGGAAGTTCTGGAATACGCCTTGATCGCCGGGCTGATTGTCGTGGCGGCCATCGCCGTCATCGGCACGGTCGGCACGAAAGTCCTGGCGCGCTGGACTTCACTGAACTCGAAAATCTAAACGGCAGCCGGAGAAAACAGAAAAACGCCCGCAGCGATCAAAATCGCCGCGGGCGTCGGTATTACAAAAGTTGGCACTTTGATGGGTGTCACTGGCAAGCTGAAGCTTGCCAGTGGTCAGGCCATTTGGAAAACGCCTTACTTCGCCGCCGACAGTTCTTCACAGGTCTGTCCGAACCACTCGACGCACTTGGCCATGTTCGAGACCAGCTCGGTGCCCTGGCCGATTTCGTACTCGATGTTGAAAGTCATCTGATGGCCGGGCAGCCCGGCGATTTTGCCGGCCTTGGTCTGCCGGAGAATTTCCTCAAGCATGCCGCGGGCGTTGCCGGCGCCGGTGCCCCAGGGGACATCGTGGCCGCCCTTGCCCTTGCCGAAGACGTTCAGGTCCTTGAAGTGGGATTCGATGATCCGCCCTTCGAGGGTCTTGAGGCCTTCGATCGGGTTCACATCCGAGCGCTGCCAGTGGCCGACATCGGAGCAGGAACCGATGCGGTTGGAAGTGCCGGCCAGGCATTCGAGCTCAAAGGCGGGATTCCAGTAGATCGAGGGCTGCGGGTGATTGTGCAGGGCGACGTTGATCTTGAGTTCTTCGGTGAGTTTGTCGAGGAGGGGGAACTGCTCCTTCTTGGATTCGGTGACAATCGTTTCCATGCCCCAGGACTTGGCCCATTCGATGAACTTGCGAGCGCCGGCCTCATCGGCGGGGATACCGGTGACACCGCAGGAGAGAATCTTGATGCCGGTGGATTCGAGTTTCTTCTTGACCGCCTCGGTCGCCTCGGGCGTCATGCCCGGACCGAAGGTGACGGGCTTGCCCTTGGCATCCTTGATCTCCTTGGAGACGGCCTGGCCGAGGTAGCACTCGACGTAGCGGATTCCCAGGCCATCGAGGGCATCGAGCGCTTCGAGCAGGGTGCGATCCCGCAGCGTGTACGACTGCGACCCGATCTTCCACCCGAGCTTGGCGGCCGACTCGGCCGCCTTCAGCCCGATGGGACGGGTCTTGGAATAATCGACGGGGACAACCACCTTCGGCGCACCGACGAGTTCCTTCTTAGGCTCGGCGGCGATGACTCCGGAGGCGATACAGAGAGAAAGTAGGAATGAGATTGGTTTCATGGGTGGGGATTGTCCATGGTCGATGGGCAATTGTCCATGGGAATTGGCCTGCGGAGCATCGCCGGGCATGCAATCCGCAGCGCGGTTGTCGAGATATCGCCTTCCTCCTTCATTCAACCGGAATTCTGACCAGCGTGATCGACTCTCCGCTCACATGCAAACTCGCCGCTGCCTTCACGGGCAATTCCTCCAGCCGCACCTTTGGCGCTTCGCCCGGGGCATTGGTGGATTGAAGACCTTCGCCGGTGATCTGCCAGGATTTCCAGTTGTCAGCGGAAGGCTTCGCGCCCTTGAGTTCCAGCGGCAGATCGAGCGCCTGTCTCCAAGGATTCACGATCGCAATTGTGAGCGTCCTGCCATCGGCGCTCAGCATGGCCTGCACATCGAGTTGATCGGAGGCGGTGGTCTTCACGGGGATCGTGCCGAATTCTTTGCGGTAGAGTTTCAGAACCAGGCCGGTGGAATCAAACGCCGCGGCGGTCTTGGTCGTCTTGATGCAGCCGATCACGTTTACGGTTTGCGCATAAAATGCGGCGGCGATGATGTCGGATTGCCGCGCGTATTCGTTCAGCCCGGCCGCGATTCCCAGCGCATCCTTGAGGTAATATCGCGTGCCCAGTTCGCCATAAGGGGTCGGGCCGTACCAGTAGTTCCACTCGGTCATGGCGATCTTGATATCCTTGCCGGCGAGATTGGGCAGGTCTTTGCGCGCCTGGCGGTGGAACTCGGCCTTTTTCTTGATGTTGTCGTTCATCTGGCGGATGTGGGCGAGGATGTCGGGTTTCTCCTTGGTGTAGAAATGCTCGGCGATCAGCGCCATGTGATCCGAGCAGTTCTTCAAGAGGCCCAGCGACCACGGTCCGGCGCTGCCGGAGGCGATGGGGATGATCTTCGGATCCACCTCGCGCATCTTGTCGACGACCCAGTTCTGCTTGATCTCGTAATGCTCGCGCTTCATGTAGCCGAGTTGCCATGCGCCCCACATTTCGTTGCCGATGCCCCAGTATTTGACGGCAAACGCCTGGGCCGATCCGTTGGCGGCGCGCTTCGCGCCGTAGTAGGAATCTGCCGGGCCGTTGGCGTATTCCAGTTCCGCGGCGGCCGAATAGGCATCGCCAAAACCCGTGTTCACGGTGATCCACGGCTCGGTATCGAGGTGCTTGCAGAAGCGGATGAACTCATGCATGCCAAAATCGTTATGCTCGACGCCGGTCCAGGCGGGGTTGGTGCGCGGCGGCCGGCGGTCGCGATCGCCGATGCCATCGCGCCAGTCGTATCCCGAAACGAAATTTCCGCCCGGCCAGCGGTAGATCGGAGCTTTCAACTCCTTCAGCAGGGCCAGGGTATCGGCGCGCATTCCGTCGACATGGTCCGCCGGCATCAATGAAATCGTCCCGATCAAAAGCGGAGACGACCCGGCCGCGATCGAAAGCTGCGCCTTATCCGTCGCGGCGCCGGCCGTGAACTCAAACGCGTATTTCTTGTACTCGCCGCCGATCTCCTTGATCTCGACACTTTGCCGATCGCCCACGGCAGCGCCCCACGCCAGCACGATGGTTGCACTGCCCGCCCCGGCCGGCGCTTTGAGCCAGACATATCCCGTGTATTTCTTATCCTTGAGCACCCCCAGATCATTCTGCCGAATGCCCGCGCCCGCCTTCAGCAGCGGCGTGTGCTTCCCGACAAACGGCTTGTCGGCCGACATCGCAACCGCATCTCCCGCCGCCGGCGCGACAATCTCCCACGGCGAAGCCCCCACCACCGGAAACGCCGTATCGACCAGCTTCGTATACGGCTTGTATTCCAACGTGATCGGATAATAGAACTTCCGATCCTCCAGCATTTCCGCCCAGATTCCCCCATAAATGCACCGCCCCAGGTGTTCGATAAACTGGCTGTAAATCAGCGGGGACATGGCCTCCCCGCGCGAGGTCGCATCCACCGCGATCGGCCCGAAATCCTTCGGCGCAGCGGCCGGCTGCCCCAACGAAATCACACTAACCCCAAGCACCAGTGCGATGAGAAGTAGTCGGTTCATCCCCGCGATTGTAAAGCCGCGCCCCCCAAACCCGTATGAGTTTTTTGTCATTTAGGATTGAACGGGTGGGAAAGGGGGGAGGAGAGGGTTGAGGGTAGAGGGTAGAAAGACAGAGATTGAGACTTGATGTAATAAACCGGTGCGGTTTAACCGCCGTTTCCACCCTCAATCCTCAACGCTCAACTCTCTCCGTCACTCCGCCGCCGCCTGGCTCAATTCCTTCTTCCTCGTCTGCATCTGCGCCTTCATCCGCGCCAGGATCGAGGAATGCATCTGCGAAACCCGCGATTCGGACAAGTCCAGGGTCGCGCCGATTTCCTTCATCGTCATCTCTTCAAAATAGTACAAGACGATGATCAACCGCTCGGCCCGCGACAATCCCTTAGTCAGCAATTCCTTGAGATCCTTCCGCTGGATCTCCCGCACCGGGTCCGCGCCCTTCTTATCCTCCAGGCAGTCGATCTCGCGGACATCCTTGTTGGAATCGGTCTCGAACCACTTGCGCGACAGGGAGACCACGCCCACGGCCGAGGCATCCTTGGAAATCTTGTCGAACTCCGCCATCGGCAGTTGCATGCAGTTGGCCAGCTCTTCATTGGTGGGCGTCCGCCCCAGTTCCATTTCCATGGTCTTGGTGGCCGCCTCCAGCTTATGCGCCCGCGAGCGCACCAGGCGCGGCACCCAGTCCATCGACCTCAGCTCATCGAGGATCGCGCCGCGGATGCGCGGCGCGCAGTAGGTCTCGAACTTCACCCCGCGCTCGAGATCGAACGCATCGATCGCATCCATCAGCCCGAAAATCCCGGCCGACATCAGATCGTCGAGCTCCACCTCATCGGGCAATTTGACGTGGATGCGCTCGGCGTTGTAGCGCACGAGGTGGAGGTAATGCTCCATCAGGCTGTTGCGCAGGGGTTCGGTCGGATTCTTCTTGTACTTGATCCAGACCTGCTTGACGTCTTTGAGTTCGCGGGATGCGTCCTTCTTGAACGCGTTGTTGAGCGTGAGCTTGGCCATGAATGTCTCCCGATCCCTGGGTTAGCCGCGTAATCCATTACGACGGACGCGGTTTCCCGCATGATGGTTGAGCCCGAACACCGAAGTGGCAATGCCGCCGCAACGACACAGCGCGGTCGCGACGGCACCACTTTCCCTTATCGGTCCTCGGGCGGGGTGGAACTTTGCTTTTTCAGCTTTTCTTCCTCGGATTTGATGTTCTCGTCGAGCATTTTCTGGGCCGCCGCGCCCAGCAGCAGGCTGATGATGAACGTCCCCGCCAGCGCGATCAGGGCCCGCGAAACGGTCGTGGCGAAGGTATTGTCGGCGCTGATTCCCAGCACCAGACAAAGCGCGAAAACGATCAGCGCCGCGACCGCGGCAAAGCGATTGGCCATACTGCACCCTGGTGCCTGAACCGGCATCACTCGTAAATGGGAATGGCAATTGGATCATGCCCTGAACCACCTGCTCATTCGCTGGAAGAATCCATCCTCGGGCAGGCTGATCCCCTGCTCGAATCGCATCGCGAGCTGCGCGATGCAGAAACTGGCCCCGCAGCGCGGCGACGCCAGCAGAAACGGCATCCGCTGCAAAACCGCACGCTTCACATGCTCATCCGATACCACATGCCCCGCATCCAGCACATTAAGCCCCAGAAAATTCTTGGCCACCTTGGCCACGCGCTCGTACACCATCCGCCCCTCGGTCACATGCCGCACCTGGTTGACCAGCAGCGAAACCCGCCGGTCCATCCCATCGCGGGAAATGACCTTGATGACCGCATAGGCATCGGTGATGGCGGTCGGCTCGGGCGTGGTCACCACCAGCACATGATCCGCCGCCCGCGTGAAGGCCAGCACATTCGGCGAGATGCCCGCGCCGGTGTCGATGACGATCGTATCCGCGGCCGCCTCGACCGCATGCAGCGCTTCCACCAGACGCTGGCGGTCGTAATCCGTCAGATCTGCCATCCGCGCCAGGCCCGATGCGCCGCCGATCAGGCGGAATCCGCCCGGCCCGGTGACCATCACCTCATCCAGGCTTTTCTTCCGCGCGATCACATGCGACAGGTTGAAGGGCAGATCCACATTGCACAGCACGTCCGCGTTGGCCAGGCCCAAATCGGCATCCAGCAGCACGATCTTCCGCCCGGCCGAGGCGAGCTTGATCGATAAATTCACCGCGATATTCGATTTGCCCACGCCGCCTTTGCCGGAGGTGATGGCGATTACCGATGCGCGGGGACGCGCGGCCTGCTGGCGAATCAGCGACCGCAACTGCGTGGCCTGATCGATCATGGCGGTCATGAGTGCCCCTTTCCAAGAATCATTTTCGCCAGGCGCGAACCCCGGCCGACCTCAATATCATCCGGCACGTTCTGCCCCGTCGTAATATACGATAACTGCTTGTTCAACTTGCGCACCACGTTCAACACCACACCCACATGGACCGCTTCATCGAGCTTCGTGAAAATGATCTTATCCACGCGCACCTGGCTGAAGCGATCGATCGCCAGTTCGATGCACGACTGGCTGGCCGTGGATGAAAGCACCAGATGCACCTCATCCGGCTTGGCGTTTTCCAGCATCGCGCGCAGCTCGCTTAATTTCAGCGTATCGGTGGGCGAGCGGCCGGCCGTATCGATCAGGACGAAGTCATATTCCCGCATTGCCGCCAGCGCATCGACCATGTCCTGATCGGAATTGACCACCTTGAGGGGCGAGCCGAGCAAATCCGCGTAGCGCCGAAGCTGATCGATGGCCGCAATGCGGTAGGTATCCAGTGTGATCAAACCAACTTTGCGATTCTCGCGGAGCTTGAGATTGGCCGCCAGTTTCGCGAGGGTCGTCGTCTTGCCGACACCGGTTGGTCCGATCAGGGCCACGATATGCGGGCCGATCTTATCGCCGCGCTTGATCGGGCCGGACGAGGGGATCATCTTCTCCACCTGCTCGGCCAGTCTCTCGCGCACGAAATCAGGCTGGCTGAGTTGCTCGGCCCGAAACGATTGCAGTTGCCGCATCATGTCGGTGGCCAGCTCCTCGGCCACCTGGTTCTGGATCAGATGCGAGTAATGCTCGAAAAGGTGCTCGGGCACCTGCGGGGCGGCGTCCTTCTTCGACCGCCGAACCAGATCCTCCAATAGCCCCTTGAGATCGCGCACCTCCGAGGAGATGGACATCATCATCGCCCGGTTGGCGGCCGGAGTTTCCAGAAAATCCTGGCCCGGCAGGCTCTGCGTCTTCGGCGGCGTCGGCCTGGGCGAAATATTGAGTTGGGTATTCACCCGGCTCGCGATCGGCTTCGGTGGCGCGGTGGCGACGGCGCTGGCCGAATTTCCGCGCCGGCGCGGCGCGACATTCATCCCCGTCCCCGCGGTAATCTCCACGATCTCGTTTTTCTTTAGCCCCATCCAGCGCCGCCGCTGCAGGGTGCGCGTGTGAAGGATGATGGCATCCGCGCCCATCTCTCCTTTCACCAGCGCCATCGCCTGCGCGAATGTCGGTGCTGAAAATGTCCTGAGGTTCATATGCCCTTCATCCGTGCGAACCAGGGTTGACGCATCCTTGCGCCAGAATGGTTTATCGTCGGAAGAGGAATGGATTCAAGGGGATAGGTGGTGGGTAACTCTTTTTTTGCGAGGCGCAGAAATTGCGCTGCATGGCACCGAAACATGGCCTACCGACCCTTGCATATCCCAACGTGACACCCACTTTGGATGGTATGCCCACACCCTCATTCCCTGTATTCCTTCATGTCATCGAGCGGGGCATCGAAATCCGGCGCAAGCGACAACTTCCCCTTCAGGCAGCCCAAGCCTTTAAGATCTCGTCCAAGGCGCGATTCCTCGGCCGTCTCGATCGTCGCTGTAACCGTCAGTTTGCCATGGCGAAGCTCTGCCGGCAGCGGCAGATGCAGCGTGCCATCGGCATCGGCTTCAAGAGTGACTTTGATCGTGCTCATCGCTTAAGAATAGCACCCCTAGCCGCTCGGGCCAAGCCCCACCCGGATGCGAGCGGGCCTCGTCTTCCATAAAGCGCCGCGACCCGGTCCACTCTCACCAACACTACTTCAACACATTGATCGTATTATAAACCGCCCCCTCCATATTGTGCCCATCCGCCGACTTGAGCTTGAACGTGATCGACATCTGCATCACCGGCCGAATCGCCGGCATCTCCAGAAAAACCGTCCGCCCATCAGGTTGCAGCTTCGCCGATTTGATCTCCACGGTGTCGTGCCCTTTTTTCGTCGGGTTCTCCACCGAAAATTCCGGGCTGCCGTAGGCGCTGCTCCACTTCAAATTCCACTGCTCGATATCGTACGAACCCGCATCGTTGGCGGTCGCCGGATCGAGCGCGCAAGTATAGGTCAGGTAGATCCCCTGCTTGGTCGCCTTGATCTCCACCGGCAGGCGCGCGGGCTGGCCTGTAAATCGCACCCGCTGCAAGCACCCTTCCTTGGCCGAGTTGGTCTGCCATCCGCGCATTCCCGAGACGTAGAGCTGCCCATCACCAGCGCTGAAGCGCGCCCGCATGATCCCGGCCTCGAACGCCAGCGGGAATCGCCACACTCCCCCCTGGGCAATCACCTTTCCATCGCCCACATCCACCAACTCATGCATCACCATGAAAAGCGATGATTTGCCGTAGGAGGTGTGAACGATGTGCCCCTTGAACGGCCCCCAGCGGTCATCCGGCACAAAGGCCTGCCCGCCCGAACTCGTATCGTACGCATAGGGAATCCAGCAGAGCGGCGGCTCGAACGAGCTGGGAATACCGGCCGGATACAGCGCGCTCAGCTCGCGCTGCCGAATCTCCTTCTCCTTCGCGTCCTTCACTTCATAAATCCGCGGGTCATACGGAAAACCATAAAACCCGCCGGTTTTCCCGGGCGCGATGTAGTTGATCTTCGAGGAGGGCATCCAGTGCCCCTGGTTATCCCCCGTCACCACCTCGCCTTTGGGCCCGACGCCGATCCCGTTGGCCGCCCGAAGACCGCGCGCGATGTAGTCGATCTTGGACCCATCGGCCGACACCCGCGCGATGCAATTGTGCGATGCAAAATCCTCCGCCGTATTCCACGCCCCGGCCGATGCGTAATAGAAATTCCCGGCCGGGTCGCAATCCAGATCCATCTTGAAATGGTGGTACTGCGGCGAGCACACGCCATCGTTGTTGAAATTCTCGTAGAAATCCGCCTCACCATCTCCATTGAGATCGTGCAGGCGGGTGATCTGATCCCGGCCCAGCACATAGATTTTGCCATCGCGAATCTTCAAGCCCAGTGGCTCGTACATCCCGGTCGCGAATCGCCTCCACGATAACTTTTCCAGCTTCTCATCGATCCCCGAAACAATCCACACATCGCCGTTCCAGGTGCAAACCGCGGCCGATTTCCCATCGGCGAACAGATCGTGCGCCGTCGTCCGCATCCAGGAATTGAACGGGTTCTCGAACGGCAGCGTGAGCGTATCCACCACATACGGAAAACCATCCGCCGCCGGGCCCTGGGGCTTGCCCAGCACACCGGCCGTCATCACAGGCGTCCCCCACTGGGCCGCGCCGCCGGCGATCAATTTCGACAAATCGCCCGGCGGCGGAATCTTCACGCCCGCAAACGCCGCCGCATCCGCGGTCACCAGCACCGCAAAAATCGCCGGCTCCGCCAGCGCCGGCAAACTGAGCCGAATGGCCCCGCCGCTGTTTGAAATCTTCGCCGCGCTGGGGCCGCCCATGAGCTGCGCGCTGACAGCCGGTGAATCATCGGCAATGACCATCATCAGCGCCTGCTCCGATCGATCGATCCGAAACGTCCGCAAAATCGCCACCGCGCCGTTCAGATTGATCACCCCCGGCGATTCCAGCACCCGCGCCTTCCCCACCGCATACGAAAGTATCACCTGATCCCCATGCAGATACAGCCCCTTGTATTGCGCCCACTCGCGCGGCAGCGGGCCAACCTTCGGCGCCAGCGCATCCTTCCGCGGATCATCCAGCGACCCCTCATGGGACCATCCCGGCCCATTCTTTGTCGAGAACAGGATCTTCCCCGCCACCGCCGGCGCGACACTCCCCTTGGGCCCCACCATGTGCGTCTTGCTCAAGTCCAGCCATGGGCCCGTCCACGCGGCCGCGATGCGCATCGTCTCCGTGTCATAAGCAACAAAGACATCCTTCGAAACTCTCACCGTGATCGCCCGCCCCGCCAGCAGCGGCCCCTTCGTCCCCGGCCCGAGCAAGCTCGATGAAAAGAACGGCCCGTAATCCATGACCGTGCCCATGGTCGGCTTGCCGGGAACCACCGCCGATTCCTCTTCAGGAGCGGCGACGACTCGAAACGCAGTCAACGCGAGAATGCAGATTGAAATGAGCTTCATCATGGAGACCCCGAATCCTCAATCCCCCCCTGCCCGTTGTCAACCGTGGGTAGGCGGTAGGCGGTAGGCAGTGGGCAGTGGGCAGTGGGCAGTGGGCAGTGGGCAGTGGGGCAGTGGGCAGTGGGCAGTGGGCAGTGAAGAAAGACGCAGGCTGATAAGGCGTCTTCGCGCCGAATGAGCGGTCTTCGCCCCGGAGCGGTCTTCGCCCCGGAGGGTCGGCGGAGGCGGCGGAGGCGGCGGAGGCGGCGGGGGCGGCGGGGGCGGCCCACGCGGGCCAAGCGGCGGAGCGCCGGCTTAACTCTTTTCTTTGAGATAACGTTTTTTTAATCGGTCGGTGCCACTGCGCGTGGATGAGCGCGGGAGACAATCAAGCGGCCACCGGACGCGATGGCGCGTTCCGTCTGTACCGGCAATTCTCTCGCGCCAGCCTGTTCATCCTCGTCGCGGTCATCGCGGTCGTCATCGGCGGCCTGTTCTGGGCGAGGCAGCGCAGCGACGATGTCTCGGTCCAGCGACAGGTACGGGTTGCCGAACATGCCATCGAAGTCGCACTCGACGATTTGGCGCTGCAGCAGGAAACCGTCGCGGTGTGGGACGACAGCGCCAGGCGCATGGTCGCTCCGCTCAAGGATCAGCAGTGGCTGTTCGATAACGTCGGGTTGTGGCTGTTCCACATCTTCCACCACGACGAATCGATCCTGCTCGACGAGCATGACCGCCCCGTCCAGATGGTGGTTGGCGGACATCTCGCATCGGTCCAACACTTTGCCCTGATTCGCGCCGACCTTGCGCAAACGATTGCCTCGGCGCGCGGGCGGAGCGGCCTCGCCAACGGGATCCACGACCGCAACCCGGGCCAGCCGCTGGCGCGCGGCGCGAGCGTGCGCACGACTTCGCG
>JBBRTW010000039.1:0-26266 GCA_038244055.1 Tepidisphaerales bacterium | reverse complement strand
CCCCCCCGACCGCGGCCAAGGGGGGGCAGGAAAGCACCGTCCCACCATCCCGCGAAGGGGTCATCTGTAGCCCACCGCGAACCCAACCCGCGCGAGGTCCGGCGACGCGCTCCTCTCATTCATTCGTGTTCATTCGCGTTGATTCGTGAAATCCTTCTTCTCTCTTCTGACCTCCGCGCCTCTGTGTCTCCGTGGCGAATGTCGTCCATCTTATTTCCCGCCGACGCCGAAAATCGCCCGCCGCGAACCCTCACACCTCCCCCGCCACCAGATCCTCATACGTCTCGCGCCTTCTGATCACCTTGAAACTCGCCCCATCCACCAGCACCTCGGCCGCTCTTGGCCGGTTGTTGTAATTCGATGACATCGCAAACCCATACGCCCCGGCCGTGAAGACCGCCAGCAGGTCGCCGCGCTGGGTTTTGGGCAGCGCGCGGCCCTTGGCGAGATAATCGCCACTTTCGCAGATCGGGCCGACGACATCGACGGTTTCACCATCGACCGGCACCAGGTCCTCATCGCGGACGGCGGGGACATTTTTCGCATCGGGCTTGACCGGCCAGATGAAGTGGTAGGCATCGTAGAGGGTCGGCCGGATCAGGTCGTTCATGCCGGCGTCGATGATGACGAACTTCTTCTCGCCGCCCTGTTTGCGATAGAGCACCTTGGTGAGGACGATCCCCGCGTTGCCGACGATGTATCGGCCGGGCTCGATGGCGACGTGATAGCCGCGCCCCTTGAGCAGGGGGATGAGCTGCTTGGCATGTTCGGTGACGGGTAGGGCCTGGGTGGGCTTCTTGTAATTGACGGCGAAGCCGCCGCCCATATCGAGCCACTCGATCTTGTGGCCTTTTTCGGTGAGGCGATCGATCAGGGCGTTAGCCTTGGTGATGGCTTCGACGTAGGGCTGGATATCGTAGATGGGCGAGCCGATGTGCAGGTGGATGCCGGCGATGCGGAGGTTCTTGAGGGATTTGTATTGCTCGAAGACGCGCTCGGCGCGGTCGATGTCAACGCCGAATTTGTTCTCCTTCTTGCCGGTAGTGGTCTTGGCGTGGGTTTTGGCGCCGGGATCGACATCGGGGTTGACGCGGAGCGCGCCGACGGCGGACTTTTTCATCTCGCCGGCGATGCGGTCGATGTTTTCGATCTCGGCCTCGGATTCGATATTGAAGGCGGCGATGCCGGCATCGATGGCCATGCGCAGCTCTTCATCGGTCTTGCCGACGCCCGCGTAGATGATCTTCTTCGGATCGCAGCCGGCCTTGAGCGCGCGGTAAAGCTCGCCGCCGGATGTGACATCCATCCCGCAGCCGGCCTCGACCAGCAGCTTGCAGATGCTGAGATTGCCGCAGGATTTAATGGAGTAGCAGACGGTCGGGTTGACGGGAGCGAAGGCATCGGCCACCTGGCGATAGTGGCGCAGGAGAGTGGCCTTGGAGTAGACGTAGACGGGCGTGCCGACCTCGGCGGCGATTTGGGAGGCGGGCACGTCTTCGCAGTAAAGCTCGTTGTTTTTGTAGTTGAAGAAATCCATTTTGCGGAAGGATGAAGGATGAAGGATGAAATACGATTGGAACGAGGGAATTTTACCGGGAAAGGCGGGGAAATGCACGATAGGCTTCAGTTCGCCGCCTTCTCCACGGCACCGCGTCGGTTCATCGCCTCAAGGCCCAGTTGCCTCTTTTGGAGTTTAGGTTCTTCGCTTCCTTTAAATCCAATCCGAATACCAGCCGCAAAATGCGAATTGCGCCGAGCTTCGTAATATCGCGGCATTTTATTTGCTCGTAGACCCTGAATGGAGATTCGCCGCGCTGCCGCATGGCCGTGAACGCTTCGATGAGGTCGTGATGCTCTGTTGACACGAAGTCTACTGCTCGGGTCGACGAGCACCGTGGCGGATGGAAATGATATCGACGGTTTTGGCAGTGTCGTCGACACGATAACGAATCGCATACGGCCGAACCGGCATCGAATGAACGTCGCCTTTGACCTCGGTCGAGGACTTGACGACGCGAAACCGCTTGGGAAGCAAATTCAGTGATTCGATGGCATCAAGTAGACGGCGAGCGGTGCGATCCCCAGCCTCCGATGAGAACTGCGCGAGATAAGCGGTGATTTCGTCCAATTCTCCGGCCGCCCTTAGCGAAATTCGCACTTCGTAGTGGTTGGGCATGTGTCGCGGCTTTCAACGATTCAGATATTTCGCCCTTAACTCCGCCGCGACCTCGCTGAATTTTCGAAATTCACCCCGCGCGAACTGATCGTCGGATTCGCGAATGGCGGCAATATCCCCCGCGGTTAACTCGTCATCCGGCCCATCGACCATCAATCTCGCAACCGCCGTTTCAACCAATTCCGCCACTGACCCGAAGTGACCGGCGCGGACTTGTTCTTCGATAAATTGCTCGACGTCTTCTTTCAGCGCGATCACCATGAGTCATCTCCAGTATTTCAAGATTATAGGCAAAGTCCACTCGCTTCGTAAATCATCCCTGCCCCGGCAACGGCGGCGGGCCGGCGGCCGGCGCGGCGGCACGGATCGCGGCGGATTCGGCGGCGGTGATCAGGAGTTTGTTGATGATCGTTTTGTTCGCGTTGGCGGTGATCTTTCCCTTCTTGTCCCGCGTCACTTTCGTTTCCTTGATGGTCAGGGCATGAAGCTCGCCACAGTTGGGGCAGCTTTCGACATTGGCCTGCCAGAAGTGATTTTCGTTGGGCGGCCCGAGCGAGGAGAGATAGGTCCAATCATGCGCTTCGAGCGTGCTCCGCGCCTTGTTGACATCGCCGGCCCCGAGGGTTCGCGCGGTCGTGGCCTTGCCGCACCAGCGGTTGCATTTCTCGCAGAAGATATCGGCGCGGGCCAGCGATGCGCCCGTGATCAGGGCGAAGCCCAGGATCGAGCCGAATTCGATCAGCCAGATGACGGTGAGGAAGCCGCCCTTGACGTTTTCCTTGTCCGACTTGCTCATCGACCATGTGCCGGACTCATTGAGCCCTTTGACCCAGTCGAGCAGTTCGTTCGGGGAGGTGATCAGCGTCGAGAGGCTGACGTGAAGTTCGCCGCCGCCATAGCGATCGACGACCGCCTTGACCCAGAACACCCAGGCGAAATAAAAGGCGACGAGGGTGCAGACGCCCACCATCGCCAGCACGACGGCCGTGCTGCGGACTTTGCCGGCCTTGGCGATCATGGCCGTCACCCCGCCGACCACCGCGCCGAAGCCGACGGTCAACAGGAAGCGCAGCTTGATGAACGGGATGTATTCGATCGCATAGGCGTAGATCACCGCCGCGACGATGCCGGCGGCGATTCCCGCCAGCCCGGCCAGGAGAATGCTGGCGACGGGCGTCTGGCCGGAGTGCTTGTAGTAGAGTTCATAAGGGCGTTCGCCGCCCATGCCGTATTGGAGCTGTGTCGCCATCTGGTTCTCCCGCGAAATGAGTTGATGGACATTACACCGGGGCGGAGCGCGCCGTCAAAGCGAAAATCGGCGATAGGATGGAATTCCGCGCGGGAGGTCAGACATTGGCAGGGTCAATAATCGTCAGGCCGGGGATCAGAGGGACGAATCGAAGGAAATGGCGGACGTTGAAGGTGAGGATGTGAGTGATTCCCGCAACCTGGCAAACGGCGGCGAGGCGGGCGTCATGGACTTGCTTGCCGATGACCCCGGCGGCGCGGACCAATGCCTTCCAGGCTCGGTAGATGTCCGGCCCCTCTTCGCAAAGGGTAAACACTGATTCGAACTTCATTATCTCGAGTTCCACGAGCGTTGGGGGCATTCCTAAACCGTTCGATGCGCGCGGCCGCGTTGCGGAGCCTCGAAATTCAATCAGAATCTGGGGTGCGAAACACATCTCATGGCCGCGAGAATGAAGCATCCGGATCGCGTTGCGCGCTATTGGCCTGGCTTGGTCATTTCTGTTCGCCAGGCGCATGATGATTGAGGTGTCCAGGAAGTACTTCAAATCCTCACCTTAAGGGTGACCAGGACGTGATCCAAGTTCAATCTTCATACAGGCCTTCGCTGCTCACCTGCTCATTCGTCAGCGAAATACCCGTCCACAAACCGATGCTCAAAAGCCTCTGTTCCCATTCATCGCGAGCGGGTGGTTCGTCGGCCGCCAGTGCCATTCGCAGTGTTTCATTGACCAGGTCGTCGGGTGCCTTGCCGTTCTGCTCCGCGCGCTCGCGTACTGCCTTCTCGATTTCAGGACTAAGTGTGATCATCATGCGACCTCCAGTTCAATCTGGTGCATTTTAGCCGAGATACCATTAGAAGCGATGATTATTTTCGCTCAAATCATTGGCCTTAAATGCTCCCACGCCATTTTCGCCACGCCCGCAGCCGACGTCTCATACGGATAAAGCTCAACCGTCACCGGCCGCTTGTAGCCGACTCGATCAACCGCCTCGAAAATGGCCGGGAAATCCATCGCGCCTCGGCCGGGAGTCAGATGTTGATGGACGCGGTTTTCGCCGATGTCTTCGATGTGGATGTGGGAAATATGCTCGGCATTTTCGCGGATTACCTGGGCGGGGTCTTCGCCGCAGCAGAAGAGATGGCCGCAGTCGCAGTTCATTTTCACCGCGTCCTCGTTCCTGAAATACTCGTTCTTGAATTCGAGGTATTCGGCCGCGGTCTGGATGAACAACCCGGGCTCGGGCTCGATCGCCAGGATCACGCTCTTCTCCCTGGCCAGAGCCACGCACTGCTCCAGTCCTTCGGCGAATCTACGGGCGGCCTGGGCGCGGGCGAGGCCACTGCCGATCATGGGCCCGCCGGGTTGGAGGCTGATGGTCTTAGCGCCGAAATCGGCCGCCATTTTGATGCTGCCGAGGGTGTGTTCGACGCGGCGGTTTCGCTCGGCCGGGGAGTCTTCGATCCAGGTTGGGCGATAGGTATCACCGCAGGCGAAGAGGGTGAAGGCGTTGATGTTTGACACAGTAAGATTCAGCTCTTTGAGCAGCGCCTTGATCGTGGCCGTTCGCTCGGGGGTCATCAGGGGCGGATAGGCGTGGTGCAGGTCGGCCATGAACTCGACGGCCGAGTATCCGATCGCGGCGATGGCGCGCAGGGCCTCTTCGAAGGTATTTTTCTTGAATGCGTTGGTTGAAAAGGCCAGTGGGATCATGGCCGGATTCTAACCGGCGCGGGAGGGGATGTCGCCGCGCGGGGAGCAACGGGCGCGTTGGGGAAAAAGGATTTTGCCAGTCGTGGGCGGGACCCCCATACCACATCATCAGGCGTTGTAGGTGCCATCGTTGACGATGGAGGTATCGCCGTTGCCCGGATCGCTGACCTGCCTTCTACGGCTCTCGCCGGGCTCAATGACGAAGAGATCGGAGCCCGCATTGCCATATTGGATATCAGCGCCGGCGTTGCCGACGATGATGTCATCGCTCTCGCCACCCAGAAGGGTATCGTCGCCATCGCCGCCGAAGAGCGTATCGCTCTGCGATTCGCCGACGACGATGTCGTTGCCCGCGCCGCCGAAAATCGAATCCCAGCCCGAGCCACCGTGCAGTTCATCGTTGCCCGCGCCCGAGGAGATCGTATCGTTGCCGAGCCCGCCCCAGACCAGGGCCGGAGCGAAGATCGGCCGGCGCACCGAGCCGATGGAAACCAGATCATCGCCGCGCCCGGCATTGATGAGGATCGATTTGTAGCTGCTCGAGGAAAAGGTGAATTCCTGCGCCCCGACATCGACGATGATCGAGCTGTCATCGCCCACCCTGATGCTAATCACCTCTGCGGCCCGGGTTCCTTCGATGGTCAGCACTTTATGGATGATCTGCGCCGGCAGGGGGGGCGAGCTGACCGGCGGATTCGACAGCGTGACCGGCGCCGAGGCCGAAAGCATCGTCCGCGATTCCAAACACTCCACCATCTTGGCCGAGAAAACTCCCACGGCACCCTCCGCGTCACTGGTTCAAATCAAACATGGCAGGCCAATGCCCGCTACAGATCGCCCATCCTAACGTGCCGGGGGCGAGGCCACAAGAAATATTGAATTGGGCGTCAATGGCTGGGCAGGGCAATCGCATATGGCATGAGATGGGCAGCAATTGCGGATTTGGGATTTCGGATTGCGGATTGAATTGCGGTCTTCAATCCGCAATCCGCAATCCGCAATCCACAATCCGAAATCGATGCGACAGGATTGACATGCAATTGCCCTGAATGGCTGGGTGAGGTTGTTGGCTTAAGAAAACTAAAAACTAAAAACTTAAAGCAGCGATTGTCTCTTTATCCTGCGAGTGCGTTCCTATGAAGGCTAAAGACATTAGGCAGGGATTGCCTGTTTTGCCGGTGTGCGCTCCCTGCTTTAAGTTTTTCGTTTTTAGTTTTGGTCGCGCGCTCAACCTAAGCCCTCAATCCCCGCCCCCGGGTCTTTGAGGACTTCTTCGCGGCCGGCCATGTCCACGCGGCGACGGACCAGGTCGGCGAGGGCGGCGTGTTGATCGGCGTGGTTGATGGCGATGGCCTGCGAGATGCGGTTGTCGCCGGTCAGGCCGAACTCGACGAAATCGGCTCCATCCGCGCCGGCCAGGCCGCGCACCAGGCGGTGATGGACATGCCGCGCTTCGCCCCAGACACTGATTTTCACGCCGAAAAGCTCGGTTCCAAAGTGATTCACATCGGCGTAGACCTCATGCAGCCCCGCCATGTTTCGCCCGGCCAGCGCGCCAACGGTTTTGGCGCACTCGAAATGATCCAGAGCGCGGTATTTGTTGAAAATCGGGTCGAAAATGGCCGCGCAATCGCCGGCGGCGTAGACATCCTCGGCGTTGGTGCGGCAGCAGGGATCGGTCAGGATCGCCCGCTCGGCCGCGATGGGCGTGCCGCGGAGCAGTTCGCGATTGGCGACGGCCCCCACCGCCGCGACGGCGAAATCGCACAGCAGCGCTTCCTGGGTCGGCAGGACGACCCGCTGCACCCGGCCATCGCCTTCGATTCGAATCGGCGCGGATTGGGCGCGGACGGCGATGCCGTGTTGTTCCAGGTGCCGCGCCAGCCATTTGCCGGCGGAGGGGCCGGCGAATTTCGTCCAGGGATGCTCGCCCTTGAGGAGCAGGTCGATTTCAAGGCCCATCTGCGTGAGCGAGGCGGCGAGTTCAACGGCCAGAAGCCCTGAGCCGATGACAGCGACGCGCCCCCGGCCGGCTTCGGTGCGCAGATGGCGATGGCCTTCCGCTCGGGCCTTTTCGGCCGCGTGGTGAAGGCGCTCCATGTCCTCGTAATTCCGCAGGTAATGCAACCCCGGCAGGTCGTGACCTTGGATGACCAGATGGCGCGGGCTGGAACCGGTGGCAAGCAGCAATTTGTCGTAGGTGATCTCCTGTGCATCGTCCAGGATGACGCAGTGACGCGAGGTGTCCAACTGCACCGCCCGCCGGCCGGTGCTGAGCTCGATCCGGTTCTCCGCGTACCAGCCGGGCTGATGGATGAAGAGCGCCGCCCGCGGCAGATGCTGGCGAAGGGCCTCGCGGGAGAGGGTCTCGCGGCGATAGGGGCGGGTGGATTCCTGGGCGATGAGCCAGACATCCCCCTGGCGATCGAGCAGGCGGATGGCCTCGGCGGCCGCACTCCCGGCCGCGCCGCCGCCGACGATCAGATATTTGACATGCAGCTTGTTCATACGCCTCGTCAGCCGCCTGCGCTTATTACATACCGTTATACTTCATCGGGGGTCTTCGGGTTCGAAATAAGGGGCGGGGTGGTGATGCTTCTCACTTATCGGACCCGTCGGGTGTGTAGGGCGGTGTTGTTTTGACGGTATTCCGCTATAGGCTATTTCCATGCCAGCGGAATACACGTTGAAGCGCCGGGTGCAGTTCGCCGAGACGGATATGGCCGGCGTGGTGCATTTTTCCTATTACTTCCGGATGATGGAGGAGGTCGAACATGCGTTCTTCCGCTCGCTGGGGCTGAGCGTGGCGATGGTGCATGAGGCGGTGGAGATTGGCTGGCCCCGCGTGTCGGCGGCCTGCGAATTCTTCGGGCCGCTGCGATTTGAGGATGAGGTGGAGCTGAAGATGCGGGTGACGAAGGTGGGGGAGAAATCGTTCAATTACGAAGTCGATTTTTTCTGGGAAGGGCGGCGGATCGCGCTGGGAAAGATGACCAGTGTCTGCTGCGAGATGCTGGAGACGGGGATGCGGGCGATGGCGATTCCGCCGGGGATACGGAAGAAACTGGAGGGAAACTAAACCGTAGCACGGGCATCCTGCCCGTGTGAATGGCATCATGTTAAAAACGACCCGTTTTTCAGATTGATGCATCGTCCACATGGGCAAGATGCCCATGCTACGAGTGCATCATCAGCGCGGCCCGACTTCGGCCGCGAATTGCTTCTTGAACGCTTCGAGGGTGGCGATGCCCGGGGGAAGTTGAGCCTCTTCGGCGAGCATGACGGGGATTCCATCGCGCACGGGGTAGCGCAAGCCGCCGACTTCGGCGATGAGGAAATCGCCTTCCTGGCGTAGTTTGCTGCGGGTCAGGGGACAGCGCAGCAGGGCCAGTAAATCCGCATCGACGGGTTTGGCGGATATAGATTGATCGGACATGTTCGAAAAGCTCCTGAAAGTGCGGGGGACAGTATAGCGGGGGGAAGCAGAAGCGAGAAGTTAGAAGCGAGAAGGAGGCAAAGGATGAAGGGTGAAATCGAGGCACTCGATTTTCATTCATCATTCAGAATTCAGAATTCTCATCCCATCCCCAGCCGCTTCTTCTTCTCCTCCCACTCGGCCGACTCGCGCTTGTTCTGCGTATCCAGCGGCTTGCCGGTTTTGATCGCCTCAATCTCCAGGCGGGTCAGGTGCATGGATTCGAACTGGTAATCCAAAAACGCCTCGGCCGCCACGGGCACGATCGGCTGGATCAGCGCGAACATGGCATTGGCGTAATCGCGGATTTCCTGCTGGGCGTGGGAATCCATGCGCAGGGAGAGGAAATGCAGCAGGTTGTGCAGGTCGATCTTCCAGTACCATTCGGTGTAGACGCTGGCCGGCAGGGCGATGCGGGCGATCTCGCGGGCGACGCCCTTCTCGATGAACTTCTCGTAATCCTTGTATTGCGATTCCACATGATCCAGGTGGGCCAGGAATTCCTGGGCCGTGGCCGGGTCGATCGGCTCCTCGCCGCCCTGGCGATTGGATAAACTCTGCTTGCGGACGTTGTCGAGGGTGGGGTGGTAGAAGCGGTCTTTCACCACGGAATAACGCGCACTGTATTCATTCACATTGGCGGTGCGGTGCCGGATCCACTGCCGGGCAATGAAGATCGGCATGACCTGGTGGAACTTGAACTCGACCATTTCGAAGGGCGTGGTATGGCGATGGCGGGCGAGGTAGCGGATCAGGCCGCGATCTTCGTTGACCTGCTTGGTGCCCGCGCCGTAGGAGACGCGGGCGGCCTGGACGATGGCGAAATCGGCGGTCTTGCCGGCCGGGGCCATGCGGGGCATCACATCGACCAGGGCGACCATGCCGTGGTCGTGAACCGCCACCTCCCAGCGGGCGCTGCCGCCCATGACATCCTGCACCTCGCCCTCGAAGGGTTTCTTCTCGATATTGATCTTGGACAGGTCAATGCTCATGGGGGGCGATTCTACGCGGACTGGGCGTGGCTCCAAGGGGCGCGGCGGAAAGAATTCTCCTGTAACACAATTTGACAAGACGCCAGGCCGTGACGATAAAATATACATGGCTGTACGCACAAGTTTAAATGTTTCATTGACTCCGGAACTCGACGAATTCGTGCAGGCACGCGTCGCCACCGGCCGTTATCAGACGGCAAGCGAAGTGGTCCGCGAAGGTTTGCGCCTCCTCGAACGCCAGGAACGTGACCGCGATGCGGCGTTTCAAGCATTGAAGGCGAAACTCAGGCGGGGAGCCGCGCAAGCCGAGCGAGGCGAAGTAATAGATCCCGAGGAAACCCTGAGAAAGATTGAAGTGATGAAGCGACATCGAGGAACGGGAAAGTGAGTCGCAACTTCGAATTGACCCCCGAGGCCGATGCCGACGTCAGGGCTATCTGGCAATACATCGCCGACGACGATAGTGAAGTCTCAGCGGATCGCGTCGTGGCTCGAATCTATGCCGAGTGTGAGAAATTGGGTGAAATGCCAAGTCTTGGGCACTTTCGAGATGAGCTTGTCGATCGAAATTATAAGTTCTGGAGCGTTTGGTCGTATTTAGTTGTCTACGAATGGGGGAAGCGACCGATCCTCGTAATCTCGGTGGTCCACGGCGCCCGCGATCTCGACGTGTTTTTGACGGACCGTTTGTGATCTATGAGAATGGTTTTTGCAAGAAATGAAAGTGCGGGTAGTTTTCCATTTTCTGTTGACTTTAGTCATTTTCTCCAGCGCCGCCTTTGCTACTCCAGAAAAACCCAACTTCATCCTCATCCTTTGCGACGACCTCGGCTACGGCGATCTGCCTTCTTACGGCAACACTCAACTCAAGACGCCTCATCTCGACCGCCTCGCCAAGGAAGGGATTCGCTTCACCGATTTCTACGCGGCCGGGGTGCAGTGTACGCCTTCGCGGGCGGGGCTTTTGACGGGGCGGTATCCGGTGCGGTTTGGGTTGACTTATGCGCTGATGACGGATGCGGCGGCCGGGATTCCGGATGCGGAGTTGCTGCTGCCACAGGCGCTGAAGGCGCAGGGGTATTCGACGATGCTGGCGGGGAAATGGCATCTGGGGGATCAGCCGGCGCATCATCCGCTGCGGCATGGGTTCGATCATTTCAATGGGCTCCTGCGCGGACACGATACCGAACCGCGTGAGTTGTGGGTGGATGATAAAATTGTTGATCGGACCGCGGCGGTGGAGGGGCTGACGGATCGATTCACGCGCTCGGCCGAGGATTTCATCAAGAACTCGGGCGACCGGCCATTTTTTCTGATGTTGGCGCACACCGCGCCGCATGTGCCGCTTGCGCCGAGCGGACGGTTCAAGGGGAAATCGGCGGCCGGGGGTTATGGAGATGCGGTGGAGGAGATTGATGATTCGGTGGGGCGAATTTTGAAGGCGGTGGAGGATCGCGGGATTGCTGAGAAGACGTACATTTTCTTCACCTCCGACAACGGCCCGGCAGTGGATAAGGGGAAGGAGGGCGGGTCCACCGGCCCCCTGCGGGCGGGGAAATACTCGACTTACGAAGGCGGCATTCGCGTTCCCTTCATCGCCTGGCAGAAGGCGCGGCTCAAGCCGGCCATCATCCATGACCCGGCCATTCTGCTCGATCTGATGCCGACGCTCATTTCGCTGGCGGGTGGAAAATTGCCAAAGGATCGGACGATCGATGGCCGGGATTTGACGCCGTTGCTGATGGGAACCGGCCCGCGCGATGGGTCGGATTTGTTCTTCTATTTTCAAGATCGGTTGCTGGCCTGCCGGAGCGGGGATTGGAAGTTGAAACTGCCGGAGAAAGGGGATGGGGCGGCCGAGTTGTTCGATTTGACCAAGGATATCGGAGAGGCGCACGATCTGGCCAAGGAGCAGGCGGAGCGGGTGGCGGGGATGCGGGAGAGGATGCGGGGGTTTGAGAGGGAGGCGAGGTGAATTTATTCAAGGGCTGTATTGCGCCGAGACCTCAGATTTATGGACGACGTCGCATCATCACTTGCGTGGCAGGGCGGTGAATTCGTGAACGCGGAGAACTACACAATCGTTGGTTCCTATTGACATCGTGTGTTTGCAGAATCGGAAAGGACCCGCAGGGAGAGTCCGGATCTGGCTGATTTGACGACCACCGCGTTGAGAGCTTGCAGGAGCGGTTCGAGCGGGACGCCGCGCAGCGGGGCGGCCTGCGCGATCGTGATGGCGCGGGCAACCGTGCGGCGAAGAATCGCGCTGCGAAGCGGGGTGAAGCCGTGGCTGTAGAAAACCGCTTCGGTGGCTGGGAACCAGGCCAACACATCCGCCACGATGTGGTCGCCGGCGATTTGGGCGGGGCGTTCGGCGGACGGAGTGTATTGAGATTCCTGGTGCTTGCCGGCGCGCATGATTCGGATCAGGCCGATGCCCCACCAGGCGAGGGCGGTGACTTCCAGCAGGCCGCTGATGCCGACGAAATGGAACGCGGCCGGGTGCCAGTCAGTGAGGGTCTGGAGGGAGACGCGCAGGAAGCAGCCGAGGTTGATCAGGAGATAGGGGCCGCGCGGGGCGGAGAGCGTTTTCGGGTCGATGCCGTTGAGGGTGGGGACGACTTTGGCGGCGAATCCCATGATCATCAGGGAGACGAAGCCGACGGTGATGGCGTGGCGGATCGCGCCGTAGTAGGCGTGGCTGAAGGGGATGTGGCTGGCGGCCTGATACACGGGAAAGAGCAGGAGCATCACCAGCGACAGCGTGAGCCAGGCATAGGCGGTGCGAATGAACTTGGCGCTGCGGTCGGCATGATCGAAAGGCCGCCACAGACGCCAGGGGAGGAAAATCATGGCCGAGCCGACCGCGAGCATGAGCCAGGGGATCATGAGAAATGCGGCGAGGATGTGATTGCCGCTCCAGCGGTAGGCGATGAAGATGGCGCACTCGGCGATGACGGCGGTGACGAGAATCGCCAGAGCGCTCCAGGCGCGGCGGGTCGGCGCGGGGGCGACGTTATAAAAACCGGGAAGCTGGCGGAGGCACACGCCCAGGATGATCAAGAGCGCCAGGCCGTGTACCTGGAGATCGCGAAGCGGGGCCTGATAGGTGGCGACGTACCAGAGCAGGTCATCGCGCGATGCGGCGGCCATCGTGTGCCAGGTGTACCAGGTGTCGAGGGCGGCGGAGGCGATGAAGAAGCAGAGCGCTGAAAGAATGAAGCCGATGTAAGGCTCCAATCGGACGCGGGCGCGGCGGAAGGTGATGAGGATTTGCAGGACGAACGTGGCGATCGCGGCACGTTGGAGCAACCCGCCCGCGAGCGCGGTGGGCACTGCATAGGCCGCGACCGGGCTGGAAACCATGCCGACCGTTCGCAGCAGAATCCCGGCCAGCATGGCGATGAAACTGAACGCCGCCAGACGCGGTGCGACGAGGTCGGTATGCCACAGGCGCGGGAAGGCCTGATAGCCGAAGCCCATGATGAACAGGCCCATCCAGCCGTAGATCTGGGCCTGGCCGTGGGCATTGATGTCCTGGAGGCCGACGCCGGTGAATTTGCCGTAATAGCCGATCTGAAGGAGGATCCACGCGCCCCAGGCAGCGCCGGCGGTGAGGACGGTGATGATCGCGCCGATGAAAAAGCGGCGATAAATAGTGTCAGCCAGGCGCATCGTATGGTCGGCCGTGGTTGCGGGGGGCGGGAGGGCGATAGCAGCGCGGAGTTCCGAGAGAAGGCTCGCCTCATCGACACCATGGGCGCGGGCGAAGAAGGCGATCGATTCGACCGGGCCGAGCCGGCCGCCACAACCGCGCAGGCCGTAGCGGTCGAGCACGGGGCGAACGCCGGGGTGGGAGCTGAGCAGGTCGGGGAGAAGCGATTGGGCGGACAATTCAAACGGCTGGGGGATCGTGGCGACCATGGGAACTCCGGTTATGCAATTCCTGTGAGAATGTCGGCGAGCGTGGAATCCGCGAGCATGCCTTCAGCGCTGGAGATGACCTGATCGAGGCGGCGGTGGAGAGCGCATAGGGCCGCGCCCTGGCATTTGACGCCCAGGGGGCATCGGCCGACGTGCTGGATGCCATCGGCGACGTGAACGATGTCGAGGCATGTGATGTCGGAAGGCGGGCGCGCCAGGACGAAGCCGCCCTTGAGCCCGCGCTGCGAGGTGACGATGCCGCCGCGCACCAGAACGTGCAGCACCTTGGCGAGATAGCCCGGCGGGATGCAGGCGGCGACGGCGATATCGTGGTTGGTCAGGGTGGCGCGCTCGGCGGCGGCCAGACAGACCGCGGCACGGAGGGCATACTCAGCGCTGAGTGAGATCATGATTTAACCGCTCCAATTCCAACACCAATCGCGGCATTTAAGACAAAATGATATTTTGATCTTGATATCCAGAATACCGATGATATGGTGGTGTGTCAACTGGATAAAGATATCCAGAATAGGCGTCCGCCACTTAGGAGATGGTTATGGGAACCAAAAGTTCGACTGGAGCAGCTCAAATCAGGCCGCGATACACCAAGCTGTGGATCGGGCTGGCCTGCGTGTTTATCGGGTCCTTCGCGATTCTCGGATATTTCGGCCGAGACCTGTATCACAAGGCGCCCCCGATCCCGCAGGTCGTGAAATCAGCGGATGGAACGGTCTTGTGGACGGGCGAGCAGATCAAGGACGGCCAGAATGTCTGGCAATCGACCGGGGGGCAGGAACTCGGGAGCGTCTGGGGCCACGGCGCGTATGTCGCGCCGGACTGGTCGGCCGATTGGCTCCATCGCGAGGCGAACTGGCTCCTGGATCACTGGGGTCAGAAGCAATTCGGCAAGGCGTACGGCGACCTCGATGTCGGGCAGCAGGCGGCGCTGCGGGCGACTTTGAAGCAGGAACTGCGAACCAACACCTACAACGCCGCAACCGGCGAACTGGTGGTGTCGAAGGACCGCGCCGAGGCGATCGCCGCGGTCGGCGCACATTATACATCGCTGTTTGGAACGGACCCGGCGCTGGAAAAACTGCGCGAGGCGTACGCGATCCCGGCCGGGTCGATCAAAGATCCCGCCCGGCAGCAGTTGATGAATGGGTTTTTCTTCTGGTCGGCGTGGGTGTGCGGGACCAATCGGCCGGGCGGCGACATTACCTATACGAATAACTGGCCGCACGAGGATCTGATCGAGAATAAGCCGGCCTCATCGATCGTGATGTGGTCGCTGGTGAGCGTCATCGTGCTGCTGGCGGGCGTCGGGGCGCTGGCGTGGTACATGGCGGTGCAGCGCGGCAAAGGGGTCGAGGATCACGAAGCGCCGGAGAAGAATCCGCTGCTCAACCTTCAGGTGACGCCCTCGATGCGGGCAACCGTCAAATATTTCTGGATCGTGGCGGCGCTGATCGTCGCCCAGGTCGGCCTGGGCGCGCTGACGGCACATTACGGTGTCGAGGGATTGAGTTTCTTCGGATTCCCCCTCTCCAAGTGGCTGCCGTACGCGGTGACGCGCACCTGGCACACGCAGCTCGGGATCTTCTGGATCGCCACGGCCTGGCTGGCCACGGGGCTTTTCATCGCGCCGGCGGTTTCAGGGCACGAGCCCAAATTCCAGCGGGCGGGCGTGAATTTTCTCTTCTGCTGCCTGCTGATCATCGTGGTTGGATCGATGGCCGGGCAGTGGTTGTCGATCCAGCAGAAACTCGGGCTGACGGCCGGGTTCTGGTTCGGGCACCAGGGTTATGAATACGTCGATTTGGGCCGGTTCTGGCAGATTTTCCTGTTCGTCGGGCTGTTCGTCTGGCTCGGTCTGATGACCCGCGCGATGTGGCCGGCCATCAAAAAGCCCAGCGAGAGCCGCCATCTTCTCGCATTGTTCCTGTTGAGCAGCCTGGCGATCGCCGGCTTCTATGGCGCGGGCCTGATGTGGGGCCGGCATACGAACCTGGCTATCGCCGAATACTGGCGCTGGTGGGTGGTGCATCTCTGGGTTGAGGGCTTCTTCGAAGTCTTCGCAACCGTTGTGATCGCATTCCTCTTCACGCGCATGGGACTTTTGAAGACGTCATCGGCCACCGCGAGCGTGCTGCTGGCGACATCGATCTTCCTGGCCGGCGGGATCGTCGGCACTTTCCACCACCTCTACTTCACGGGCACGGCGACGGCGGTTCTGGCGCTGGGATCGGTCTTCAGCGCCATGGAAATCGTGCCGCTGACGCTGATCGGTTTCGAGGCGTATGAGAACTTGTCGCTCACCCGCGCCAAGCCGTGGGTGGCGGCGTACCGCTGGCCGATCTACTTCTTCATCGCCGTCGCCTTCTGGAACCTGATCGGCGCGGGCCTGTTCGGATTCCTCATCAACCCGCCGATCGCTCTCTACTACATGCAGGGCCTGAACACCACGCCGCTGCATGGGCATACCGCGCTGTTCGGCGTGTACGGCATGCTCGGGATCGGCCTGATGCTTTTCTGCCTGCGGGCGATGTCCGGCAAGCGCGATTGGAATACCAAGCCGCTCAAGTTCGCGTTCTGGAGCATCAATATCGGGCTGGCGGCGATGGCGCTGCTGAGCCTTCTCCCCATCGGGATCGCCCAGACCGTGGCCAGCATCGACAAGGGCATGTGGTACGCCCGCTCGGCCGAGTTTTTGCAGCAGCCCTGGGTGCAGAACCTGAAGTGGATGCGGGCGATCGGCGACACGATCTTCGCATCCGGCGTAGTGACGCTCGGGTACTTCGTCGTGGGGCTGAAGACGGGCTGGTCCTATCAGAAGCCATCGGGTGGAGATATCGCGCCCCGGCGTCGGATCGATGCTGACGCCGAGGTCGAAGAGGCCCTGGTGAATTAGTCGGTGATGAATCGGAAAAGACTCCCTGCTTCGGCCCCGTGACCTTCTCCTCCGGGCTTACCCGCCCGGAGGAGAATGGTGACGGGGGGAGATCAGCCATGACAACGACCGCGAACCCATTGTCCTTTACGCGCGAGGATTTCGATCACAGCCCGATGATCGTCTTCTACGAGACGACGCGGGCCTGCGACCTGGCCTGCAAGCATTGCCGGGCCGATGCGCAGAAGGCGTGCGATCCGAATGAGCTCACCACCTGGGCCGCGAAGAGGCTGGTGGATCAGCTCACGCAGTTTCCCAAGCCGCCGCTGCTGGTGCTGACGGGCGGCGATCCGCTGAAGCGGCGCGATATATTCGAGATCGTGGACCACGCGCGATCGGCCGGGTTGTCGGTGGCGATGACGCCCTCGGCGACGCCGCTGGTGACGCGGGATGCGCTCCTGCGCCTGCGCGATGCCGGGCTGCACCGTCTGGCGATCAGCCTCGATGGCGCGGATGCGCAGACGCACGATGGCTTCCGGCAGGTGCCGGGGAGTTTTCAGCGGACGATGGAGATCATGGCCGATGCGCGGGACCTGGGATTGCCGGTGCAGATCAACACCACGGTCGCCCGTCACAATGTGGATCAAATCGATGCGATCGCGGCGCTTCTGGGCGGCCAGGGGATCGTGCTATGGTCGGTTTTTTTCCTGGTGCCCACCGGGCGGGCGCAAATGTCGCAGCGAATCCCCGCCGAGCAGGTGGAAGCGGTGTTTGAAAAACTGTGGAAGCATCAGTCGACCCAGCCTTATGCCATCAAGACCACCGAAGCGCCGCATTACCGCAGGTTCATCCTGCAGAAGGCCAGGGAGGCGCGGTCGACGGGGCGGGAGGTGCGCAAGATGAGCACGCGCGTCGCCGGGACCAACGATGGCAAAGGGATCATGTTCATCGGCCACACCGGCGAGATTTATCCGAGCGGATTCTTGCCGATCTTGTGCGGGCAATTTCCGTTCGACTCCATCGTGCGCGTTTATCAGCAATCCAAACTCTTTCAGACGTTGCGCGACGCCGATCGACTCCAGGGCAAGTGCGGCGCATGCGAATTCAAGCAAATCTGCGGCGGGAGCCGGGCGCGGGCGTATGGTGCGAGCGGCGATCCACTGGCGGAAGAGCCGGATTGCGCCTATCAGCCCGTAAACTCCAATACATCGCACGGCGAAAAAATCCTGATGGTGTGATATGGCGCGAGGCAGTATCGTACCGTCTCTGCCATGGCGGTCTCAGGTTGAACGAGGGTTTCAGTCATGCGAATTTCCAAGGAACGAGTGATCGCATCGGCCTGGGCGATGGTGGTCTCAATCGTACTGATGCTGGCCATTCGCGTAGGCTCGCGCAATCTCGCCCATTTCGATGCCGCGCTGGTCGCCTACACGTTCGCCACCGTCTTCGCGACCTTCGGCATCGTTTATCGCTATGTGATGTGGTTGCAGCGGCCGCCGACGGCGATGTATTTCAAGCGCGGCTGGCAGGTGTTCCTGCGCCCGCGCTTCCTGGCTCGGAATCTCGCGGTATGGATCAAGCGCATCGCGCTGACGTTCGTGTTCAATTCATTCATCTTCAAGCGCGGGCGGATTCGCTGGGGGGCGCACTGGCTGATCATGTGGGGCTGCCTGATCGCGGTGGCGATCACTTTCCCGCTGGTCTTCGGCTGGATTCACATGGAGACCGTGCCCGGGCACCTGGACCGCTATCGCGCCTATGTATTCGGTTTCGCGATGGATGAATTTCCCATCGAGTCCTTCAAAGGATTCGTTCTGTTTCACGGCCTGGTCTGGGCGGCGTTTCTGGTGATCGCGGGGGTGATGATCGCCATGTACCGCCGCATGCGCGATCACGGGGCGGCCGCCGTGCAGCAGTTTGGCGAGGATTTTCTGCCGCTGATCCTGCTCTTTGCGATCAGCATCACCGGCCTGATGCTCACGGCCAGCTACACCTGGATGAGGGGCTACGCGTTCGACTTCCTGGCCATTTTCCACGCGGTCACGGTGATTTTCACGCTGCTGTGGCTGCCGTTCGGAAAGTTCTTCCACATCTTCCAGCGACCCGCGCAGCTTGGCGTGGCTTTCTACAAGGATATCGGCCAGCGCACCGAGCAGGCCTGCTGCAAGCGCTGCGGCGAGGCGTTCGCGTCTCTCATGCAGGTGCGCGACTTGATCATTGTCGAGAAGCAACTCGGCTTCGACTATCGGCTGGGTGAATCGCCGGATGCGGGGCACTATCAGGAGATTTGCCCCAAGTGCCGGCGGGCTTTGCTGGCGCTGTCGCAGGGGGAACTGCGGGCGACGGCCATCGAGGATCGCGCCTGGCAGTAGAATTGGCGGACATCGCACGATTGAGGGATGTGAAACGGCGCACGAGACAGGACACGAGTTATGGCAACGCTACCGGTTGATGAATCGCAAATCATAGACGCCTTCGGGCCGCATCTGGCCTTCATGCGCGGCCAGAGCACCGATACGGCTGTCACCGCCGACAAACTCGTGAAAACCCACTGCTGTTTCTGCGGCCAGCAGTGCGGCATCCAACTCAAGGTTAAAGGGCAGAACGTCATCGGTTTTGAGCCATGGGAAGAATTCCCGTTCAATAAGGGCATGCTCTGTCCCAAGGGCGTCAAACGCTATCTGCAAGGGGCGCATCCCGATCGCCTGCTCACCGCGCTCCGCCGCGATCCTCAGTCTCCGAGCGGATTTTCGCCCATGGGTCGTGAAGAGGCGATCCAGAAAGTCGCCGCGGAAATCCAGCGGATCCAATCCGCGCACGGCCACGGCGCGATCGGCGTGCTCAGCGGCGCGAGCCTGACCACCGAGAAGGCCTACCTGATGGGCAAATTCGCCCGCATCTGCCTCAAGACGCCGTTCATCGATTACAACGGCCGGCTTTGCATGGTCAGCGCCGGCGCCGGCAATAAGAAGGCATTTGGCGTCGATCGCGCGGCTAATCCCTGGAATGACATTGTCGGCGCGGAAGTCGTCTGGATCAGCGGCGCGAACGTGGCCGAGTGCGCCCCGATCACCACGAACTATGTGTGGCAGGCTCGCGAGATGGGCGCGAAGATCATCGTTGTTGACCCGCGCATCACACCAATCGCGCGCACCTGCGATCTCTTCCTGCCGGTCAAGCCCGGCCGCGATGCGGCACTGTTCGCGGGCGTTCTCCACCTGATGATCGAGAACCGCTGGATCGACGGCGACTTCATCGAGAAGCAGACGGTGGGCTTCGACAAGGTGGCCGAGTACGTCAAGGAATGGACGCCCGCCAAGACCGCGGAAATCACCGGAATCGCCGAGCCGCTGATCCGCAAGGCGGCCGAATGGTGGGGCACCGCCAAGACCAGTTTCCTCATGCATGCACGCGGCATCGAGCATAGTTCGCATGGCGTGCAGAACGTTCTCGGCTCGATCAACATCGTTCTCGCCAGCGGGCGCATTGGCCGAAAGAATTGCGGTTACGCCACGATTACCGGCCAGGCCAATGGTCAGGGCGGCCGCGAGCATGGGCAGAAATGCGACCAGCTTCCCGGCGGCCGCGATATCTTCAATCCCGAGCACCGCGCCTACATCGCCAAGGTGTGGGGCGTTGAGGAAAAGGAAATCCCCGGCCCCGGTGTGGATGCCTACGAACTCTTCCGCAAGATCGATCGCGGCGAGATCAAAGGCCTGCTCTCACTCTGCTTCAATCCCAAGGTGTCGCTGCCGGATAACGGCTTCGTGCAGCGCTGCCTGGAGAAGCTGGAGTTCTTCGTGGCGATCGACTTCTTCCTGAACGAAACCGCGCGTCATGCCGACATCGTTCTGCCTGGCAGTCTCCAGGAAGAAGATGAAGGCGTGGTGACGCAGATCGAGGGCCGGGTGATCAAGATCAACAAGGCGGTGGAATGCCCCGGCGAAGCTCAGGAAGACTGGAAGATCATCCAGGGGATCGCCCGCGCGCTGGGCCGCGAGAAAGGCTTTACCTTCCAGTCGCCGCGCGAAATCTTCAATGAGCTGCGTGTTGCGTCAAAGGGAGGCGTCTGCGACTACTCCGGGATTACCTATGAGAAAATCGACAAGAATTTCGGCATCTGCTGGCCGTGCCCGAGCGAAGATCCCCAGGGCCACCCCATCGATCATCCGGGCACGCTGCGTCTATTTGAACCGGGGTCATGGAATCCGATCGCCAAAGGCGCGGGCGCGTTTTACTTCCCCGATGGCAAGGCGCGTTTCAATGTCGCGGCGCACGCGCTGCCCATGGAAGATGTCGATGCGGAGTATCCGCTGATGCTCACGACTGGCCGGGTGGTGAGCCAATTCTTGAGCGGCACGCAGACCCGGCGCATCGGCCCGCTGGTGGACCAGTACCCCCAGCCGCGGATCGAAATGCACCCGCAACTGGCCGCGAAGCTGGGCATCAAGGATGGCGACTGGGCCACCGCGAAAACCCGGCGGAACAGCGTTACGCTCAAAGCGCAGGTCGTCGCCACCATCCGGCCGGACACCATCTTTATTCCCTATCACTGGTCCGGCGAGAAGAGCGCCAATCGCCTGACCCTCTCGGCGCAGGATCCAATTTCGAAAATCCCCGAGTACAAGGCGTGCGCGTGTCGAGTGGAGAAGTCGGCCGAGCCGGCATACGCGAAGAAACTGGAAGCGCAGCAGTAACCCGACCGCCGCGATATCGCGGCCAGGATCGCAACGCGGCGCGGGCGTCCATCGTGGAGCAAACAAGGCAGAGAAGTTATGTCAGTGCCCTCGAACAAACACTTCTTCATCGACCCCAGCCGCTGCATCGGCTGCCAGAGTTGCGTACAGGCCTGCGGCGAATGCGATACGCACAAGGGCTCGCCGATGATCCATCTCGAGTACATCGAGCGCAGCACCTCCACGCAGACCACGCCGGTCGTCTGCATGCACTGCGAAAGCCCGACCTGCGCCCAGGTCTGCCCGGCCGATGCCATCAAGAAAACGGACGATGGCATCGTGCAGAGCGCCCGCAAGCCGCGCTGCATCGCCTGCAACAACTGCGTATTGGCCTGCCCGTTCGGCGTGCCCAAGATGAACGTCGAATGGGAGCTGATGATGAAGTGCGATATGTGCTACGACCGCACATCGGAAGGGAAAAAGCCGATGTGCGCCACCGTCTGCCCCAGCCAGGCACTCTTCTTCGGCACCCTCGAGGAAATCGAAGCCCTCCGCCCGCGCAGCCGGCCGGTCAATGAATTCCGCTTCGGCCAGCAGGTCGTCAAGACCCGCGCCCACATGATGGTCCCGCGCAGCGGCGTGACGGAAGTGGTCGATGTCACCGCCGCGATGCACGGTGCCAAGCCGCAGCGCACGGTACACCTCGACCTGATGATGGCGGGCGTCTTTGGGACCTCAGAGGAGAACAAGCAATGAGCAATCAGGATGAAGTGGTCCAACAGGCGCAGCGGTCGGCCGAGCCGTTGATGGCCCAGCCCGCCGATGCCACCGACCCAGCCGCGCCGCAGTGGGTGCAGGATTTCCCGGTGGATACCGAGCAGGACAACTACGTCGCCCGGCGCGATTTCACCAAGTTCATGGTGCTGACGAGCTGCGCGTTTGTCGCGGGGCAGGCCTGGATCGGGCTCAAGAGCATCGCCGGCGGCAGGCAAGCTTCACCGACGGAGAAGCTCGTGGCCCGCGTGAATGAAGTCGCGGTTGGCGGCGCGCTGGTCTTCACCTATCCGGAGGAACATGACCCCTGCCTGCTGATGCGGCTTTCGGAGGCCGAGTTCGTCGCCTACAGCCAGAAATGCACGCACCTGAGCTGCGCGGTGGTTCCCGGCCCCAAGCGCACGATCCAATGCCCCTGCCATGGCGGCGTGTTCGATTCGACCAATGGCAAGCCCATCGCCGGCCCGCCGCGCCGGCCGCTGCCGAAGATCACGTTGCAGTTTCGCGAAGGCGTCATTTACGCCACGGGCGTGGAATTGAGCACCGTATGAAATCCCCCGTTTCCCGCCAGAAAAGAACGACCATCGTCTACGGCATCCTTTGCATCGTCATCCTCATCGTCACGATTCAGCTCTGGTTGCTGACCGCCACGATGAACGCCTACCTCGGCGGCGACTACGGCGTCATCTGGCCCGCCGCCGGCGCGAGCGTCATTTGCCTCGGGCTGAATGCCGGCCTGCTGTGGAACCTGCTGAAGATGGAGCGCGCATCATGAGCGATAGCGTTACAGAAATGCCTGCACCCTCCATCGCCGCCGAACCGGCGCCCTCCACCCCGCGCGGAAGCGCCCTGCAACTGACCCTCGGCACCGGCGCGTTCGCCGTCTGCTTCGCCGTCTTCGGCAGCGTCTCGGCCATGATGCCGCTGCTCAAGGTGAAGATGAAGCTCAACCCCGTGGAGGTCAGCATCGCATTGGCGATTCCCGTCCTGCTGGGCAGCCTGGGCCGGATTCCGCTGGGGATTCTCACCGATCGCCTCGGCGGCCGGCGCGTCTTCCTCTGGGTGATGCTCATCTCCACGCTCTCGGCCACATGGATGGGGTTCGTCACCAGCTACCCCGCCCTGATCGCCTGCGGCTTCGTCCTGGGGATCGCGCTGGCCAGCTTCTCCGTCGGCGTCGGTTTTGTCAGCGGCTGGTATCCACCCCAGAAGCAGGGCCTGGCGCTGGGTGTCTATGGCGCGGGAAATATCGGCCAATCGCTTGCCGCTTACGGTTCGCCCCTGCTCGTGGCTTGGCTGGGGATGCGCTGGGGCTTCTGGGCCTTCGCGGTGCTGGTTGGCGCATGGTTCATCCTCTTCGCAATGCTCGCCCGCAATGCCCCCCGTCGTGGCCCCGAAAAAACCCTGCGCGATTTTCTGGAGCCGCTGAAAGATCGCCGGAGCTGGGTGTTGAGTCTCTATTACTTCCTGACCTTCGGCGGGTTCGTGGCGATGGCCGTCTACCTCCCCACGCTCCTGTCGGATCTATTCGGCCTGACCACTCAGGATGCCGGCCTGCGCACCGCGGGCTTTGTCGTGCTCGCGACGCTCATGCGGCCCATCGGCGGCGCGCTGGCCGACCGCATCGGCGGCCGGCGCATTCTGCTGGTCGTCTTCCCGTTCACCGCCGTGATGGCCATCTTCCTCGCCTGTCCGATGATGATCACCTTCACCATCGGCGCCTTGGGCATGGCCGCCGCCATCGGTTTGGGCAATGGCGCGGTCTTCAAACTCGTGCCGGAATATTTCCCCAAGAGCGTCGGCAGCGTCACCGGCCTGGTCGGCGCTGCCGGCGGCCTGGGCGGTTTTTTCCCGCCCCTGGTGCTGGGCCTGCTCAAGCATACCACCGGCAGCTTTGCCTGGGGATTCATTCTGCTGAGCGTATTCGCGATCATGTGTTTGGCCGTATTGCTCGGCAATTCTCGCCGTAAAGAGGCTGGCGTAACGCTGATTGGAACCTGATGGTTTTGAAAGCGCCTGAGCTTCCGCGCATCGCGTTATGTTCGCCGCTTGCGGCCCGGTGGGCCTATGCGTTTCTCTCATACCTGGTGGTGGGGATCATGGAATCGGAGGGGTGGATGGTGGTGTTGACGCCGCTCTTCGCGGCCGCTCTGGCGATGCTGGGGCGGTGGGTCTTTCATCTGGGGAAGGTGCGGCGGCATGGCCTGCGCCTGCCGATCGCGCTGCTCATCGGCGCGATCGGGTTCTACGCCTCGTGGCATATATACCTGAACTTCGCCCGCTCGGATCATCCCGCCCTGCGAATTTAATGACTCCTGACCATTGTCACATTGTCTAAATCCTGAACCCTCACTCGCTCCTTACCGCCTCCACCCCCGCCGCCTTTAGTGCCTTTTCAACCTCCGCGATATGCGCCGCATCCCGGGTTTCGCAGGTGGCGGTGATCGTTACCAAAGCCGGGTCGGCGGGGCCGAAGTGGCGGTCGTGGGAGATGTCTAAGATGCTCGCGCCGGCGTTGGCGAGGGCGGCGGCCAGGCGGGCCAGTGAGCCGGGGCGGTCGGCGGCGCAGGTGGTGAATCGGCAGAGCCGGCCATCGGCGGCCAGGCCGCGCTCGATAATCCGCGCGAGCGTGGTCACATCGATGTTGCCACCGGCCAGGACGAGCACGACCTTCTTGCCCTGCAGGTTGCAGGAGGGGGTCATCGCGGCGGCCAGGGGAACCGCGCCAGCGCCTTCGACCATGGTTTTTTCGTATTCGAGGAGTTTTAAGACCGAGCGGGCGATGGTGGGTTCATCAACCAGGAGCAGCTCATCGAGGCGGGGGCGGATCAGCTCGAAGCAGAGTTGGCCGACTTCGGCGATGGCCAGGCCATCGGCGAGGGTGGGCCGGGTCTCGATGCGGGTGACTTTGCCGGCCGCCAGCGAGGCGTGGAGGGTGGGGGCGTTGATGGGCTCGACACCGACGATGCGCACGGTGGGCTTGAGGGCTTTGACGGCGGTGGCGATGCCGGCGATGAGTCCGCCGCCGCCAACCGGGACGATGATCGCCTCGACATCGGGGAGTTCTTCGAGGATTTCCAGGCCGAGGGTGCCCTGGCCGGAGATGATGTCGGGATCGTCGAAGCCGGGGATGTAGGTCAGGCCGTTGTCACGGGCGAGAGTGAGCGCGTGCTGCTTGGCCTGCTCGTAGGTCTCACCGTGGAGGATGACGGTGGCGTTGAAGGAACGGCAGTTGGAGACTTTGACGAGGGGCGCCCATTTGGGCATGACGACGGTGACGGGGATGCCGAGCTCGCGGCCATGGTAGGCCAGGGCCTGGGCATGGTTGCCGGCGGAGGCGGCGATGATGCCGAAGGATGGTCCTGAGTTGCGAGTTGCGGGTTGCGAGTTGCGGGAATTGTCGGTTGTCAGTGGTCCGTTGTCAGTTGCTGAAGAGGCCGCGCGAGGTCCAACTGACAACGGACCACTGACAACTGACGATGGGCGTTCTCGCTTCTCGCTTCTCGCTTCCAACTTCTCTTTCAGCAACGCCAGCTTATTCCGCGCCCCGCGCTCCTTGAACGAGCCGGTCACCTGGAGGTGGTCGAACTTGCAGTAGATGTCGGCGTTGCAGAGGCGGGAGAGGTTATAGGAGTGGGGACACGGGCTGCGGTAGATGGCGCCCTCGATGCGATCGCGGGCGGCGCGGATGGTGTCGAGTGTGACCATGGGGGGACTGTCAATGGTCCATTGTCAATTGTCAATTGCAGGAATGGAAAGATCGGGATTGGCCGAAAGGGTCAGGAGCCGGGGGACGATGATCAGCGTATGGGGCATTCTTGGTGGCCGGCTCCTGACCCTGACGCGTGCGCAACCCGCAACCCGCAACTTGCAGCTCGCGACTCGCAACCGCAACTGACAACGGACCACGGACAACTGACAATGGACCATTGACAATTGACCATGCACAACCCATTTCCTTGAGCAATCCCCCCGCGCGTGCTAAGATGGGTGTTCCGCCCGGTTGTTCAGTTGTTCTCGCACGCATCCCAGTCATGGAAACGCCCCCCACACCCGCCGCGCCAGAGCCTTGCCCCGATTGCCGGGGGTCGGGGAAGATCACCCTTCTGCTTTCGATCAAGCCCTGCAAGCGCTGCCGGGGGACGGGGCGCGTGGATCCGCTTTTGGACCGGGCGCTGGATGATCTGGAATTATCGATCCGGGCGCGGGCGGTATTGGCGCGGCTGGGGGTGCGGAATCTCCGGCAGGCGATGTCGCTGACGCAGGATATCTTGCTGCGAGCGCCGGGGTCCAACGCGCTGGTGGTCAGGGAGGTGGCATCCATCCTGGCGCGGCTGGGGTTGACACTGGGGGGGAAGGGGACATGACAGGGTATTGGGTATAGGGTATAGGGTGT
>JBBRTW010000038.1:0-26303 GCA_038244055.1 Tepidisphaerales bacterium | reverse complement strand
CTAATTCGGCGATCCGGCGATCACGCCGGGCACAACCAGGACAAATGGGCGACGGGAAATGGGTGGGATCGGCCTCCATGCCAGGAGTATCTACGCCGCCCGATGGAAAAGGTGCGGGAGAGGCGGTAAACAATTACGAAAGATGTCCATGGAATCGCATTCAGCCCCGATGGAGCCCGCCTTGCCTCCGCAAGTGTTGATGGAACCTGCAGAATCTGGGATGCAGCCACTGGAGTTGAGCTACTTAGCCTGCCAAACCAGGACGCCCGAATGAAAAAGGCCGCGTTCAGCCCTAACGGCCGCCTTCTGGTCACCGGTGGCTACGACCGATGCGCAACCCTCTGGGATGCCGCCACTGGGAAAGAAATCGCCCGCTTCCGCCTCGAGTCCATCGTCATCGATGCCTCTTTCAGCCCCGATGGCAAACAAGTGGCCGCGTGTGCCATCGACAAAACAATCGCCCTCTGGGATGTCCCACCGGCCGATACCGCCAAACCCTGAAGCGGCATCGATCCCACACTGCTTCCGATTTTAGCCGGTCCGCTTTCGGAGCGCGTCCAGCGACATCAGAAACTCCGCATAAGGCTCCAGCTCATCAATTTAATGTTGAGTCCGCGTATGCCGGTCCGGAAAACCTCATGATTTGGATTATTGAGGCCTTCGCCCCACCCCCGAAACTTTCCCCCCTCCCCCGCGTCCAAGCCACGATAGGCCCTCAGCCACAAGGAGTTTTTATGCGCCTCGCCTTTATCATCGCCGCACTCTTCTCCACCGCCACGTTTGCCCAATCCCCTCAGCTCCTGGTCAAGGACGGCGACAAGCCGCATCCCATCGCACTTTCCAAGGCCGACATCCATGTCGAGATCGCCGGGCAGTTCGCGCAGACGACGATGACACTCACCTTCCGCAATGACGCCGATCGCGTTCTCGAAGGAGAGCTCGTCTTCCCGCTCCCCGAGAACGCGGCCGTCTGCTCTTACGCTTTGGATGTCAACGGCACGCTCGTCGATGCGGTCACCATCGATAAAGACAAAGCCCGCGTCGTCTTCGAAACCGAAGTCCGCAAAGGCGTCGATCCGGGCATTGTCGAGAAGGTTCAGGGGAATAATTTCCGGACGCGCATCTATCCCATCCCGGCCAGAGGCGTGCGGACGGTGCGGGTGCAGTATGTTTCGGACCTGGTGGCGACTTCGCCCACCGATCTGGCCTACTCGCTTCCGCTGAACTGGGAGAGCCCGGTGGCCGCCGCTTCGATCAAGGTGGAGGTGATCAAGTCGGCCATTGAGCCGAAGATCGCCGCCGGCGGCCTGGACAATCTCAAATTCGCCAAGTGGGAGGACCGCTTCGTGGCCGAGCAGAAGTTCGAGAACATCGCGCTCAAGACGACTCTCTCGATTGCACTCCCCGAGATCCCCAAAAACCTCGTGGCCATCGAGAAGAAAACCAAATACGCGATCTCGGTTGAAAATCTCGATCCCAAGACCATCGAGCAGTTCGCCCGCACGGATTATTACTTCGCGGTCACCAACGTTCCCCCGGCCGACCTGGCGCTTGTCGATGCCCAGTCGATCAAGCCCGCCCGCATCGCCATCGCCTGGGATGCCTCGCTTTCGCGCGGGGATGTCGATCACAAGCGCGAGCTGGCGCTGCTCGAGAAGCACATCAAATCGCTCGGCGATGTGATCGTGGAAGTCGTCGCCTTCCGAAACACACCCGATGCCGCCAGGACATTCTGGATCAAGAAGGGCGATGCGACTGAAGTGCTCAAGTATCTCTCCTCGACCATCTACGATGGCGGCACGGCGCTGTCGGCCGTCGAGTTCGGCAAACGAACCGTTGCAGAGCGCAACACCCCGCGCGATGAGACACTGCCGGCGATCGCCTACTGGCTCCTCTGCAGCGATGGCCTCTCCAACCTCGGCCCGGATCTTCCCGCCAAAGTTGAAACCCCCATCTACTCCATCACCGCCGATCCTCGCGCCAACCACGCGCTACTCCGGCATCTCTCCGCCAAATCCGGCGGCGCTTACATCAACCTCGGCCGGCTCACCGATGACCAGGCCGTCGCCTCCCTCACCGCATCGCCCTACTCTCTGATCTCGGTCGCGTACAACAAGGATGAAGTCGCCGATGTGTATCCCTCGGTCGCCCAACCCGTTCAAGGCCGCATCACCATCGCCGGAAAACTGCTGGCGAAATCCGCGAAAATCACGCTCAACTACGGCCGCGGCCAGACCATCACCCAATCCGTCCCCATCGAGCTCAAACAGGACGGCGCTACCGAGACCGGCCTGATTCCGCGCTACTGGGCGCAGGCCAAACTCTCCGAGCTCGGCCTGGATGAAGACCGCAATCAATCCGAGATCGCATCGCTGGGCAAGGAATTCAATCTGGTGACCGCCTTTACTTCCATGATCGTGCTCGAGCGCGTCGAGCAGTATGTGGAGTACAAGATCATCCCCCCCAAGACACGCCCCGAGGTTTACACCGAGTTCATGAAGCAGATCGAGCAGAACCACGCGGTCGCCAAGGGGGAAAACGAATCGAAGATCAACCGCGTACTGGCGATGTGGAATAATCGGCTGGCGTGGTGGAATCAGAAGTTCGAGTACGCGGCCGATTTGAAATTCAAGAACCCCGCCACCAAGGGTGAGATCCAGGCCGTCGCCGGCACCGCCGGCGCTGCGCTGGCCGATGGAGCCGCGCCGCATCCGCTCCCGACGCCGATGCCGAACTCCCCGGCCGTCAACTCGCCCCGGCCGGCGGACTCGGCCCCCCAGGAGCATGGCGAAGGCCGGCCGGCTCTCGGTTTGGAACGGGGCGGGCGCAGCGAGCGCGCTCGAAATCAATCGGATATGGCACGGCGCGAAGGAGGGGCGTCCAATTCAACCGCTGCGCAGCGCGAGGCCGGCGCTGCGGGGGGCGGCCGCGCACAAGGCGGCGGTGGTGGGGGCGGCGGCGGAGGCTTATTCGGCGGCGGCGGCGTTGCAGCCGGAGATGACCGGCGCTCCGACGAGCGCACCGTCGAGCAGCTCGCCCGCGATCCACATGGCCCGTTCACGGGAGTCCAGCGCGACACTATTTACAACGCCGGCAAACCTTCCGGCGATGCGAAAGGCGACATCAACCTCGCCACCATCACCATCAAAGAATGGTCCCCCGACGCCCCCTACCTCAAAGCCCTCGCGGCCGCCAAGCCCGAGGATCAGTACGCCCTCTACTCCGACCAATCCAAGCAACTCCGCTCCACGCCCGCCTTCTATCTCGACTGCGCCGAGTTCTTCGAAAAGCATGGCCAGCGCGCCCTCGCCATTCGAATCCTCACCAACATCCCCGAACTTGGCCTGGATGATGGCCGACTGCTGCGCATCGCCGCGCACAAGCTTCAGGAGATGGGCGAGCTCGATCTGGCCATCGACCTCTTCGAAAAAGTCGCCAAGCTCCGCCCCGAAGAACCCCAATCCTTCCGCGATCTCGCCCTGGCGCTGGCCGGCCGGGCTGAATCCTCCGCGTCCGTCGGCACGATGCTCTGGGTCATGCAAGGCCGCCCCAGCCCCGCCGCCGACTACGCCCGCTCACTCGAACTGCTCCACAAAGTCGTCATGAACCAGTGGCAGCGCTTCGACGAAATCGAAGTGATCGCGCTGATGGAAGCCAACCGGATCATCGCCCGCTCGCAATCTTTACTCGCAACTGGCAACCCGCAACTCGCAACTCATGCCAACCCCTTCGACCCGCGCCTGATCAAACTCCTCGACCCCGACCTCCGCATCGTCCTCACCTGGGACACCGACAACACCGATATCGATCTCCACGTCGTCGAGCCCACAGGTGAAGAGTGCTTCTACTCCCACAACCGCACCACCATCGGCGGCGCGATGTCGCGCGATTTCACGCAAGGCTACGGCCCGGAGGAATACATTCTCCGCAAGCTCATGCCGGGTGAGTACAAGATCAAAGTCCATTTCTACGGCAACCGCGACCAGAAACTCGTCGGCCCGACCACCGTGCAGGCCACCGTCATCACCAACTTCGGCAAGGCGACTGAGAAGAGACAGGCGCTGACCCTGCGGCTGAAAGATGCGAAGGATTGGGTGGATGTGGGGTCGGTGACACTCAAGCCGTAGGCCACGCGCAAAGCAAAAACATAAGGACATAAAACATAAGGAGCGACCCGTCGCCAAGACGCTGTCGCGGCTCCTTATGTATTATGTTTTATGTTTTATGTTTTCCTTTTCGCGCCTTTTCCCGTAACTTTCGCATCGACCCAGTCCGAATTGGAGACTCTCGCATGTCGAATGAAGCGGAAAAAGGCCATCACGATGATCGTCACGTCTCCCCCAACGCCAGGCTCGGCCTGAGTTTGTTTGGCGTTTATCTGACGCTCTACCTCGGCTTCGTGGCGATCGCGGCGTTCAAGTATGAATGGTTCAATCTGGCCGCGCCCGGGGGCGTGAATCTGGCCATCGCTTACGGAATGGGACTCATCCTGGTGGCCCTACTCCTGGCCGCAGTTTACATGATGTTCTGCAAACCCGAAAAGTAACCCGCGCCAGCCGTCGATATCCCCACCCGCGCCCACCCTCTTTAAGTTTTTAGTTTTCACCCCAAGTCATCTCCGCCCACCATAAAAGACCTCCATGCACTACCCCGCCTCCGCACTTTCGCTGGTCATCTTCTGCCTCTTCGTCGGCGCGGTGCTTGGGCTGAGTTTCTGGCTCGGCTCCAAGGCCAAGAGCGCCAAGGGATACTACGCCGCGCATGGTCAGGTCGGGTGGTTCGTCAACGGGATCGCCTTCGCCGGCGATTATCTGTCGGCCGCCAGCTTTCTCGGCATCTGCGGCATGATCGCCTTCTACGGGTTTGATGGCTTTCTTTACTCGATCGGCTATCTCGCCGGCTGGATCGTCGCCCTGTTCGTCATCGCCGAGCCGATCAAGCGCCTGGGGAAATTCACCTTCGCCGATGCGCTGGATGCGCAGTTCCATTCCCGCGGAATCAAGGTGACGGCCGCGATTTCCACACTGATCGTCTCGCTCTTTTACCTCATTCCGCAAATGGTCGGCGCGGGGGCGCTGGTCACGCCGCTGCTGGGGCTGGACCATCACTGGGGCGTCATCATCGTCGGCATCGTCGTCATCTTCATCGTCGTCACCGCGGGCATGGTCTCCACCACCTGGGTGCAGTTCATCAAGGGCTCGCTGCTGGTCATCTTCTGCACGGTGCTGGTCATCATGATCCTGGCCCGCGGCCTGCAGGTCGGTGAAAAGGGCCAAACCCAGAAACTGGTCATCAAGGCCGATGGCTCAAAGTTCGTTCACGGTGAAAAGCAGTCGGCCACCAACGATCTGACTCCCACCGGCCGGATCATTTCCCTCCCCGAAAAATACAAGGACGGCAAGACCGGCCCGCTGGGTCCGTTTGAATACCTCGCCGCGCTCCAGGGCTCGAAGGTCGAGACCTACAAACTCGCCAGCGAGACAAAGACGGAAGAGTCCGACAAATCGATCACCGTGACCAAGACCTACGAGCCCGAGCGGCGCGATGGCTTATCGCTGCTCATGCCCGGCGCGTATTTCAAGGACATCCGCCCCCAACCCGCCGATGCCAAGGACCCCTGGAAGGAAGTCAAAGGCAAGCTCAATTTCTTCTCCCTGATGCTGGCGCTCTTCTGCGGAACGGCCGCCCTGCCTCACATTCTCATCCGCTATTACACCGTCAAGGATGCCGCCTCGGCGCGCAAATCGACGGTGGTCGGCATCGCCTCCATCGCCTTTTTCTACGTGCTGACCCTCTACCTCGGCCTGGGCGCGATGACCAGCGGCGCGCTGCCGCTCGACTTCAAGGCCGAGGGAAACATGGCCGCCCCCCTGCTGGCCAAGAGTTTCAACCCCGTTCTCTTCGCCATCATCAGCGCCATCGCCTTCACGACGGTCTTGGGCACGGTTTCCGGGTTGATCATGGCCGCCAGCGGCGCGGTGGCCCACGACATCATGACCAACCTTCTGAAGGTCGAGATGGATGACCACGCCAAGGTTAAGGCCGGCAAAATCGCGGCCGTCATCGTCGGCGTGATCGCCATGGCCCTGGGGATCGCCTTCAAGAATTTCAACGTCACCTTCCTGGTCGGCTGGGCCTTCAACATCGCCGCCAGCGCAAACCTGCCGGCGCTGGTCATGCTCCTGTTCTGGAAAGGCACCACCCGCCAGGGCATCACCACCTCGATCACCGTCGGCCTGATCTCGTCGCTGGCGTGGATCCTCCTCAGCGCCGATGCCTATCAGAATCTTTACGGGTACAAGGACGCCGCCGAAGCCGCCAAGGCCGCCCTGGCGCCGTTCAACCAGCCGGGCATCGTCACGATCCCGCTGGCGTTTCTGGTTCTGATCGTCGTCTCCCTGCTCACTAAGGGCGGCACGAGAAAGACCCACCGCACCTCGGCCGAGATCGCGCAGTCGCATGCGTAAGTAAACCGCCGCTGACATTCTTTTCCGCCATTTACCCAATTCTCCAATCCCCCATGCCCCGGCGCGCGATTTCCAATGACGCCCGATAGTAACCGCCCACGCCGCATGCGATTCGCCGGAGTTTCCAACACGCGCAATCGAATCATCGGTAATAATGAGAGCGTGATGACCTCGATCCGATCATGGCTCTCCGTATGCATTCTTGCCGCGGCTCCGCTCTGGGCCAGCGCCCAACCTTTTAAGCTTGGTTCCAACAAGGTGCTCCTGCCCATCCCGCCCGCGACTCAGCCGGCGACGCAGGCCGCCACCAGGCCGGCCGTCGCGCCGGAAGCTCCCGCTCCCGCGGCCGACCCGTCTAAACCAAATGATCCGGATAAAGCGGAAAAGCCATCCACCTCCGCCGACCCTGAGAAGACAGCGCCCAATGCGCCAAAGCCCGATGCGCCCAAGTCCGATGCAAAGCCGGAGCTCCGGCCCATTCTGTTTCCCGAACTCAAACCCGACCCCGCCAAACCCGATGCGCCGGCCGACCCGAGCAAACCCGCGACCCGCCCACAACCCATCCCGGCCACCGGTGCCGCACCTGCTCCCGCCATCCCGGCCACCAGCGTGGAAACGCCGACTTTCGCGCCATCCAAACCGTACGTCGATCCGGGTTTCGTCCTCGATGAATTTCCGCCGGGTTTATTCTCCGATGGCGGGAACTACCGTCTGAACGACCTGCGCGGCAAGACGATCGTCCTGTTTTTCTTCGACCCCGCCGATGCCCGCATGCAGGCGACGGTGGCGCAGCGCAATGCCACGGTCAAGAAGATGCGCGACAAGCCGGTGGTCTTTTTCGGCGTGCAGGTGGATACGATCCAGCGCGTGCGCTCGACCGTGTATGACCTGGGCCTGAACATGCCGGTGTTCGCCGATACGCTGGGCGTGATGGGCGTTCGCTATAAGGCGGGTCTGACGGACCGAAAAACATGGTCCGTCATCGTCATCGATGGCGCGGGGAAAATCGCGCATGAGGAGATGAGCGAAGCGAGCCTCAGCAAGACGCTCGACAAGGCGGCCTGGCGCTATCGCGACCGGCTGGCGGTGGATGCAAAGCTCGCGCCGGCGATGGACTATCTTGAAATGGGCGATTACGAGCATGCGATGAAGTCCGCTGCATCCGCAGCCGTCGCGGCCGACAAGAAAACCGTCGATGCGGTCAAGCTCTTCCAATCGATGATGCGGGCCGACTGCGAGCAGTGGAAGGCCGACGCCGAGCGGCTGATCGCAACCGATCCGCAGGCCGCGTGGGACCTCTATGCACGGATCACCGCCTGTTTCCCCGGATCGGACCTGGCCAAGGCGGTGGCCGACCCGATGAAGAAGCTCGAGGCGCGAAAAGACATTCGCAATGAAATCGCCGCCCGCTACATGTACGACCAGCTCGGCGGCGCGGTCTCGCGCAACGAGCGGATCGAGAAGTGGGATGCGATCGACTACTGCGACGAGATCGTCCGGGCGCATCCGGGCACGCCAACGGCCGACAAACTGGTGACGTATCTGGACGATCTGGGGAAGGTGAAGGATCGCAATGGAGCGCCCGCGCCGATGCCGGGGCGGCGGCGGGGACGATTCAATTAAGCTTGTGGTGCGGCCGCCTGGGCTGCTGATGCGCGGGGAATGTCTTCAACTTCGACTGCTTGGCTATGGCCGTTCGCGCGGGTAGGCTCGCGGCGGGAAACCGCATGGCCGATCTCTCCTTGCTCGATCCATCCATGAAATCCGCCGGCCGCGCTACTCGCGTGCGCTGGGGGGTGATGGCGTTTTTGTGCGTGTTGTCGTTTCTCACTTACTACGATCGCCAGTGCATCTCGCGGGCGCAGGAGAGGGTGCAGGGGGAACTGAAGCTGTCGGATACCGAACTGGGCCTGGCGTTTGGGTCATTCTGGCTGGCGTATGCCCTGTTCGAAATTCCGGGCGGATGGCTCTGCGACCGCTTCGGGGCGCGCAAGACATTGACGCGGATCGTGCTGGCGTGGTCGCTTTTCACGGGAATGACCGGGGCGGCCAGCGGGTTCGCAACGCTGTATCTGTACCGCTTTCTGTTCGGCATGGGGGAGGCCGGGGCGTACCCGACCATGGCGCGGGTGCAGGGCGGTTGGCTGTCGCCGGCGGCGCGGGCGCGGGCGGGCGGGCTCCTCTGGCTGACGGCGCGGTGGGGGGCCGCCTTCGCGCCGCTGATCTTCGGAGCGATTCTGAGATTGTTCGATTCGGCGGGGACGCGCTCGGCGCTGAACTCCATCGGCATGGGCGGCGTCTCGTCATGGCGATTGGGATTCATCGTATCGGGCGTGATGGGGATCATCTGGGTGCTGGCGTTCTGGCCCTTCTTCAGGGATGAGCCAGCCCAACATCCGCGCGTGAACGATGCCGAGCTGGATGTGATCAGCGCCGGCCGAGCGCCGGCGTCGGGCTCGGGCAGCGATCACTCGCTCAAGGCGCTGCTGCAAGTCTTCAAATCCCCCTCCCTCTGGGCCATCGCCGGCCTGTATCTGTGCGCGAGTTTCGGCTGGTCATTCTTCATGAGCTGGATGCCGCGATTTCTGAGGGATGTTCACAAGGTCAGCATCGAGAATTCGGAATGGCAATCGGCGCTGCCGCTCTTATTTGGTGGACTCGCCTGTCTGCTGGGCGGGTTCGGGGCGGACTTCATCGTGCGGAAAACAGGCCGAAAGCGCCTCGGGCGGGCGATCCTGCCGGTCTTTGGCTATGTCACGGCCGCGGCGGCGATGGTGGCGATCCGCTTCGTTCACTCGGCCGATCAGGCGACGATCTTGCTTTGTGTGACCGCGTTCATGTTCGATCTGGGTCAAGGCGCGAACTGGGCCTCCATCGTCGATATCGGCGGGCGGCATGCGGGCGTGGCGACAGGGTTCATCAATATGGTAGGGAATATGTCTCACTTCATTCAGCCCGTGATCGGCGCGATGGTATTCAATTCGCTGGGGTGGAACGCGCTGTTCCTGGTTTACGCGGCCGCGTTCTGCGGGGCGGCTTCGATGTGGCTTTTCATTGACCCGACGAAACGGTTTTATCGGGAAGAACAGCAGCCGCCGACTCAGGGGTTTGAAGTGGTGATGAAGCGATAGGCTCGGCGGGAATTGCGGGGGAGACCAGAGAAACGGGCGGCGCGGATTCATCGACGATCATGCGGGGCGGGGCCGCATCGGCCGATTCATTCGACAGATTCATCTGCCGGATGACATCCACCAGCGCCAGGGCGATGGCCGCGACCACCGGGCCGACGAAGAGGCCGAGAATGCCGAAAACCTGGAGCCCGCCGAGCACGGAGAAGAAGATGATCAGTTCGTGCAGGCGGGCGCGCTGGCCGACCAGCTTGGGGCGAAGGACGTTATCGATCATGCCGATGACCACGCTCCCCCAGGCGGTGAGGATGATCGCCTGGATCCAGTGCCCGGTCACGGCGAGGTAGATCGCGGCCGGTATCCAGACGATGAACGCCCCGGCCATGGGGATGGTCGAGAGGATGAACATCATCACGCCCCAAAGCAGCGCCGAGGGCAAACTCAGCGCATAGAACGCGATCATGCCGAGCAGACCCTGGATGGCGGAGATCACCAGCACTCCATTGACACTGGCGGTGATGACTTCATGCGTGCGGCGGAAGATGGCCCGGGCCTGATCATCGGCCAGCGGCAGGGCCTTGCGCACGGCGGGGATGATCCGGTCGGCATCGCGGAGGAGGTAGTAAAGGGTGAAGAGGACGAAGAAAATCTGGATGGCCGCGCCGAGGATGCCGCCGAGAATTCCGCCGACGATGCCCAGGGTGGTCTTGGCGACCCCCTCGGACATGGAACTGAATTTCTCGGAGAGGTTCTGGGGATTCTTCAGGGCCTCGACATCCACATACTGTCCGATCCAGGCGAGGGTGGGCGAGTTGGGATCGAAAATTTCATGAAAGCCCTTGATGGCCGCGTTCACGGCGGTTCTCGCCTGCTGCACCACGGCGCTGGTGAGGAAAGTCAGCGGGATGAGCACCACCATCACGACGATCACCGTCGTCATCATCGCGCTGAGATGGTCCGACCAGCCGCGCTTCCGCAGCCATTGGCAGGCCGGGTAGGAGATAATGGCCAGCACGATCCCCCAGATCAGCACATAAACGAAAGGCTGGAGCATCAGCCAGCATAAATAGAGGACGACCGCGATGGCGGCGATCAGCGCGAGCCAGCGAGTGCTCCGGGTGTTCATGGTGTGATGTGATACGCGGGGGCCCAATCGTTATCCACAGCGCGGCGGCTATAAACGCGGGCGAAGTTTCTTATTCAGCTTGATCGATGCGGTATTGGCCAGCCGGCGGCTGAAGGGCCAGAGCGCCCGCAGCCAGCGCACCACCCGCGCCCTGATCTTGAGGAGCTTGACGCGGAACTCGAGCTTCTGGAGAGACACTTCTTCCGGCTCGATCTCCAGCGCCCGGCGAATGGCGGCCAGGGCCTTGTCGTACCGGCGCATGCGCTCCAGCGCCAGGGCGAGGTTGAAGAGGGCCATCACATGCCGCGGATCGCATTGCAGGGCCGATTCGCAGCATTCGATTCCTTCATCGAAGCGCCCGCGCATGAAGAGGGCAACGGCCAGGTTCTGCCAGGCATCGGGATTTTTCGGCTCGAGCTGGGTCAGGCGCTTCAGGCACGCAACCGCCGCCCGCGTCTCCCCCGTATCCATCAACAGATTGGCCAGGTCGAGCAGCACGCCCGGCTCTTCGGGACGGAGGAGCAGTTCCTTGCGCAGGTGGAATCGTGCCTTCTCACGATCGCCCTGGCGGAGGTGGATGCGGCCGAGCGACAAATGCGCGCCGGGATAGGTCGGATCGAGCTTGAGGGATTTGGACAGCGCCTCGACCGATTCGTCCAGCCGCCCGGCCTCCTCCAGCCAGCGGCCGTGGCAGTAATAGCCCGAAGGCTGATCCGGCGCGAGCTCGATGGCCCGGCGGAATTTTTCGCCCGCCTCCTCGACGCGCTCCATTTCCAGGAGCAGCTCGCCCAGGTCCAGCAGCGTTTCGGTATCGCCGGGATTGCGGCGCAGCTCGATCAGGAAATGCTGGCGGGCTTTTTCGAGTTCTTCCTTGGACCAATGCGCCTCGGCCAGCCGCAGATGCACATCGGGGTGCTGATCGTCCAGATCGAGCGTGCGCTGCCAGCAGAAGATGGCGCGGTCGAAGAGCCCGCGCGAAGCCAGGCTCACGCCCATCGAATAGTAGCAATCGGGGCACTGCTCCTTGTAGAGCCGGGCCATGTAGAACATTTCCTCGGCCTTGTCGTGCTGGCCGAGCTCGGCGTAGGCTTCGATGCGATGGCAGTAGGAAGGCTCGTAAGTGGGGTCGGATTTTTCGATGCGCTCGAACATCCGGACCGCATCCTTATGCCGGCCGACGCGGATCAGATCGACCCCCAGATGGCGCATGGCCTCGACATTTTCGGGTTCGAGCGTCAGCACCTGCTCGTAAGCCTCGGCCGCCTCGCCAAAGCGCTCCATCTCATCGAGCGTCAAACCGATATTGAAATGCCACGGCGCGTTATAGGGATTGATGGCGACGGCGGCGCGGAGAAGCGCGAGCGCTTCGGGCCACTTCTGTTGCTCGAAGAGCTCCTGCGCTTTCTCGACTCGCTGCTCGGCATCAAACCAGTCGTTCATACCCGCCGCCCGTCAGAAACGCCCCGGGGGATCGTATACAGCGGCATGCCCGGCAGGCCGCATCACTCTCTGTCGTCAATTTAAGCCTGTCGGGTGCAATTCGGCAAGCGCGGGAGGTGGGGGTATTGCGGATTTCGGATTGCGGATTGCGGATTGAAAGCGGCATTTCAATCCGCAATCCGCAATTGATGGATTTCTTCGATGACGCCCGAGCTTGCCGCTGGAGCAAGTGGAGTTGTCAATTGCGTTCCGTTACCATCCCTCGCCTCATGCCAACGATCGCGTCCATTCTCGATGTGAAGTTTCGCCAGGCCATTCAGTCCGCGCTGGGGGTGGAGGCCGATCCTCTGGTCGGCCCGGCGCAGAACGAGAAATTCGGGGATTACCAGGCCAACGCGGCGATGGGGCTCGCCAAGCTGGCGGCCGAGAAAAGTGGGCAGAAGACCAACCCGCGGCAGATCGCCGAGCAGATCAAGGCAAAGCTGGAACTGGGCGAACTCGCCAGCGAGATCAGCATCGCCGGGCCGGGCTTTATCAATGTGCGGCTGAATCCGGTGTGGCTGGGCAAGCAATTGGAAGCGGTGGCGGCCGATGAGCGGCTTGGGGTTGAGCAGACGGATCGGCCGCAGACGGTGGTGGTGGATTATTCGGGGCCGAATATAGCCAAGGAGATGCACGTCGGCCACCTGAGGAGCACCATCATCGGCGATGCGGCGGCGCGGGTGCTGGCGTTTAGAGGCGACAACGTTATCCGGCAGAACCATTTCGGGGATTGGGGAACGCAATTCGGCCGGGTGGTGCTGGCGATGTGGTACGAGGCGGCGTTCGAGCAATCGGCAAATGGCGGGGTGCTCAACGATCTGATCGGCCGGCAGCAGGCGGCCGGGCGCGATCTGGCTAAAGACATGGCCGAGGCTGCGGGCGATCCGGCCAGGGAGAAATCCGCCAAGGACAAATTTGGGGCGACGATCGCGGAACTGGTTCGGCAGGTCGTGCCATGGCACGACCGGTTTATCAACGAAGACCCCGATGGCACGCGCTATTTTCTCCCGCATCTCACCCAGATCGCGATCAGCCTGGAAAAGCTGGAGGCGGCGTATGTGTTTGTATCGCTGATCACAGACAACGCCGAGGCCAAGCGTCTGACGATCACCCGGTCAGGCGAAACGCCGCGAACATTGGAAGAGCTGCCGCGGCTGACCACGACTTACATTCAGAACCCGGCCGATCCCAAAAACGCCCAGGAGAGAATCGCCTGGGAAAAGGCGCGGACCGTGACGCTCGACGCCTGCAATGCGATTTACCGGCGGCTCAGCGTTCAACTGGTCGAGCCGGCCATTCAATCTCAGCCGATGGAGCGCCCTGAATCTTTCTATAATCCGCTCCTTCCCGGCGTGGTGCAGGACCTCCGCGCCAAAGGTCTGGCGGTGGAGAGCGATGGAGCGACGGTCGTGAATGTGGAGGGATTTGAGACCCCGCTGATCATCGAAAAGGGAGGCGGCGGGTTTCTCTACGGCACCACCGATCTGGCGGCCGTGCGCTTCCGGGCGACGGAGCTTAAAGCGCAGCGGGTCACCTATTTCGTCGATGCGCGGCAGAGCGAACACTTCGCCAAGGTTTTCTGGACTGCGAAGAAGGCGGGCTGGGCCGAGGGAGTTTCGCTCGAACATGCGGCCTTCGGAACGATGCTCGGGCCCGATGGCAAACCGTTCAAAACGCGCAGCGGCGATACCGTCAAACTGCGCGATCTGCTGGATGAGGCGGAAGAGCGTTCGCTCGCGGTGGTCAAGGAAAAAAATCCCGACTTTCCGGATGCCCAGCGCGCCGCCATCGCCCACGCGGTCGGGATCGGCGCGGTCAAATACTCAGATCTCTCGAAGGATCGTACGAGCGATTACGTGTTTTCGTTCGACAAGATGCTGGCGCTCGATGGGAACACCGCGCCTTACCTTCTCTACGCCTATGCGCGGACGCGATCGTTGTTTCGACGGGCCGTCGAGCGCCTTGGGATGGATGCCGGGCAGGCCGCCCGCGCTCCGATCGCGCTGGAAGCGCCGGCCGAGCTTTCGGTGGGGAAACATATCCTGCGTCTGGGCGATGTGCTCGAGCAGGTTTCGCGCGAGCTCAAGCCGCACCACCTTTGCACCTATTTGTACGAACTGGCGACCAAGTTCAGCTCATTCTGGGAGAATTGCCCGGTGCTGAGCAGTGAAGAGCCGCTGCGATCGAGCCGGCTGGCGCTGGCCAATCTGGTGGCGCGGACGATGGGGAAGGGGTTAGATTTGCTGGGAATTGAGCATCCGGAGCAGATGTAGGTGTTGGCCGGGGATGTAGGAAATTTGGCGAGATTGCGGGCGGATGGAAAGGCGCGGGTGTTCGGAAAGGTCGTTCTGGGCAGACAAGAATGTCTACCCCACCATTGTCTACCCCACCGTGGCTGAATGTCTACCCCACCATGTCTGAATGTCTACCCCACCATTTTCGAATTAGCCTTCCGCCCCGCCCAATTCGCGGGTCTGGAAGAGCCACATCCCAACGGATAACGCGAAGGCCGCATAGCAGATCGCATATGCGCCGGAGATGCCTACATAGGTCCAGATCGTCGACAGCGCGATCGCACTGGGGTCGCTGGCCATCCGGCCCATGGCCAGGGGCTTGTAGATCGCCAGCCTCCGGACGTCGAAGGTTTCCAGGTAGGGCAGCAATTTGCCGGCCAGCCAGGCGGGGGCTTTGAGCGCGGCCGGGGCGTCTTTGATGGGCGAAGCATCGCCGAAGGCCGGGTAGATGAAGCGGGTGAGGTTGCCGGCGATGTAGAGGAGAATGACCACCGGCAGGTTGACCACCAGCGAGACGCGCGTGGAGATGGCCACGCTGACGGCCGCCAGCGCCGAGATCATCAGCCAGATCTGCACCAGGCACGGCAGCAAGCTGGCCAGGTGCATAGCGCGAAGTTCCTTGAGCCGGAGGTATTCGCGGTCATCGGTGGTATTGCGGATGAGGTAATCGTTGGGGATGCGGTAGTAGGTGGCGATCCCCAGGATCAACCCGAGAATGCCCACCGCCATCAGGGCCGACAAAATGATCCCCAGGTATTTGCCAAGCAGCACCTCCCACCGGTACAGCGGCTTGCTCATGAGCGTGAGCATGGTGCGGTCTTCGATTTCCTCGTAGATCGATTTGCTGGTGGCGAAGAGCGTGGCGATGAGCACGACGATCAGGATCACATCCAGCGCGACATCGAGGGACATCTTGGTGTCTTCGCCGAGCGTGAAGAACGGCAGCAGTCCGAAGATGACCAGAATGGCCGCCCCGAAGACCAGCAGCAGCGTGTAGATGGGCTGAACGATGGCTTCGCGGAAGGTGTGGCGGAGGATGACGAAGGTTCTATACATGGTGGTTAATCGACGGGTGTGTTGTCAATTGTCCATTGTCAATTGTCAATAGGCCAAACAAGCGCGCAGACGTTCACGCACTCCAAATTCCCACCATTGACCATGGACCATTGACAATGGACTCCGCCCTAATGCTTGATCGAAAACCCCGTAAACGCCCTTGTCGGCGGTTCTTCCTGCATATCCATCTGGCGGATGAAGTGGGTCATCTTCCGGCGAATGGAATCCACCAGTTGATCCATGTCGCTGCCCGGGCCTTCCATCACCAACTCGACCCGGCCATCGGGGAGATTGCGGACGTAGCCGCTGACGTTGTGGGGCATGGCGAGGTTGTGAACGGTGTAGCGGAACCCGACCCCCTGGACGCGCCCGGTGAAATGACACACCCGGCGGTGGATCGAGCATGAATCTGTGTCAACCCTCGAAGTGTTCACAAGCGCACAGTGTAGCGCAAGTGTGGGGTTTGTTGCAACGGAAATATGCGCCTGCGCCATATCAGGAGTTCCATTGTGCGGAATACTCGTCAAACGCGACTTTGCGGAGGTACGTCTGATAGAGCTTATCGATCGTTGCGAAGTCCAGGTTGAGATAATGCTCGAGCATCGGCCGAACGCCATTGCGATTCCAAGGTCCGCCGGCGCGATTGTGCGTCTTTGTGGGATCAAAAACGGTCCCATTGGCGGTCTCGGTCATCCACTGCTGCATGGCCGGGCGGAACCGGCCATTCTCCGATTCAAACAAGAACTTGGCAAAGACCCACGCCTGGGCATAGAAGGCATCGACCTTCTCGCCATTCTCCTCGACCACCTCGCCGGCGTGCATCGTCACTAACTTCTCAAGCGGCCAGAGTTTCTTGGTCTCGACGGCTTTTCGAAGCGCCTGCACGCGCACCTGGTTAATCGACAAATTCCAGCGCGGCAGGTTGTCGCTCTGCCAGCCGAGGCCTTCGAACAGGCAGGCGAACCCCTCCTCCACGAACGGCGGGAGCCGGCCGACGAAATGACGGGCAACGAATTGATGCCAGCCTTCGTGAGCCGTCACCGAAGCCGTCGCGGGCCGGCCGATATAATAGGCGACGAATTTATCGCGAATCGCGTAGCCTCCCCGGCGGATTTGCAGGTAGATCGAGGCATCCGGGCCGGTATTGGCCTTGGTAAAGGCCTCCCATTCGATCCGGCGTTCAAAAACGTAGCACTCCATTGGAGTCTGGGTCAGGGGAACGCCGGGGGCAACCCTGTGATACTGGGAAAGCGCGCCTTCGAGAACCTGGGGAAGAAGGTTCATGACATCTTCATCGGTGATCGTAGTGTAGATGAGATAATGGGCCGACTTGATCCGCCGGGCCGGCTCGCCGCGGTAGGACCAGGCCTCGACCGATGCATTGGAAAGAAGTTGCGGGCCATCCCACTGGCCCAGGCGCTGGGAGAAGCCGGATTCACAGCCGGTAAGGAAGATCAGGCCGAGCAGCAGAGTTGCGAGTTGCCGGAAAGAGTTGCGAGTTGCGTGCGAAGAAGTTTCGCGTTGCGAGTTGCGGGAAATAGTGGCGCGTTGCGAGTTGTGAGTTGCGAGTAAAGAGGCGGCGATACGCTTCTTCCAACTCGCAACTCGCAACCCGCAACTCGCAACTCCCGTCGCAACTCGCAACCCGCAACTCGCAACTCTCGTCGCAACTCGCTTCATCGTTTGCCAACTCATCGTCATCATCATAACGTGTTTCAACATGGCGCAGTTCAGGTTTGACATCATCAGCATCGGGACGCTCAGCCGCAACAGGCTTTGGGGAGAAACCGAGGCGCTTCGCACGCCACATTCGACCACGACGCTGATCAGATCGGGTAAGCGGGTTATTCTGGTCGATCCGGGGTTGCCCGCTACCGCTTTGGCGGCCCGGCTTTATGAACGAACGGGACTGAAACCCGAACAAATCGACACGGTCTTTCTGACCAACTTCAGGCCATCGCACCGGGCCGGCCTCGCCCTCTTCACGAAGGCGAAAAAACTCATCGGCGAGATCGAGCAGCAGCATACCCGGCAATACCTCGAGCGAATGATCGGCCAGGCACCGGAGGAGGATATCGACCGCCGGTTATTGAGTGAAGAGTTAAATTTGCTGGAGTCGCTGGGGGTGGCCGATGATCAGATCGCCAGCCAAGTCGATCTCTTCCCATTGCCGGGTTATACGCCGGGAAATTGCGGGCTATTGCTGAAGCTGCCGACGGTGACAGTGATGCTGGCGGGGGATGCGGTGCCGACACAGGATCATTTCCTGGCCGGGCAGGTGCTGCCGGATGCGTACGACATCAAGCAGGCGCAGGAGGCGCTGGGGGAGATTTACGAGATCGCGGATTTGATTATTCCGGGACACGATAATGTGTTCATGAATCCGCGCGCTTCGGGGATGTGAATCGTGATGAAGCGTTGTTCGTCATCCTGAGGTACTCCGAAGGATCTAGCCTCGAACGCATTGGGCGACTCACCGTTACGAACGGGCCCCGACCTACCGGCCAGATCCTTCGGAGTACCTCAGGATGACACGATCGCCACACTTCACCCTCAAAACCCGTGGACGCCCGCACCACAAAAAAGACGCGCTGGAATTCATTGAACCGGTTATGATTGGGCGATTGGAGAATTCATGAAGCGCCTTCGAATTGAAATTCCGCTGGCGATCGCGATGGCACTGACGTTTTGCAGCGCCGGATTCGCGGCCAAGAAAGGCGGGCAAAAGGGCGGGCTGAATCGTGAGGCGATGATCGCGGAGTTGCTCCAGTTGCATAACAAGCATCGGGCGGTCGAGGGAGCGAGGGCTCTGGAAATCAATGCGAAACTGTCGGCCTCGGCTCAGGAGTATGCGGAGTATCTCGCCAGGACGGGGAAGTTCAGCCACACGGCCGAAGGTTCGCCGGGTTCGCGCGTGAAGGCTCAGGGCTATAAGTATCATGCGGTGGGCGAGAACATCGCCAAGGGCCAGCCATCGGCCGAGAGTGTGGTCAAGGCCTGGATGAATTCAGAGGGACACCGGAAGAATATTCTCAGCAAGCATTATAAGGATGTGGGATTTGGGATCGCCAAGGATGACAAGGGTCGGATTGTGTGGGTGACGGATTTTGGGGGGAAGTAGGAGCGGCCGCTTCCGGCGGATGGGATGGCCTGCTGCTGCGATAGATTACCAAGGCGTATTGGCGTCAAAGGGTCAGGAGGGCAGGAGCCGGCCGTGCGCCAAAGTTGCCTGGTTGAGGTTTCTGGTGGCCGGCTCCTGGCCTTGAAGGTGCGCGATGTTCATCGCCGTCAGATGAGGATGGTTTCGCGGCGGGGAGAGGAGAAGACGACAATCATCACGGCCGGGGTGGGGCCGGTGTTCTTAGCGCCGTGGGGGAGGTTGCGGGGGATGGTGACCGTGTCGCCGGGGGTCATGTGGAGCGCGGGGTGGCCTTCGATCAACTGATCCATCTGGCCGGTGAGGAGGTGCAGGACTTCTTCGCAATTGGGGTGGCGGTGCATCGGTGTGCCGCCGCCGGGCTGGATGGTGGTCAGGCCGACGGTGAGTTCGGCCGCGCCGCTGGCGGCATGGGAGGCGAGCCAGTGGATGGTGGCCTGGCCGTAGGTTTCGGTGGGGACGTTGCCGACGCGAGTGAGGGAGAGAGGCATGGGTCGTTCTCAGGCGCGGTTGCGCGCCTGCTCCGTTTCCTGAAGAGCCCTTGTCGAACGGTACACGCGGATTTCCGGCATACGGCTTACTGATGGTCGTCACGTCGGGCTTGCACGCGCCGGGGTAACGGATCGTGCATAACCACCGGTATAAACCATGCGCGGTCACAATGCGACGGCGCGGCCACTGCACCGGCGGGACGTTGCTTCCGAGACGCCGATGATAGCGGCGATTGCGCTTCACCGATGCACTCACTCAGCGCGATGGCAAATCGGTGCAACGGGCCGACCGTTACACGCGGAATTGGTGTGGAGAGGCCAAACTCCCGTGATATAATCCCGGTATGACCGATTCCCTTCTCAAAGAGGCGATGAAGCTGACTCCGGCCGAAAGGTTGGAGCTCATCGAGCAGATTTGGGACTCGCTGGAGCAGGATTCGGCGTTTGTTCAACTCACACCGGCGCAGGATGCGGAATTGGATCGCCGCCTGGGCCGTCTGGAAGCGACGGGGCCGCAGGGGGAATCATGGGATGTGGTTGAAGCGGAACTACAGCGACGGGTCAAGGATTATGAAGCGAATCCACGCGCCGGCAGCGCATGGGAAAAGGTGAAGGAAAGGCTGCTGAGCCGATATCGATCATGAGCTGCTCCCAAAGGCCTGGTTGCCCCTTTGCATTCTCCCTTACCGCCTGAATCGTCTCCAGACTCAGATTCGCTTCGTTGCCTGGCCATTTTGTTTTTTCTCTGTCTCTTCGCACCTTTGCGTCTTTGCGAATGCCTTCGGATCGAAGTCCCGTACCGATTTTCAACTTCGTGCCTTTCGTGCCCTTCGTGGTTCATCTGCATTTTATCACATCCCTTTTTTCAGCGCCTCCAAATGCCGCGCAAAGTGATCCGCCAGCACCTCATCGTACATCTTCTGATTCCCCTCCAGCACCCCTCGCACCAGCGGCTTGAACTCGGCATTCGTCAGCACGGACCCAAACGTACAATGTAGAATCTGCCGCCCCAGTCCCGTGAAGCCCGCGCCGGCGGGGACTTTTTGCCAGTCGCCGATGTAGATTTCCTCCAGCTTCTTCGCATCCAATCCCTCCGGCCGCGGCCCGTCCGCGAGTGTCGCCGAAACGTGATAGGTCGCCTTGTCGGTTTCATACCGGCCGAGCGCAAAATTGATAATCCGCCGGAAAAGGGCGACATCCGCCCGCGCCACCACCCGCAGCGCTTCCAGATAACTCGTCCCGGCCGTCTTGACGTGGAACTGGCCTTTGGTGATCCGCGCGAACGGCGTGTAAATCGAAAGCTTATCCGATCCCGAATGCAGGCTCAGTTTGTAGGGCCCCAGGAGCTGCGCGATGGCCGCATGATCGGCCAGCGATTTCTCGAACGCGGGCAGATTCCCCTTGTAATCCACACCTTTCTCAAAATCGCCGATGTAGCGCGGGGCCAGGCTGACCAGCTTCATCCCCTGATCCAGGCAGCGATGGGCGACGATGTAATGCTCGGCCAGCGTCGTCGGCTGGGGCGTTTCATCCACCGAGAGCTCGATCTCATAATCCCGGCCGAGCCTTTTATGCACGGAATCGATATGCCGCGCCAGGGTCACCGCCTGGTTGACGGCCTTGCCATATTTCACCGCCGCCCTGCGCGCTGTCGGCTCATCGATCTCGATGGTCGCACCGGTGGTCAGCTTGATCTTCTTACCACGATATCCTTCAACCCATGCGATATCCGCCTCCCGCGCCGCGGCGGCGTGCTTCTCCTTGAGCTGGCTCTCGGTGTAATTATCCGCCTGCCCATCGACATTGTCAGATGGATCAATCGTGAAGAACACGAACCCCGCGACCGCGGTGCGATCCACATCCACAGGCGTCTTGAGGTGATCCGCATCCGCACCCTGTTTGCCGCTCCACCCGGCTGACTTCGCCCCTTCGAGCGCATCGCCCATCACCTGCTCGGGCGTGCGGGCGGTCCGCATCATCTCCCGGATCGACTGCTGCGCGAAGATCGGCGCGATCTTCCCAACGACGCCCGCGCGGCGCATCGATTCCACATGGCCCGGCGTCGCCAGGCCGATGCGATCGCCGAAACCGAAACTGGCCTGCAGGCCGAGCGTGCTGACAATAGGCTGGTTGGACAAGCGTTGCTCCTGTTGAAAAGGTAGGCCGGACAGTATACCCACGGGCTTGGAAATTCAGAGCGGCGGCGAAGCATTTGCGCGCTGCCAAGACCACATCGCATCCTTCGCGTATGATTGCCCGCGAAAATCGTTATGCCTTTCCAGGACCTGCCCCTCATCCTCGCCATCCGCCAGTTGGAGCCCGATCTCCATATCGGCAAGGCCATGCTTTTCCCCGAGATCACCGGGCTCCATACCAAGCGCGAGCGGCTCTCTGAAATCCTCTCCCGCTCCGCGCGCGACATTCTCCAGGCGCTGGCACCGCTCGATATTCATCGCCGCCTGCTGGCCGCCGAGCCGGAGATTCGCGAAGTCTCCATTGAAATCCCACCTCCCGCGACGGCGGAGCGCGGGCCGGCCTGGGAGCATCCCGTCACGCTCCGCTTCCACGTCCTCCGCTGGCGTCATGGCGACGAAGCCTGGCTCGCCTACATCCCCGCGCTGGATATCGAAATCGTGGCCGCGCGCGAAGATGATCTCGACGACCTCATCCCCAAACATATCGCTTTTGCCCTCGCCCGCAGCAAAATTTCCGGGCGGCTGATCGACCTGGCCCATCTCGCCCGAATCGAATCAGTTCATGTCGAGAAACTCCTCATCACACCTGAGATTCGAACGCCCGCGCAGATCGCGGCCGATGCGGACAAAGAGGAAGAGCCCAAGCCGATCATCGGCGAAGTGGGCGAGGACCTCTCCAAGCGCGCCCTCGATCGCGCCTACGAAGCCGGCGCGGTCGTCGATCGGATCGCCGATGCCCTGGCCGGGCGGAATCCGCGCAGCGTGCTTCTCGTCGGCCCGTCCGGCGTCGGCAAGACGGCCGCCGTTCACGAACTCTTCCGCCAGAATCGCTTCCGCACCGAGAAAGGAATCGCCCCCCTTTGGGCCACCAGCGGCGCGCGCCTGGTGGCGGGGATGAGCGGCTTTGGCATGTGGCAGCAGCGTTGCCAGCGCCTGGCCCGCGAGGCCGCCAAGGCTGGGGCGATCGTCCACTTCGGCGGCCTCGTCGAGCTGATGGAAGTCGGCAAGGCGGGTGGCAGTTCCTTCGGCATCGCCTCGTTCCTCCGCCCCTACCTCGCCCGCGGCGATTTCCTTTCCATCGCCGAATGCACCTCCGAGCAGCTCACGCTCATCGAGCGCTCCAGCCCGCATCTTCTGGCCATCTTCCACATCATTCGCCTGGAAGAACCCTCACCCGGGATGTCCCGTAAGATTCTCCGCGCCGCCGCCGCCGAAGCCGCCGCCCCTCTCGCCGAAGAAGTGCGTCACCTGGCCACCCCCCTGCCCAATCCTCTCATCACCGAAGACGCCCTCGACGCGCTCGATCGCCTCCATCGCCGCTATGCCACCTACTCCGCCGCGCCCGGCCGGCCCCTGCGCTTCCTCAAGAATCTCCTCCGCGATCACTTCATCCCATCGAATCCTTACATCGCCTCCGCCCGCCCCTTCGCCATCACGCCCCACGATGTCACCCGCGCCTTCTCCCGCGAGACTGGCCTGCCGCTGTTTCTTCTCGATGATGCCACGCCCCTCGATCTGCCCGCCGCACGCGCGAAATTCGCCGACCGCGTCATCGGCCAGTCCGATGCGGTCAATCGCGTCGAGGATCTCCTGGCCACGGTCAAGGCCGCGATGAACCGCCCGCGCCGGCCCATCGCATCCCTCCTCTTCATCGGTCCGACGGGCGTCGGCAAGACCGAGATGGCCAAAGCGCTGGCCGAGTTCTTTTTCGGCGATTCATCGCGCCTGGTGCGCTTCGACATGAGCGAATACGCCAGCGCCTCGGCCGTCTCGCGCCTGGTCGGCACCGCCTGGGCCGAAGAAGGCCTGCTGACCGCCAAAGTCCGCGAGCAGCCCTTCTGCGTCCTGCTGCTCGATGAATTCGAAAAAGCCCACCCCGCCTTCTTCGATCTCCTGCTTCAGGTTCTCGGTGAAGGCCGCCTCACCGATTCGGCCGGGCGGCTGGCCGACTTCTCCAACGCCATCATCATCATGACCTCGAACCTTGGAGCGCAATCCTTCCAGCAAGGCCAGTTCGGCCTCGCCCCCACCGCCAAACGCGACGGCGTAAATGACCCCTCCGCCTCCCCCTCCGCTTCGCCCTCCGCCTCGCCCGCCGCCTCGCCCGCCGCCACCCGCGCCCGCACCCATTTCACCGATGCCGTCCGCGACTTCCTCCGCCCCGAAATGTTCAACCGCATCGACCGCATCATCCCCTTCCTGCCGCTCGATCAGGCAACCATCCGCCTCATCGCCGCGCGCGAACTGGAGCTGATCCACCGCCGCGATGGACTCCGCCAGCGAGATATGCATCTCGAGGTCACGCCCGCCGCCATCGACCTTCTCGCTACTCACGGCTTCGATGCCCTCTACGGCGCGCGCCCCCTCAAGCGGGCCATCGAGCGCGATCTCCTGGCACCGCTGGCCAATGGCGTCAATGCTTACGCCGGCAAACTCAAGCTGGCCGGCCATGTCGAGGCCGCGAATTCGCAGATCGTCGTCTCCGTCCGCACCGCCCCTGCCGGCCCCGCCACATCTCTTACCGTCGACGCGGACGCGGTCCGCCTCTCTTCCAATCTCCGCCGCAGAGTGCAAGCCGTCGAGAAATGCGCGCCGGTTCTCTCCCTCCGCAACGAACTCTTCTCCATCGAAAAGCTCCTGCTGCGAAAGTCCGCGCATCCCGCCAAGCGTTACCTCGACCCCGCCCCGAAAGAGCGCCTCAATCGCCTCCGCTCCATCGCAGGCTCCCTCGAATCGCTTAGCGCCGCGGCAATCTCCCTCGAAGAATCCCTGCTTCTCAATTTCTACGATGCGCCTGCCAATCCACTCCCCTTCAATCTGGCCGAGCTCTATCACCGGCTGACCAACGCCGAGGTCGACTACCAGAACCTTCTCCTCCAGCTTTACAGCCTCCGCTACGACGACCCCCACTCCATCAGCATCGCCGTCTTCGGCGCGGCCCACGCCGAGATGTTCGCGCTCGCCCGCGCCTATTACCAGGCCGCCGAAGCGCTGGGCGCGATGGCCACCATTTCCTGGTTCAAGCGCCACGGCAAGAGTTCGCTCCAGCGCAACATCGAAGACGATGCCAACCGCGCCACCTTCCTCGATTCGCCCGCCCGCGGCGTGCTGGGGATTCTGGTCACTCTGCGCGGCCCGTTCGTTGCCGCCCGCTTCGAGGCCGAGGCTGGCCTGCATGTGTTCGAGGAAGAACGCAACCAGGATCCACAGGCCGTGCTCGTCGATACATCACTCGTCGCGCCCCAGGACTACCGCCCGCCCAAGGATGTCGAGTTCCGCATGGCCGTCGTCGGCGCGCGCCGGCGCACCTACCTCATGAAGCGCGCCGTCGCGGTGGACACCAAAACCGAACGCGAGTACCGCTGGATCAACCGCCCCTTCCACAACATGCTCGCGACGGCGATGGAGGACGTTCTAAAGGAGGCGCTGCGGCGGGTGTTGCAGGCGTAGAGGGCAATGGCGAATGACGAATTCAGAATGGCGAATCAATCTGCTGGAATTCCGAACGAATGGAGAATGGCCAACCTCTCCATTTATCATTCGCCATTTCCCCCCCCATTTCTTCTTGATTCGCCATTCGCCATTCGGAATTCTCCGTTCCATATGCCCTCTTCGCCATTTTGAAACGCGCCGTACAATCCCCCCATGGCTACCCCCCTCTCCTCCTCCCTTCCCACTCCCTGCATCCTCATCGACGCGCCCACCGTCGGCCGAAACATCAGCCGACTTGCCGACTACGCCACGTCCCACCGCATCGGCCTGCGGCCGCATACCAAGACCCACAAATCCCTCCTCCTCGCCGGCCTGCAAATGGCCGCCGGGGCGATCGGACTGACCGTCGCCAAAGTCGGCGAAGCCCAAGTGATGGCCGGCGCGTGCGACGACCTGCTCATGGCTTACCCGGCGGTCGATCCCCATCGCTGCGCCGTGCTGGCCGAGCTCGCACTTCGAAAGACTATTCGTGTCGCCATCGATTCAGAAACAGCCGCCGAAAACCTCGCGGCCGCCGCGCGCTCGGCCGGCTCGACCATCAGCCTGCTCATCGATCTCGATGTCGGCGTCCACCGCACGGGCCTGCAAACCCCCGAGCAAACGCTGCAACTCGCCCAGTATGCCTCCCGCCTAAAGGGCGTCACAGTCGATGGCCTCTTCTTCTATCCCGGCCACATCAAGGACTCCTCCGAAAACTCCATCGCCCAACTCCGCGCGGTCGATGCGCTGGTCGGCGAGGCGGTCGCGCTCTGGAATCACGCCGGCATCGCGACCTCAATCCTCTCCGGCGGCTCCACGCCCACCGCCTTCATCTCCCATCACGTTAAGAACCAGACCGAGATCCGCCCCGGCACCAATATTTTCTACGACATGAACGGGGTACGCGGCGGCTACGCGACAGTCGACGACTGCGCCGCCCGCATCCTCTGCACGGTCGTCTCCACCGCCGTCCCCAACCAGTTCGTCATCGATGCCGGCAGCAAAACCCTCACCATGGACCGCTGCGGCCCGGCCCCCGACTCCGGCCATGGCCACATCCTCGAATACCCGCTCGCCCGCATCGCCAAACTCACCGAAGAACATGGCCAGGTCGAACTCGCCGCTTCCTCCACCCGCCCGAAAGTCGGCGATCGCGTCACGGTCATTCCCAATCACATCTGCCCCTGCATCAATCTCCAGTCGCGCGTGTGGTGGAATGAGGATGGCGCGGCGCGGTCGATCGATGTCGATGCGCGGGGGCGAGTGGTTTAGCCCAGAGTATTCACCACGAAAAACCACTACTGTCCGGTTGATTTCCGCCGTTAGGGTTGATTTCCCATGCACTGGTCGAGTCGGATGGCTTCGATGTTAGGGTACACGATTTCAATTTCGTCCGCCTTCCCGCCGCCCGCGTCGGGCGGTTTTGCGTCACGATG
>JBBRTW010000037.1:0-26369 GCA_038244055.1 Tepidisphaerales bacterium | reverse complement strand
TTAGAAGTTAGAAGTTGGAAGTTGGAAGATGGAAGATGGAAGTTGGAGGCTAGAAGTTGGCGGTTGGAGGTTGGAACTTCACCTTGAGAATTATAGTGCTGAGACGGGAAACGAGAGCCTGAAATCAGGGAAATTGTGGGAGGAAAAAGCTCCTGGTGGACAGCAAACTGCGCGGCGACGGCATTCCTCGCGCCACGCAGGAACCGCGTTTTCTGCTCAATTCCCCAGTCGCGCCTCGTGCCGCCCGTTGCCACGAGCAGCACAAATCGCACCCATCGCGGGGTTGGCCCCTTTCTACCTCTCCCGCCTGTCTCACCCCCCGCCCCAATCCATCCGATTCATCCATAGGAGATGCCCTCGCCCCCGCCTCCCGCCGGCGCGAGCGGCTGGAGAGGTGATTCATGCCCGTCAGAAAATCGTCCGCGCCCCCATTGCCCATCGAGCCGCTCGAAGCGCGAAAGCTCCTCACTGGCGTGCTGGCCAGCGCCGGGGCGAGTTCGATGGCCTATGACTCCACCGGCGCGCTCCACGTCGCGTTCTACGATACCTCGGCCGCCAATCTCAAGTACGCGCGCCGGGCCCCTGATGGAACGTGGTCTTCACCCATCACGCTCGATGCCGGGCCATCGGTCGGCTCGGAGTTGTCGCTGGCGATCGACTCGGCCGGTCGGCCCGCCGTCGCCTATTACGATGCCGCGCACAAAGACCTCAAGTTCATCCGCCGGGTGCGCAAGTCGTGGGTGACCACCACCATCGATGCGCGCGGCTCGGTCGGCCACAACCCCGCGCTGCTCTTCGCGCCGGGCGATCTGCCGATGATCAGCTACTACGCACTGACCACGCAGGACCTCCGCCTGGCGACCCAGGCCGGCAGGAAATGGCGCATCGTCACCATCGACTCGGCCGGCGCGGTCGGCCGATTCAGCAGCATCGCCATCAACCCCTCCGATGGATCGTGGGGCATCGCCTACGAATCGGCCGATACGCATTCGATCAAGTTCGCCCGCCGCAAGGGGCGCGGCGTAGCGCTCAGTCTCATCAACGCGATGAACTCCGCCGCCAACTGGCAGAGCAGGCCCTCGCTCCTCTTCGATGATTCGGGGATGCCGGCCATCAGCTTCATCGACCCGGCCGGGGATGATGTGATCCTCGCCAAGTCCGGCAGGCGTCACTGGACTGCCACGCTCGCCGCCGCCGATGCCCACGCCGGGCCGGATACCACGCTCAGCTTCGATCCCCAGACCGGCGCGCCGCAGGTCATCTACACCGATGATGCCGGCGATATTCTCCTCGCCTCGGTCAATGGCGGTACGTGGAGCTCAGCGCCCATCGGCAGCGGCGCTTCCGCCTCGGCCGCCCGGGATCCGATCACGCACGCGCTGGTCGTGCTCGATGCCGATCAGGGTGATGTGGCCGGTGTCGATGCTTCGATCGATGCGCCGGCCGATTTGAACGTCGATGCGGTTTCCATCGCGCAGGTCGATCTGAGTTGGAGCGATCCGACCATGGGCCAGTCTGATTTCATCATCCAGCGCTCGACGGACGGTGGATCGTTCGCAACCATCGGCAGCACCTCGGCCGGTCAGACCAGTTACTCCGACTCAGCCGTCAACGAAGGGATCAGCTACGCCTACCGCGTCTGCGCTGAAATGGGCTTGAACCATTCCGCCTACAGCGACTCCATCACCGCCCACCTCCCCCCGGCCGCGCCTTCCAATCTCTCGGCCGATGCCTCGGGCTTTGGCGTCCATCTCGCCTGGACGGATAACAGCGCCGCCGAGGCCGGCATCAACATCGAACGCTCGCTCGATGGCACGACCTGGGGCGTGATCGCCACACTCGTGGGCGATGTCACGGCCTACACCGACACCACCGCCCTGGAAAACACCGACTACCACTATCGCATCAGCGCCTTGACCCCCTTCGCCAATGGCGACCCCTCCGATGAAGCCGAGATCACCACCGGCCTGTGGGCACCGACCAACCTCACCGCCACGATCGTCTCGGCCTCCAAGCTCACCCTCACCTGGGATGACCACTCCAGCGCCGGCACCGGCTACGAAATCTGGGTCTCCAGCGATGGCGTCAACTGGCCCTGGGCCAGCTATCGACTGCTGCCCGGCACAACTTCTTATGACATCATCCACCTGACCAACGCCGCCGACTACTGGTTCCGAGTCCGGGTCACCGATGATCTGGGCAACCACTCCTCCGATGACCAGGTGCAGACCACGCTCCCGGCCGGCACGCCCGGCGCGGCGGCCGATGATTTTGCCGCCAACATCAGCTTCGATGACCCGCGTTGGATCGACCTGAACTGGTCCGATGACACCGCCGGCGAAACCGGCTGGCGCATCGAGCGGGCCGATGATGGTGGCGAGTTCAACGCCATCGACATCCTGCCGGCCAATTCCATGACCTATTACGATACGATGGTCTCCTACGACCATTCCTACGCCTATCGCCTCATCCCCGAGAGCCCGTCTGGCGACGGCGCGGTCTCGGCCATTCGGTCCGTCACCATGTCCCCCGCGCCTCCCACCATCGCCAGCGCGATGGCGATCAGTCCCGGCCCGATCGATCTGACTTTCAATCCCGCCTCGGCGACGACGCAGTATTTCAAGCTGATGTGCGTGGCCGGTGATTTCGGAGAGATGCAGACCCTTGCGGATCATCTCGATCCGGCGACGACTACATTCAGCGTGATGGCCGAATCCGATGGGTCACCGCTCGATCCCACCAAGGCCTATTCCTTCTGGCTCGAAGCAGTCGGCGTCGGCGGCTACAACGATGGCCCCGTCGCCATGGCCACGACCGGCTTCATCGCGCCCACCGGCGGCTACGCCACCAGCAATTCACCCGACCATCTCGATATCTACTGGAGCGATGTCCTGGGCGAAACCGGCTACGAACTGGAAATCTCCACCGATGGCCACACCTACAGCCCCCTCGCCACGCTCGGTGCGGACGTCACCCAATACACCGCGACCGGCCTCAATGAATCGACCCTCTACTACATCCGAATCCGTGCCAATTCGGCCGGTGGCGACACAGCATGGAGCCAGCCGGCCGGGAACTACACGGGATTGAACGAGCCGACGAATATCACCGCGATTCAGCTTCCCGATGGCACGGTGCAAGTCACCTGGGACGACAACTCCAACGCCGAGACCGGCTACATCGTTCAACTGGCGCAGGGCAACGACTGGTACTCGTACCCCACCGAAATCCCCGCCGGCTCGACCTCGCACATCTTCACCCAAGGCCCGCGCGGCCCGTTCCAGTCCGGCCGAACCTACCGCTTCGGCATCGTCGCCAACAGCGACTACAACTACACGCGGATCATCGATAGTAATGCGCTGACATACACATGAGCGCATTTCAGGGTCAGGAGCCGGCCACCAGAACGGCCAATACGCTGGCCATCAATCCCCGGCTCCTGACCCTCTCGCGCCAATCGCACATGCGTTAGCTGCCACAATCGCCCCATGCCCTCACTCCACAATCCTCATCCGCCCCGGTGGAATCCTCTTTCGCGCACTCTCCTCCCGTTCCAGATCGAGCAGCATCCGATCCGCGATCGTTCGGTACTTCGATTCCTCCACCAGATGTTGAATGTCCCGCGCGCACGCCTCCAATTCTTCCAGTGTCAAAACGTCGCGCGGCTGGTTCTCCTCCCCAACTCGGCCGACAACGTCGCCACCGCAACCGCGAGGCGTGTTGCCTGGCACCGGTGAATCCAGCGGCGTAATCTCAATCCTTACCGGCTCCATCGGGTTGCCCGAATGCTCGGAATGCCCGCCGCCGCTGTATTTCTTTCTCGTGAATCGCATTTGAACCTCCTCAAATCAGACCATTCATTTTGCAAGCCCGACGGGCCCGACTGGAGGAACAACAGTTCAAAGCGGGTGCCAATTCGCAATCCAAGCGCGGGTCCGATAAGTCTCAGGCTCCCCGCCTGCCTCAAACGCCACAGCAATCCGCACAGGCAGGTTGGCCGCCAGTGTGTGACAAGATGGGTCGGAATCCCCCAATATGCTCCACCCCGGAATTTCACATGAACGATCGCCCTGATTCAGCAGCGCGTATCGAATCAATACTGACGGAATCGCATCAATACTGACGGAAAGGCCAGCCAACCGCGCCTGAATTCTGAAAGGTGTCCCCAAATGCCCTCGGCCGATCTTCCCCTTCTCGCTTCTGACCTCTTTCTTCAACCAATGGAGCTACAGGGATTCGAACCCTGAATCCCACCATGCCATGGTGGTGTGATCCCATTTCACTATAGCCCCTCCTGCACGCCTCCAACCCCGGCCAATGGCCGCAGTTAAGGCGAATGAAGAATTTTACGCAAACCCTTACCCGTGTCAAGACGAGCGATAAATTCGCTCCACGCGAGAACTTACGCAATTGTCCGACCCCGCTCCCTTGCCCCCGGCCAACCCCTCGGCGATAGTGCCCGCATGACCGGTTGGCTCGCCAAACTTTTCAAGCCCCTCATGAAGCAAGTCCCCCCCGCCAAATCGCCCCTGGGCGAGCGCGGGGAGAACGTGGCCGCCAAGTACGTCCGCCACGAACTGGGCTACCGCATCCTCACCCGCAATTTCCGCGTCGAGGCCGGCGAGATCGACATCATCGCCCGGGACAAGGACACGCTGGTCTTCTTCGAAGTCAAAACCCGCGCCTACGATGACCCCACCCCCGAGGAGCAGGTCAACCCCGTCAAGCAGCATCAGATCACCAAGGCCGCCAAGGTCTTCCTCTCCCGCTACGGCGGCCGGCCGAGGGCGCGCTTCGATATCATCGCCATCGTCTGGCCCACCGGGCAAAAGCCGATGATCCGCCATACGCAGAGCGCGTTCGAGGCGACGTATTAAGTAGCATGGGCATCTTGCCCATGTAAAGTGCGTTGAAGCTAGACTTGCCCGGTTTGCACATGAAAATCTCTTTCACAGGCAAGGTGCCCGTGCTACGGTTTGGATCTGCGCATGAAAGTCGATTACACGGGCAAGATGCCCGTGCTACGGTGATGTCAGATGGTTGAATTGGCCGGCGTCGTGAGGGCGCATGATTGATACACATTGTCATTTGACCGATGAACGTCTCCTGAACCAGCTCGACGCCGTCCTCGAACGTGCCCGCGCCGCCGGCGTCACCCGCCTGATCACCATCGGCACCGATCTCGAAGATGACCGCGACGCCGTCGCCCTCTGCCAGGGCCGCGACAACCTCCGCTGCGTCGTCGGCATCCATCCCAACTATTCCCAGCACGCCCGTCTTGAGGAGGTTCCCCAGCTTCGCCCGATCCAGTCCAATCCCGCCGTCGTCGCGCTCGGGGAAATGGGGCTCGACTACTTCCACAAGTTCGCCGATCGAAAACACCAGGCCGGGATTTTCGAAGCGCAGATGGCGCTGGCCGCCGAGCTCGGCAGGCCGGTCGTGATCCACTCCCGCGAAGCCATCGCCGACACGCTCCAGATCATGAATGGCTTCCCCAAAGTCCCCGCCGTTTTCCACTGCTTCACCGGAACGATGAACGATGCCGAAGCGATCCTGGCCGCCAGCCCGCTCTATCTCATCAGCTTCACCGGCCCGATCACCTACAAAAAGAACGATGCCTTGCGCGAAGTGGTGCAGCGCGTTCCGATGGAGCGTCTGATGGTCGAAACCGATGCCCCCTATCTCGCCCCCGAGCCGGTGCGAGCCCAGAAGACCAACGAGCCGGCGTTTGTCATGCACACGGCCGCGAAGGTTGCGGAAGTAAAGCAACTTCCGCTGGCCGAGATCGACCGGATCACCACCGCCAATGCCATCCGGTTTTTCGGCTGGGCGTAGGCATGGGAAAATGAGCCTCGCCATGGGAATATGGGCCTCAGCATGGAAAAACGCTACGTCTGCTCGTTCGCCTTCTCCACCGACCGCCAGCGCGTCCTCCTCATCCGCAAGAACCGCCCCGCCTGGCAGGCCGGGAAACTCAACGGTGTCGGCGGAAAAATGGAACCCGGCGAAACCCCGCATGCCGCCGCCCGCCGGGAATTCCGCGAAGAAACCGGCCTCGATCTCGCCGGAAGCGCCTTCGCGCATATCCTGACCCTGCAAGGCGCCGATGACATCTCCATCCCCGCCCCACCCGGCGCACCCGCCCCCAAAACCGCTTGGCGCGGCCACTTCTTCCGCCTCATCACGGATATCGATCAGGCCAGATCAATCACCGATGAGCAGTTGGAAATCGTCCCGGTCAACCCATTACCGGCCAAAATGATTTCCAACCTCCACTGGATCATCCCTATGCTCCTGGACAAATGGCTGGAGGATGGGGAGTACACGGTGCAAGTGCATCAAGCAGGCGCGCCCGGAACCGACGAGGAAGCCTGAGAATACAGGGCAATTGCATGTCAATCCTATCGCATCGATTTCGGATTGCGGATTGCGGATTGCGGATTTAAGACCGCAATTCCATCCCTCGCAATTGCACCACGCTCGATGCGTTTCCCCAAATAACCCCGCCAATCCACGCTTTTTCCTTGTCATATAAGACTTGCCCGCGCAAAATCAGGTTCTCCCGTGCGCGGCGCGGGTTCATCTCGTTTGCCCCAGGAAATAAATGCCCATCGTCCGTCAAGATCGCCATCGAGGATTCACGCTGGTCGAGCTGCTGGTGGTCATTGGCATCATCGCCGTGCTGATCGGCATCCTTATGCCGGCCCTCAGCAAAGCCCGCTCGCAGTCGCGGATGACCCAGTGCCTCAGCAATCTCCGCCAACTGGCCACTGCCAACGCCACTTACGCGGCCGAGTTCAAGGGGTGGTACGTGCCCATCCGCGTCGGCTACAATCCCAACCCCGATCCGGCCGGCCAGTGGCCCGCGCCCGCGCCTATTCCCGCCGGTTTGCCCGCGCCCGACAACACCAGTGTCACCGTCTGGTACAGCATCCCCCAGTACCGCAGCGCCCTCGGGCAGCAACCCTTCCCGCCCGATTCATCGCGCTACTCGGCCAACCTGATGTGCCCCAACGCGACCCTGGCGTTCGAAGGCACCTGGGCGCCCAACGTCAATGGCTATGTCATCGGCCGAAGCTATGGATTCAATACCACCGGCCTGAACGGCTTCATGCTCCCATCGGCCTACCACCTGGGCTGGAAGATGGGTTCGCAGATCATCGACCCGGCCGCCAAGATCATGGTGGCCGACTCCCCCGACTGGAACATCAGCGGCGGCGCGGCCGGCCGATACGAGCTCTCGCATGAAGATTACGGCCCGCCCCTCAATGGCGTATCGCGCTCCAACCAGATCGCCTTCCGCCACAACGAAGGCGCGACCATGGCCTTCTTCGATGGCCACGCCGAATGGCGGCACAAGTATGAAATCTTCGACAACAGCGACACCAACTCGCCCAAACGCGGCTGGCGGAAATTGTGGGATGTGAATTGGACGCAGAGCAGCTTACGGTGAGGTTTGAACCGCGAAAGGCATGAAGAAGAAAAACGAGGGTTGAGAATAGAGGGTAGAGGGTGGAAAAAGACAATCGCGCGCGGAAGCCCTTTTTCTATTCTCTGTCCTCTACCCTCTATTCTCGCATTTCTTCTTTCTTCGTGCCTTTCGTGCCCTTCGTGGTTCACTCCGCATTTCTCCGCTGGCGGTAGAGGAGGATGAGGAAGAAGGGCCCGCCCAGCAGTCCGGTCAGTACCCCCACCGGCAAAAACGTATTGACCGCCCGCACCGATGAAAGCAGCCGCGCACCCGCATCGGCCGATGCCAGTAGCGCCGCGCCCAGGCCAGCCGACAGTGGCACCAACCGCCGCACATCATGCCCGACAATCAGCCGCGCCAGGTGTGGGCAGACCAGGCCGACGAATCCGATCGGCCCGGAGATCGCCACCGCCGATGCGGTCATGAGCGATGCCACCAACAGCGCCACCCAGCGCAGGCGATGCGCCCGCACGCCCAGCGAGCGCGCTTCGGCATCGGACAAACCCGCCACGTTCAGCGATGGCGCGAGAAATTGCAGCGCGATCAGCCCCGCCGCCGTGATGCCGGCCGCCAGATACTCCTGCACATCCTGCAAATTGGTCTGAATGCCGCCGACAAGAAAGCCAGTCGGCCCGCCCCCCTGGCCGGTGAGCTCGGGTTTGATGGCATCGATCAGGAGGAAGATCGAAGCGTTGGTGGCATTGACGATCACGCCCACCAACAGCAGTGTCACCGGCTCGATTCGCCCGCGCCGCGATGCAAGGATGAAAACAATGCCGACCGAAATCGCCGCCCCCGCGAAGGCCGCCCCCTGCTGCGAGGCCGCCGCCAGCATGGCGATCGCAGTAAATCCAGGCAACCGCCACAAATACGACCCCAGCATCGCCCCCGATGAAACCCCCAGCAGATACGGATCGGCCAGCGGATTCCGCAACACCGCCTGATACGCCACGCCGGCCGCCGCCAGCGATGCGCCGATCAGCGATGCCAGCAGCACCGACTGCGCCCGAAACCGGAACTCGCCACCGGTTTTCGGCAGCACCAGCCCGCTCGAGCCCACGAGCATGCACAGCCCCGCGACGACCGCCCAGAAGAGAGCGGATCCCGCGAGCGTGAGCAGAAGTTGCCGGCCGGAAAAACGCTTCATGGCGCGATGGTCTCGATCACCTTTCCCGTGGCCGACAGGCATGAATCATCCGTGCAGGGCTGGTAGGTCAAAGTCGCCCGAATCCGCACGCCCGATGGCAGCGCCTTCGCGAAACGCACCGCGATCGCAACGGTCCCGGCATATACGGCCAGCGGCTCGGTCGCGAAGGCGACTTGCCTCTCATCGCCTGCCGGATAATCGATCTCCAGATCATCCCCCGTCTCCATCTCGGCCGCCAGCGCCAGTGTCGTCGGGATCAGCCCCTGCGCCGCGCGATTGGCATTGAGATGATACCCCCCGGCGATATTCGCCTCGATCCGAAGTTCCGTGGCCGAAGCCCATTCCGCGCTCAGCGTCACCGCCGCCCGCGCGAGTTCATCGGCCGACGGAGGCGCATCCTCCCGCGGCTCATCGGCGGCCGACACCACAAATGACGGATACTTCTCCAGATACTGCAGCGTCGCCTGGATCATCGAGGACATCCCATCCGGATGGTCCGACATCTGCTGCGAAAACTCCGCCAAGGTCCGCCGCGCCAGATCGGCCTGCCCCAGTTCCAGCAGACACAGCGCCGCCACCGCATTCCCGCTCGGCAGAGGCGAATCGGCTGATGATTTCTGGCGGACGATCAAATCGGTTGCATCCTTGGCGGTAAAATAGAACCCGCCCGATTCCGGATCGGCGAATCGCTCTTTCACCACCTCCAGCAACTCCCCCGCGCGATCGCGCCATGCCGAATCGCCCGTGGCGCGATGAACCTCCAGAAACGCCTGGGCGAGAAAGGCGTAATCATCGAGCGAGCCGGGAATGGCCGAGGAAGAGTTGCGAGTTGCGGGTTGCGAGTTGCGAGATGTCAGTGGTCCATTGTCCGTTGTCCGTTGTCCGTTGTCCGTTGCTGTCTTGCCTGAAGCAATCGACAACGGACCACTGACAACGGACAAACCCTCTTCTCGCTTCTCGCTTCCAACTTCCAACTTCTCCTTTCCCGCTTCCTCGAAATTCCCTGAACCCTGAACCCTGAACCCTGAACCCTCCCGACTCGTCCGAATCACCGTCCCATCCTCCCGCCGATGGTGCTTCCACAACCATTCCCCCGCCCGCGCCGCCGCCTGCGTATAGCGCGGCTCATCCAGCACCCGCCCCGCCATCGCCAAGGCCCGGATCATCAGCCCATTCCAGCTCGTCAGCAATTTCGTATCCAGCAGCGGCTGCTTCCGCTGCAATCGCGCTGCATGGAGCGCCTTCCGCATCGGCGCCAGCCGCGCATCCAGCGCCTCTTCATCGATCCCCATCTTCTTCGCGACCACCTCCAACGGCGTCGGCAGAAAAAGAATGTTCTGATCCGGCTGCCCATTCCCATGATGCGGATCCGCGAAATTCGGGCCATCCTGCAGACCGTAGGTGCGGAGGAACAAATCAACGTCATCAGATTTCAAATTTCTAATTTCAAATTTCAAATTTTTAATTTCAGATTCCAAATTATTAATTTCTGATTTCAAATTATTAATTTCAGATTTCGGATGGGACAGCGCCTCCCGCGCCTGCTCGGCCGTCCACAAATAAGACGCTCCCTCCATCGCATCCACCTCCGCATCGAACGCCGTATAAAACGGCCCCTCCGGATGCGCCATCTCCCGCATCACGAAATCCAGTATCCCCCGCGCCACCCTTCCATGCCGCGCCGTCCGCGTCTGCCGCCACGCCTCCGTATAGCAGACCGCCAGCATCGCCTGGTCATACAACATGATCTCGAAGTGCGGCACCAGCCATTTCTCATCGGTGGAGTAGCGATGAAACCCGCCCCCCAGATGATCGCGAATCCCCCCGTCCGCCATGCAATCCAGCGTGTACAACACATGCTGCCGCATCGTCTGCCCATCCTCGGTCGCATCCGGCGAGGCCGCGTAACGCAGCAGCGCCTCCAGCAATGTCTCGCGCGGGAATTTCGGCGCGCCGCCGAATCCGCCGAAGCACGAATCGAAATCCGATGACGACTGCTCCAGCATCTGCTCCAGCGAAGACAAATCCACCGTCAGCGGATTCGCCGGCCGGCGCGGCTCGGCGATCGCCCCGATCATTCGCGTGATCTCATCGGCCGACCGCTCCACCTGCTCGCGCTTGCCCGAATACGCCTGCGATATGCTCTGCAAAACCCGCGGAAAGCCCGGCCGGCCATGCCCATCCGCCGGCGGGAAATACGTCCCCCCGAAAAATGGCCGCAAATCCGGCGTCAGAAACACGCTCATCGGCCACCCCCCTGCCGCGTCAGAATCTGCACCGCCGTCATGTAAACCTGATCCACATCCGGCCGCTCCTCCCGATCCACCTTGATGTTGATGAACAGTTCATTCATCAATTTCGCAATCGACTCATTCTCGAAACTCTGCCGCTCCATCACATGGCACCAGTAACAAGTCGAGTACCCCACCGACAGAAAAATCGGCTTGTTCTGAGCCCGCGAAGCCTCAAACGCCTCCGGCCCCCAGGCATACCAATCCACAGGATTGTGCGCGTGCTGCAATAGATAAGGCGAACTCTCCCGCGCCAGGCGATTGGTGAATTTCGGCGAACCGGTTTGAGCGGACATGCGGTCTCCTTAATAACCGCATCATAGTGGGTCGTTATAGGCTTGGCGATTGCCTGCCCCTCACAGCCAACACGCCGCTTCATTCTGGAAAGATGTACGGCCGCCCTTCTTTCCAGCCAATTTTCACCTGGGAGATGAACCACGTCTTGCCATGATCGGGATTGCCCTGGAAGAAAAGATACGTCTGTCCATCTTCATCCAGAAAAATCCCTGGGTGGCCGGATTCAGAACTGTTCCACTCGCCGGGCTTTCCATTGGCCAATAGCGGCTGGTCGAACAATCGCTTGAAATGGAGCCCATCGTCCGAAACCGCGCACCCGATCTGCTGGGGATCGTTGTTGTAGCCGCCTCCGTAGAAGAGATAGATCTTCCCGTCGCGCTTGACCAAAGAGGGGGCTTCGATGCAGCGCGTTTCCCACGGAAGTTCGGGCTTCAGCGCCGGCCCGTCCAGCGCCGGCTTCCAGGCGCTGCGGGAAAAATCGCTTTTGCGATCGGCTGCCGCCACCGCCAGCATCTGTATCTTCCCCGAGGGATCGCGCGTCGCATAATACAAAAGAAGCTTGCCATCGTGCTCCAGCACATCGCAGTCGATCGCCCGGCCATTGTTCCATTCCCCCGAGGCCCGCAGGATCGGGTTCGAGGGGTCGCGATCGAAATGCAATCCATCCGTGGATGTCGCATGGCAAATCGCGTCGAGCTGCTTGTTGCCGTAGCTGTTGTAGAACAGGTGAAGCTTCCCATCCAGCAGGATGACCCTTCCATTGACCAGTCCATTGCGCTCGCATTCCTGCTCGGGCAGGATCTCGCCCGCCTTTTTCCAGTCGACCAGATTGGCGCTCTCCGCGATGCCGATGGCCCAGGCACCGGCCTTTTGATTCTTCGGCAGGCGCGCCGGGCTGTACGGAGCGATTGAGTAATACATCAGATACCGGCCGCCGAACCGAATGATGCAGGGGTCCTTCGCGAACGGCAGACCGGTTCGGTCCGGGTCGCCATATTTCAACTTTGGCTCACCGCCAACAGCCGCCGCGATAAAAATCAGACCGACGCACGCAATGAATGCGGATTTCATGGTGCGGATGATATCAAATTCCCCCCCCGCTTTCCTCGCACCCATCCTCCACCACCCGCGCCACCAGCAGGGTCCGATCATCCGCCAGGATTCGCCCCGCCCGGAATCGCTCCAGATCTCCCAGGATCGATCCCACCGTCTGCCTCGCGTTTCCCCCCGCCGCCGCCGCCGTGTCCAGCCGCGCTTCGCCGAACATATCCCCGCCCGGCGAGCGCGCTTCGGTGATTCCATCCGTGTACAGCACCAGCGTATCGCCCAGTTCCAGTTGATACTCCGAATCGACGTACTCCTCCTCCGCGTCGATCCCCAGCGGCAGCATATGCACCCCATCGATCGCCCCCACGATCCCGTTTCGCACCAGCCGCGCTGAAGGGTGCCCCGCCGACGACCAGGTCAGCCCGTGCGTCGCCGGGTCGTAAATCCCATACAGCGCCGTCACGAAAGTCCCCGAGCCGTTCGTGTACCGCGCCGATAGATGCTTGTTCACATGCGTCAGCAGTTTGCTGGGCGGATCGGGGGGATCGTTGATCATGTGCGCGATCGAATGCGTCACCGCCATGATGACCGCCGCCGGCGTGCCGTGCCCACTCACATCCGCGATCAGAAAACCCCACCGCCCATCCGCCAGCTTGAAGAAATCGTAATAGTCGCCGCCCGCGCGGGTCGAGGTCTGGTAGTCGGCCGCGAGTTCCAGCGTCGGGATACTCGGCAGCGTCGTCGGCAGCAGCGACCGCTGGATATCCGCCACCACCTTCAACTCCCGATCCACCCGGTCATACGCCCGTCGCACCTCCTCCGACAACACCAGGTTATGCGTCGCCCTTCCAAAAAGATTCGCCATCCACGTATGCTCGGCCAGATGCTCGCGCTCAAAAGCATCCTTCCGCTCGCGCAGCAGCACCACCATGTTCCGCGACACCCCATGATCGTAAAGCGGAATCGCCGCCATCGACCCAAACCCCCGCAGATAGTCGGCCGCCGGATCGTCCTCCGCCAGTTCCGCCGGCAGATCGTCGATCACCACCGGCAGGCCTCCATAGATCAGCCGCGACAACAGCCCCCCCTCGAGCACCGGCAACCGATCCCGATGCTTCCACGGATCGACCGGATCCTCCCACCGGTTCGATCGCGTCACCCGAAGCAGCGGCGTATCCAGGTCGCGCCGGCTGAGCGACAAATATCCTTCGGACGGCATCAGCGTCTGCATCCGCAGCCCATACGTCCGCACCATCTCCTGCGGATCGGTCTGCGCGCTCATCTCCCGCACCGTCTCCACCACAAACTCAAGCTGCTCCTTCCAGTCCCCCAGGCGCGCAAACAGCCCCCCCACACTCACGCCGCCAATCACAGGCATACCATCGGTCATCACCGCTATCTTAGGGCGTGACGGGCATGGAAGGAAAGACGGAATTTACCGCATCCCACAACCCTCCGAAATCATGATTCATTCGCGCTTCCAGTCGCGCCGTCGCGCGCCCCCGCATGGTTCAAATCAGTATTTCAACAGCAACTCCAGCAGCGCCCGATCCAGCTTATGCCCCTCGTAATCCTCGTACTTCACATCCGCGCGCCCGCTGTCGAGCACGCCGAAAGCGCCCCGGAAATTCCACATCGCCCAGCCGATGTCGGCCTGTTTCCAGTTGGCGAGGTTGTCCTCGGCCCAGCGGAGGAAGACATCGTGCGGGGTTTTGTTGAATGCACCCCATTCCCCGATCACCACGCCGATCCCCTGCTCGCGGGCGGCGATCCAGGGTTTGAGATTCTGGTCGAAGAGCCACTGCCGATCGTGGGCGGGCATGCCTTCAAACGGCGCGGATTTGTTCTTCGGATTGTAGGTGATGGGCGGGGCTTTCTTGCCCCAGGCGTTGTCGCAGGTGATCGTGTCTTCGCTGGCCGAACCTTCGGGCTTCAGGCCGATCTCTGAGACGACCAGCCAATCCCCATCGGCCAGGCGGATCGTCACTTGTTTCGCGCCGGCGGGAACCGCGATGGTGTAATCCTTGTCGTAAATGTTCTGGTACGACTTGTATTTCTCGACGAAGACGACCTTCTTCCACTCCCCTTCGCCCGGGCCGGGCTTGAAGGATTTTTCGATGAGCTTCTGCCCATCGGCCTCGATCAGCAGACTGGCGGCGTTGGAGACCGTCATCACATGCAGGCGCAGCGACGTGGCGACCGCGGGGAATGGGCCATTAATCACAATCGAGTTCGGCCCCTCAGGCTTGTGCTGGGCGGCCATGAGCGTCCCCGGCAGCGGCGTCAGGGTCGGCCACTTCGGCACGGGCCAGTTCTCGTTCCCCTTCATCCAGTTGGCCTTGTAATGGCTCACCTGGCTCGGCGCATAACCCCGCCCGGCCTGGGCGATGTGGAGGCCCTTGAGTTCGAGGACGGGCTTTTGCCCCCACTCCATCCCATCGGAGATGATCAGCCGATCGGGATCTTCCTTGTGAATCGCTTCCGACAGCTTGGTGATCACCGCCACGAACTGTTCGAGCTTGGCGCTATGCGGCTCGTTCAGCAGGTTGAAACTGAGCCGGTCGCTGGAAATGCCCTTGTACCGTTTGGCGAAGGTCGCCCAGTGAAGCGCACACACACGCTGCGTCTCCGGATCGGTCCACAAACTGGTCTTCTCCGGCGGATTGGCCACCGTATATCCCGGAGCGCGGTGGAAGTTGATGCAGACATGCACCTGGTACTTATTGCCCCACTCGACCGCCTGATCGATTTCCTTGAGCGTGGCTTCATCGAACTGTTCCCAGTTCCCATCCTTGATCCAGAGGCGGTAATCCATCGGCAGCCGCACGAAGTTGAAGCCGAGTTTGGAGATGAGCTGGAAATCGGATTCGAGGAAGGGCGACTTGCGATTGCCCTGCATGAATTTTTCCAGCAGGTTGAACCCGCGCCAGCGCGGAAGATGGTCGGCCGAAGCAGGCGGCAGAGGCGTGGGTGCTGGAGCATCGGCGGCCTGGAGGAGCGGGGTCATGAGGAGCATGGTGGCGAGAAGGAATGAGCGATGGAGATTCGTAAGCGGCATGGTGGAAGTTTAACCGATGTGGGTGAAGCGCGAAGTAAGGCGGGAAAGAATTGCCGAATCAACATTGCCGGCGTGCTGAAAAGCCACCACTGATTCTCCTCTTCGCGACTCCTTCGCCCCTTCGCGCAATTCGCGCTTAATTTGTCCATTCAACCAATAGAAGGGCGGGCACACCGGCCAAACCGTATGTGCCCGCCATGAGGATGTAGTTTGAAATTCGCCGCCGCTCGCAGGTGAGCAGGGGAGACTACGCCGGCGGGCGATACGCGCGCTCCGCGGCGACGATGTGCTCGGCCGCATCGATCGGGGTCGAGCCGTTGGCGCGGATATAGCCGGCCATCTGGTTGGCGATCGAGTCGGGGGTCGGTGTTTGGAAGAGCGCGCCGGGATTCTGGGGCGGGTTATCCGAGATGACGCCGGTCAGCGCCTTCTTCACCGCGTCATGGACGAGCTGAGCCAGATCCTGGCCGGGATGCCAGTTGGCACAGGCATCGCGCACCGCATCGTGAACGCGCTTATCGACATTGGCGCCGGCGTAGGCGGGGGGCAGGCTGTCGGCGATGTAGTTGGCCGCGGCGTTCTGGGTGTGGAACTTGCCGGCGAGCGACGGCTCGACGATCGTGGCGATATCCTTCAGGTGGATCCCGGAAAACGCATTGGACCACTTGAATTCATTGGCGCTGTAGATCTTGTCGAACTTGCCGCTGATCACCAGCGGGCCCGTCTGCATGGGGGCCGCAGCGGGCGCTGCGGCCTTCGCGGCCGGGCCGCCCAGGATCGCGCTTTGCGGCAGCTTGGCGATCGAACCGAGCGTGACGGCGAGGTCGCCGGAAACACTGCTCTTGAGCGCCGTCGCGCTCACCGGGGTCGACAACTTCAGAGACGACAGGGAAGAGAAAACGGACATGAGTCACCTTGATCTTTTTACTCCGGCCGATGGATTTGAATGGTTGAGACCACATTGATCTCGATTTGCGTGAGCGTTTGCGGCCAGCCGGTCGCCACACCCGCTTCCGCTGATGGAAGCGACCGGTTATCGCAAGCTGCGAGCGGGAGTTGCGTTAAGGTGCGGATTTTATTCCCGGAAAATCCTGGGATCGGTGGGAGTGGAAGATCGACGGATCATCAGGGTCAGGAGCCGGCCACCAGGAATGCCCCATACGCTGATAATCGTTCCCCGGCTCCTGACCTCCTGACCCTTTTAGCTCGCCAGGAATCACGTCAGTGTATACGTCCGCGTCGGGGCCGCGCGCTTCTGGAGGGCGCTGGCCGCGACGGCGAGGAGGATGGCCGACAAAAGAAGCGATCCGACGCCCAGGGCGGTGGCTTCCCACCACCAACTGTTGTAACTGTCGCCGGCACCGGCCGGAGCCAGTTGCATCGTCACGCTGCGCGCCAGTTTCTGGGAATGCGTTTCGAACGAAGAGGACCCCGCCATTTCGGGGAAGCGCACATCCAGCGCGATATCGCAACTAACCGTCTTGCCCGCCAGCGTCGGCTCTTCCGGCAGGGTCACGCGCACCCAGGGCGTCGAGCTGGTGTTCTTCTCGCTCGACTTGGCGCTGATCGTGGATCCCCAGTCATTCTGGTTGCTCTCGGCCAGGGCGTTGATGCGGTGGGTGGGAGTGCCCGCCTCATAAATCGCGACTTCCGGCTTGCCGCGCCAATAGCCTTTGACGCTGTTGATCTTCTGGTTCATGTAGATTCGGGTGTCATCCCCCGGGCCGACCACCGGCGGATAGCAGTCGGCGTTGAGCGGCCAGCCTCTCACGATGCGCAGAAGCTCGGGCGAGGCGGCTAAAGCGACGGCGGTAAAAGCCATGAGCAAAGCCATCGTCCCGACCATGGAGCGGCCGGGCTGCGCCGCATCCTGCGCCCCGGGCATGGGCCGGCCCGCCTGGTGGCGAATCTGCCCGGCCGAGACCCGCCCCGCGGCCAGTTGCAGGTTGGCTGCGGGGTTACCATTGGGATTGGTGGTGTCGATTTTGAAAATCCACAAAGCCATCACGCCCGCGATAATCGTCGCGCTCCAGGTGGCAGTGTTGGTCTGCATGCCATAGGCGGCCCGCACGATGAGGATGATGCCCAGGGCGACCAGCGAGAGCCAGAAAGCGACCCAGTGTTTGGCCGCGCGGCGCTGCCCGATCATGTCGGGCTGATACATGCCGCAGGTGGGGCAGGGATGGAGATCGGTATCGGTGGCCAGCGCTTTCTGCACGGCCGCGCGGGCGTTGACGGATGCTTTTTCGGCGTTGCTCGCGGAGCCTTTGATGGATCGGACGAACTCATACGCATAAACCGCACCGCAGCAAATGCAGGTGTGTTCTTTCCAGCAGCGGACCTCGATGGTGGAGGTGTATGTGGTTCCCATGATCGTGGCCCCGAGAAGAAATGGTTGCGCGGGGTGTCCGCCCCGTCGCGGGGAGTATAACGGGGAGAGGGGCCAAGAGAGAAATAATAAGTTGGAATGCGCTGCGAAATTCCGCCCAGGCCGTGCGCCACGCAAGCCCGCGAAAGATCACTTATTCAAATCCGTCGTCGGAGCCGGAGTCGCCGGCGGAGCAGGGACAGCCGGGGTTGCCGGCGTTGCGGGAGTCTCCACCCTCGGCGCTTCCACCTTGGGCGCCTCAACCTTCGGCGCTTCCACCTTTGGTGCCTCAACCTTGGGCGCTTCGGGCTTGAGAGTTTCCGGAACCGCCGGAGTTGCCGGAGTGACCGCAGGCGTCGCCGGCGCGGGAACAGCGGGAGTCGCCGGAGCCGGCACCGGCGGAGTCGCAGGGGATGCCGGCGTCGCGTTCTTATCGATCAGCCGCGTCTCCATCGACCCCGCCATCGCCGTCACCGCCTGGGCCGAAGCCTGCAGCGCCTGCGACACCACCAGCCGATGCAGCGGCCCCGTTGCCGAATCGAGCTCATTGACCTTCAACTTCATCGCATCCAGCGCCTTGGCCACCTCCGGCACCTCGATGAACGAGCGCTGATTCACCGAAACCAGCGCCCGATGCGCCGCCCGCAGCCCGCTATCGACCGTCGGCTCGATCGAAAGCTCGGCCGACCCATTCAAAAGCTGCCCGCGCGTCGATTCGATGATCCGAAGCTGCTGCGTCAAATCCCCCGGCAACTCCGCCCCCGCCACCAGCGGAATAATCTGCCCGAGCGTCGCGAACTGCTGCCCCACCATCGCCCGATCCTCGATCTCATTGCGTCCCGGAAGCTTGGTCGCCCCGGCCGCGTACTCGACCGCCTTTCCCTGCAGATCCGTCACCCGCGTGACGATCTCCGAAGCCGTCTGCGGCTGCGTGGCCGGCTGCTCGGGAGGCGGTAGGGTCGTCTCCGTATGGGCGCATCCATTGAGCGCGCTGATCGCCAGCGCGGCCGATGAAACGAGAGTCGCTAGAACACTGGCCTTGGCGCTGCGGATGAAAATCATGGCGTGGTCTCCGTGGTTGATGGAGGGGTAATTTAACCGGAAACGTGCGATTAGAATAGTCTGAACTTCAGAAGCGACACCCCGCCTTGCGACCCTCCCCCCTCATTCTTATACTTTCGCCCGCTTCATACCGTTTTTTCCCGTATTCCGCGCAGTCTGAAAGGATCAGAACCAATGGCGAAGGATCATGTCAATGTCGCTTTGATCGGTCAGGGTTTCATGGGCCGCACCCACTCCAACGCGTGGGGCCAGGTCTCCCGCTTCTTCAAGCCGCCGCTTCGGCCGGTCATGCACACCGTCTTCGGCATGCCCGCCGAAAACCCGCAAACGATGGCCAAGTGGGGCTGGCAGAATTTTTCCACCGACTGGGAAAAAACCGTCGCCTCTCCCGACATTGATTTGGTCGACATCGTCACTCCGAATTTCATGCACGCCCCCCCCGCCAAGGCCGCCATCGCCGCCGGCAAGCATGTCTCCTGCGAAAAGCCCATCGCCGGCACGCTCAGCGAAGCGCGCGAGATGGCGGAAATGGCGAAGAAGGCGGGTGTCAAGACTTTCGTCTGGTACAACTATCGCCGCGTCCCCGCCGTCGCCCTGGCGCATAAGCTCGTCAAGCAGGGCGCGCTCGGCGAGATTCGCCACGTTCGCGCCCATTACCTCCAGGACTGGGCCGATGATTCGGTCCCCCTTCTCTGGCGCTTCGATAAAAAGCTCTCCGGCTCCGGCGCTCATGGCGATCTCAACGCCCATATCATCGATATGACTCGCTTCGTCACCGGCCAGGAGATCACCGAAATCGTCGGCGCGCTGGCCGAGACTTTCGTCAAGGAGCGCACCATCCCCAGCACCACTGCCGCGGCCGGCGGAATCGCTGCCGGCGCCTCCGGCGGCGGGCAAAAAGGCAAGGTGACCGTCGACGACACGGTGCTCTTCCTCGCCAAATTCTCCGGCGGCGCGGTCGCCAGCTTCGAAGCCGCCCGCCAGGCCACCGGCAACCAGAACCGCAACGGCTGGGAGATCAACGGCAACAAGGGCTCCATCCGCTTCGATTTCGAAGACATGAACCACCTCTGGTTCTACGATGCCACCCGCCCGCGCGAAGTCCAGGGCTGGACCGAGATCATGTGTACCCACGGCGGCAGCCACCCTTACACCGAAAATTGGTGGCCCGATGCCCACATCCTGGGCTACGAGCACACCTTCGTGAACCAGGCCTACGACATCCTCCGCATCATCGCCGGCCAGGAACCCATCGTCCCCCTCCCCGATTTCCAGGACGCCTACGAAACCCAGCGCGTTTTGGAAGCCGTCATGATCTCCGCCGAGCAGCATAAGCCGGTGAAGATCTCCGATGTGAAATAAGTAAAGGTGACTTTGGGTGGCATGGGTAATGGTACTCCATTACCCGTGTCTTCCTGCTTTACTCAAGACATAACCATTCAAGAGGCCGGACGCCCAAATCAGGCGTCCGGCCTCTGTCATTTCAAATCTCAAATCTCCGACCACCTTTGAATCACTCGATGCTAAAATCACGCAATGCCCGCGCGTGAAGACTCCCATTTGATTCTCGATTACCACCGTCCAACTTCGACCCGACCAATAGGGCCACTACACGGAATCCTCGCGACAATCTGCGGCTGTCTATCCAGTTTCTGGGTTGTCATCGGCCCGTCATTCATGAAGGCAACGCCAATTTGCTTTCCCGGTAATCGACCCTATCTCCTGATGAACCTGGTCGCCCTCACCCTTGCCCTGCTGGCAATCATCCTCCCGATCGGTGATTTCCTGCGCTGGCGGAGAACCACAGTCCTTGCCCTCATTGGATTCATCACGGGCGTAATTGGGCTGACCCTTCCAATCTCAACCGCTTGCGACGTATTGGCTGGAAAGTGACTCCAGGTTTGCCGCATGGCACCTTGGACAATTGACCATGAACAATTGACAATTGACCATTGACCACACCATGCCCTGGCCCACCATCTATTATCTCTACTACATCTCCGAGTGGGTCATCCGCGTCATCATGCTCTTCTACGTCCCCCAGCGCCGCAGCCCATCGGCCGCGCGGGCGTGGCTTTTACTTATCTTCCTCTTCCCCTGGGGCGGCCTGATCATCTACACGCTCATCGGCCGGCCTTATCTCCCGCGGCGGCGCATGGTGGTGCAGGCGCGAATCTCAAAAATCATCCGCGAAGAACAAGAACACCGCTTCGCCCGCCTGCTCCTCGAACGCGCCGGCGGCGGCGCTGTCGTCCCGTCTAAGGAAAGCGCATCGCATCAGGTCGCCAGTGTCATCGCGGCCGACACCTACCACATGATCGCCGAATCCGCCAAAACCCAGACCGCCATCGGCGAAGCCGCCGCCCGCCAATCGCGCGAAGCCGCCGCGCTGGAATCCGATGAGCCGATCCTCCCCCCCGGCTTCGAACTTCCCGAGGAATTCACGCAGGTCGTCACCCTGGCCCAGAATCTCGGCGATTTCGAGATCATGGGCGGCAACCAGGTCGAGCTCCTCGACCAGTACGATGCCGCCATCGACCGACTGATCGCCGATATCGATGCCGCCAAACACCATGTCCACCTCCTCTATTACATTTTCGCCGATGATGACACCGGCCGGCGCGTTGCCAACACCCTCGTCCGCGCGGCCGATCGCGGCGTCTCCTGCCGCCTGTTGATGGATGATTCAGGGTCCAAAAAGGGCCTCAAATCCCTCGGCCCGGAGTTGCGCACGGCCGGCGTTGAAGTCGTCCCCCTCCTCCCCGTCTCCCTCTGGCGGCGCATCAGCAGCGCCCGCATCGACCTCCGCAATCACCGTAAAGTCGCCGTCATCGACGGTCAGATCGGCTACACCGGCTCGCAGAACATCGTCGCCTCCGATTTCAAGAAGCCGCTGGTGTATGAAGAAGTCGTCGTGCGCGTGCGCGGGCCGGTGGTGGCGCAATTGCAGGCGGTCTTTCTGGCCGACCATTTTGTGGAAACCGCCGCCGGCATTCGCGACCAGGGAATGTTCCCGGAATGCGCGCCCGCCGGCGAATCCTCCGCCCAACTTCTCCCCAGCGGCCCGGGCTACCCGCACGAGAACAACCAGCGCCTGATCGTTTCCCTCATTCACGCCGCCCGAAAACGCGTCGTCCTCACCACCCCCTATTTCATCCCCGATGAGCCTCTTCTTCAGGCCATGCAGACCGCCGTCCTCCGCGGCGTCGAGGTCCACCTGGTCGTCTCCCGCCAGATCGACCAATACCTCGTCGGCCTCGGCCAGCGCTCCTTCTACGAAGACCTCCTCGAAGCCGGCGTCCGCATCCACTCCTACACCCAGCGCTTCCTCCACGCCAAGCACGTCAGCTTCGATGATTGCATCGCCCTGATTGGCTCCAGCAACATGGATATCCGCTCCTTCATGCTCAATGCGGAGGTCATGTTGGTCGTCTACGATCGCGAGGTTGTCGCCAAGCTCAGCCAGATCCAGCAGCGCTATTTCGAAGCGGCGGAAGAAATCACGGTGGAACATTGGCGGGCAAGGCCGGCATGGCAGAAAGTCCTGCAAAATATCGCGCGATTGGCGGATTCGCTTTTGTAGAGGCGGTGGCCATTGTCCAATAATCAACCAAGCCGTTAACAAAAGTAGGTGGGTCATGTCTTGCCAAGTTTTTTCACTTCGCCCGGCTGCATGGGGTAGAATCTCCATCATGCCCCCCGGCGTCGGCCAATTCACCGAACTCCTCGATGCCCTCGCCTGCGGCGCGGTGCTCATCGGCCGGGGCGGCGTGATCGTTCACGTCAATCCCCGCGCCTGCTCGATGACCGGCTACGCCGCCGACAGTCTGGTCGGCCGGCGTCTTTCAGATTTGTACGACGAGCCCGAAGATAAAGTCCTGATCGACCTCGCCCTCTCCGACACCACCGAGCCGCGCGAGGGGCAGTTCCATGTGCCCACCGCCGCTGGGCGGCAGATACCGGTGGTCATCTCCGGGCGCACCTGGCACGCCGACAAAACCAACGGCAGCGCGGCGGGCGGCGAGGCCTATTACGCGATTACGCTCACCGATATCTCCCCCCTGAAAAAGGCCGAGGATGATCTCCGCACCCAGTACCGGATCATCGCCGAGCTTTCCAACACCATTCTCTCGCAAGCGCTGAACCTCAAGGATTACTCGCACGAGCTCGAAGCCCGCGTGCGCGAGCGGACGGCCGATCTCCTCCAGGCCAACATGGATGCGATCTACATGCTGGCCATCGCCAGCGAATCCAAGGATGAAGACACCGGCCGGCACGTCCGCCGCATGCAGCATTACACCGCCGCCGTCGCCACCGAGCTTGGGCTGACGGCGCGGGGTGCGGAGCAGGCCGGGTATTCCGCGATTCTGCACGATATCGGGAAAATCCACGTCCCCGACCACATCCTGAAAAAGCCCGGCCCGCTGACCGCCTCCGAGCGCGCCGCCATCCAGCAGCACACCATCGCCGGCGAGCGCATCCTCGCCGAGCGCCCCTTCTTCGAAGTCGCCCGCCAGATCGCCCGCAGCCATCACGAGAACTGGGATGGCTCGGGCTACCCCGACAAACTCGCCGGCCGGGAAATTCCCATCGAAGCGCGGATCGTCCACCTGGCCGATGTCTACGATGCCCTGACCAGCCCGCGCATCTACAAAGGCGCTTGGACCGCCCAGGACGCCGCGGCGGTGATCGAAGAATCGACGGCCGCGATGTTCGACCCCGAAATCGTCAAAGCCTTCACCTCCCTCCGCAAGCGAGGCGAGTTGGATCGAATCGCGGCCATGGGCACCAAAGGCGAAGGGCCCAAGCAGTGAAACATCCCGCTCCGCCAACCGCGCATGAAAAGACCCGCCAGGAAATCCCAGCGGGTCATTTGATTGCAAGTCATGTCATCCTGAGGGGAGCTATGCGACCCGAAGGATCTTGCCGATGCGTATTGGCCAGCCGCAACAAACGAACGGCTCAATCCATCGGGGCAAGATTCCTCGGTCGCCTGAAGCTCCCTCGGAATGACGCTCAAGAGCGACTATTCAATTCAATCAGAACTTCCACCCCAGCCCCACGATATGCCGCAGGTCGCTTCGGCTGCTTCCCTGGGCCGGGATCGCATCGTAGCGGTACTCGATCTTGTACTCCGCGAACATCTTCTCGGTGATGGCGGTGCGGATGCCCGCATCGGTCACGATCAGATAATCGCTGAGCGTTTCCAGGCTCGGGTAATACTCGAGGTTGTGGAAGAGCTGCACCTTGTCGCCCCAGCAGTTCTTCTTCGCGTGGTAGGCGAAGCGCGCTGAGATGAAACCGTTGTTGGTATCATCGCTGAATTTCTCGCAGACGTACGCCAGGCCGGCTTCGGTGTCGAACTTGAGGTCGGGCTTGTCGATCCACTGGTAGCCCAGGCCAAAGCCCGGCACCAGGCGGTAATCGAGATTGGCGATGCGATCGTGCTCGTAGCGGATCGAGCCGAAGGCATAGAGCTTTTCATTCAGGAAGTAGTCGTACTTGGCGGTGGCGAACCAGTTGTCGGTGGTGGTGGATTTGTTGCCGGTGGTGGCATCGCGCTGGCGGCCGAAGTTGTAGCCCGCGCCGATGGTCCAGCGATCCTGCTCGGTGCGCCGGCCGAGATCGAAGGCGATGTTGGCCTGATCGGAATAGGTGTTGCCGCGCGTAAAGATTCCGCCGGCGATGACCGCCCCGCTCCAGGCCTCGCTGAAGTTGACGTACTTCATGTCCTCGACCTTGATGGTCTTGGCGGGCGCTCCGCCGGCCGGGGCCATGCTCACCGTGCCCGCCTGATCCGCCTTGGCGGGCGCGGTGATCTTCGCCCCTTCCTTCGTGCGCACCTCAACGGGCGCCTCGGTGGAGAAGGTCTTGATGTCCTTGGTATCGACCGTGACATCCCCGGCCACTTTCGTGGTGATTTTCATCTTCCCGCCTTCGACGCCGACGATCTTGCCCGTCAGGCGGTCGCCGTTGTTGAAGATGATCTCATCGGCCTGCACGGCCGATGCCAATAACACTACGGCCGCGCATCCGGCGGCCCACTGGCGCAACATGTTCGCTCCTTCCGCGAAATTCTTCGATCGCTCCCGGTCAATAACAGCCGCGGCCCGGCCGGAAGCACAAACCCGGGCCGCGGGATGGTTCAACAATTGTGGTGCGGCCTTTCCGGCTGCACTTGATGCGGTCCTCGTAGCCGCATCGCGCGCTATTGTGGGGATTGATGGATTGAACACAACATCCGGCGCATTTGGGCACACCTCGGCGGAATCAGGCGGAGGCTGCCGGGGTGGACGGCGCGGCCGGCTCGGGTTGGAGGATCCCGGGAAGTTCGGAGGTGCAGTGGCCGCATTTACGGGCCAGATAGGGCACTTTCATGAGGCAGTACGGGCAATCTTTTTCAGTTGGCGCAGCCGCCTCCTTCTCGGCCGCGCGCTTGGCCGCCAGGCGCACGATCAGCCCGATCACCTTCACCATCAGCAGGAAGATCGCGAACGCGATGATCAGGAATCGCAGCAAATCGCCGAGGAACATGCCGTATTTCACGCCGGCGAACTGCCAGTGAATGTACCCCGCCCCTTTGGCGGCATCGGCGTGGAAAATGCTGATCAAGGGCATGAAAATATTGTCGACGAAGGATTTGATGACATCGCCGAAGGCGGTGCCGAGTACCACGCCGATGGCAAGCTGGAGGAGATTCCCCTTGAAAGCGAAATCCTTGAATTCATCGAGATTGGATTTCAAAACGCCGACCGCTCGCTTGAACATGCTTCAACGTCCTTTCGCAGGTTATGCGCGCAAAGTATGACTCTCCGCGATGATCGTCAATGCTTTTGCCGCTACAATCTCCCATCCATGCCCTCGCCTCTCGACCGCATTCTCTCCGCAGGCCTGATCGCCATCCTCCGCGCTGACCCGGCCGATCCCGATCTTCTCCTGGCCGCCGCCCGCGCGCTCTTCGATGGCGGCGTTGCCTGCATGGAGATCACGCTCAACACGCCCGCAGCGCTGGCCGGCATTTCCGCCATCCGCGAGCATCTGCCGAAGATGCTCTGCGGCGCGGGCACCATCCTCTGCCCCGACGATGCCCGCGCCGCCATCTCGGCCGGCGCGCGGTTCATCATCACCCCCACCTGCCAGCCCGATACGATCCGCCTCTGCCGCAAGCACGATATCCCCGCCTCCATCGGCTGCACCACGCCCACCGAAGCCCACCTCGCCCATCAGGCCGGCGCTGAGTTCGTGAAAATATTCCCCGCCAGTCGCTTCGGTTTGGCGCACATCCGCGCGATGCTGGCCGAGATGCCCATGCTCCGGCTGGTCCCCACCGGTGGAGTGACGCCCGAAAACTGCGCCGATTTCTTCGCCGCCGGCTGCCCCGCCGTCGCGGTGGGGTCAAATCTGATCCCGAAGGCTTTGCTGGCGAAAGAGGACTGGCCCGCGATGACCGAACTCGCCCGCCGATATACCGCCGCGGTGATTCGCGGCCGCGTGTAACTCCCGTTTTCGGCACTTATGCCGCCCGTTGGCTCCAGAATTCGGCCCAAAGTCCGCTGTAGTCGAGGCACCGCAGTGCCGTAATGTTCTCCGCATGCTCGGGTGTCCAGCGGGCGCTGTTGAGTTTGAGG
>JBBRTW010000036.1:0-26436 GCA_038244055.1 Tepidisphaerales bacterium | reverse complement strand
GATGGCGTGACCCTCGCCCCAATCGAAACCGGCATCGGCCACGTCGATTTGAAACTCGGCCCGCTGCTGATGGAGCCCAACGTCTACAGCGTCAACGCCCGCATCACCGATGCCGATACGGAACTGGTGCTGGATACGGTGCAGCGGCAGCGATTCATTTTGAACGAAGGCGTAACCATCTACGGCCTGTTCGGCCTGCCCCACGAATGGGAGCAGTCCAAGCCGGGAAAGTCGTCGGCCGCGAAGGTGACGGAAGCGGCTTGAGGAAGGCAGAAGGATGAAGGCAGAAGGATGAAGGATGAATCAAGCAGGCAGCAATATTTGTATCGTTGTTAATCGTTAAATGGAGATCCCTGTTCGAGGGACGAATGATGTGACGATGACGCGGAAATGACTTGATGTTCTGCATTCATCCTTCATCCTTCATCCTTCATCCTTCCCTATGCCTTTCGACCCCTCCAACCCTTCCCCTATTGCCTCCGTTGGCATCTTGACGCGCAACGCCGGGACCCTTTTTACACAGGTGATCGACGCGCTGGAGAAGCAGCGGACGGCATGGCCTTTCGAGATCGTGATTCTCGATTCCGGATCGAAGGATGGGACCGATGCGGTTGCCGCCGGCAGGGGGGTGCGAGTCGTTCCTTACAAGCCCGCCAAATTCCGCTTCGGCACCGCGCGCGATACATTATTTGAGAATTGCCGGGGGCAGGTCATCGTGGCGATCAGCCAGGATGTCGTGGCGGGAGATGAGCGCTGGCTGGAAAAACTGATCGCGCCGATCCTGGATGGCCGGGCCGATGCGACCTGCGGCGAGCAGGTTGCCCCGCCGGGGGTTTATGCGTTTTACTGGGATTACCATGGATCGTGGATGCGCTCGGTGGCGATCGAATTCGACAAGGCGCATGGGGGCTTCTGCCTGAGCGGCTCCAACATGGCCCTGCGGCGGAGCACCTGGCAGCAATATCGCTTCGGCGATGTCGAAGCGATCGAAGACCGGGGGATGCAGGTCAAGCTCTTCAGCAATGGCCACGCCATGATGCAGGTGAAGAATGCGGTCAGCCTGCACGGGCACGATTACACCTGGAAACAGCTCACCGATCGCGTGGGATCGTTCGCGATGGGATGGGCGGAGCTCGGCTGGCCGTACACGTTTGGCCGGATGGTGCGGGATTTGTTGCAGCCCAGCCGGTACATCCAGACACTCGGCGCATTTTTCACGCGGCAATTGCGGAGCTGGAAGGAGCTGGTCTTCCCCTTCGCGATGTGCTGGATTCAATATTCATGGAGCCGGCGCGGCCTCGCCCGGCGCGCGGCTCAATCGCCGGTACCGCTTTCCCCCGCGCCGACGAGTTCGCCGAACGTTGCTCCGCCATCCGCGCCGGAAATCGCAAGCCAGAAGATGAACCGCCAGACGCACGGCCCGCAGAGGCTGGCCTCGTAGAGGAGTTGTCATGGGTCTATTGTCTGGAATCAAAAACGGCATCCGCAGCGCCATCGCGACGCGGCCGTGGGTGAACATGGCCGGGCGCGGGCTCTTTCGCATGATGTCCGCGAGCAAGCCCGAATCGCGCAAGCGCTATCCGATCGTGGGGGCCTTCCCGGTGAAAATGCCCTGCGGGGGAAAGCTCACCTTGCTGACCCGCCGCGAGGATTGGCTCCTGACCGCGCTCTACTGGTACGGTTTCGATGAAGGCGAGGCGGCCGAGTTGACGGTTTTCCGATCGCTGGCCCGCCACGCGAAAACGGTCCTCGATATCGGCGCTAACATCGGCGTTTACGGCCTGGCGGTCGCGGTGGATAATCCGCAGCTCGCCGTCCACGCCTTCGAGCCGCTGCCCGCCAATTTCAGCGTGCTGACCGATCTCATCAGAATCAACCACTGCCCGAACCTCAAGGCCCACGATATCGCCCTGTCGGATCAGGAGGGCCAGGCCAAGTTCTACGTGCCGCGGAACCGCCTCTGCAACGTGCGCGATGGCTCGCTCGTCCCCGGCTTTCGCGATGATGTCGATGAAGTGCCCGTGAAACTGGTCACGCTGGACAAATTCGCGGCCGACAATGGCCTCGCACGCATCGACCTGATGAAAATCGACGTGGAATCGGCCGAGGCATTGGTGCTGGCGGGCGCTAAAGGCATCCTCCGCCGCGATCGCCCGGTGATGATCTGCGAAGTGCTTTCCGGCGGCGAAGGCGGGCCGCTGGAAAAGCTGATGGGCGAGTTCAACTACCGCTATTTCTGGGTCGGCCCCGGCGGCCTCTACGAAAACCAGCACCTCGAAGGCGACCCCCAGGAAAAATTCCGAATGCACCTGATGGTCCCCGCCGAGAAATGCCCGGAAGTGCTGGGACGGCTGGCGGCCGAAGGCTTCAAGACCACCCCGCGCAAACCAGCGGACACGACCCGCGCGGCTGTTGCATAGCCAGCAAATCGACATGTGACCGAAATGCTCGCGCAAAGACGCAAAGGCGCAAAGAGACAGAGAAGACAAAGAAGAGTTGGAAATGCAAAACAACAAAGAAACCTACACAATGAATTCTCTTCGCTTTTCTTCTCTTCTTTGCGTCTTCGCGCCTTTGCACCTTTGCGACGGATTTTCGACCCTTTTCCTGAACCCTGAACCCTAAACCCTGAACCCTAAACCCTGAACCCTAAACCCTCCCCCCATGAAGATCGGCTACATCGTCGCAGGCTTCCCCACACTCAGCGAGACGTTCGTCGCCAACGACGTGCGCGGGCTGGAGGCGCTCGGCCATGAAGTCGCGGTCTTCTCCCTTGGCCCCCCTGACCCGGCCACTCTCGGCAATCCCAATTACCAGATCAAGGGCCCGACGATCCGCATCAAGGGGCTCGATGGCAATCCGCTTGTGCGGAAGTGGAGCAAGCTCACCGCCCGCCGGCGTTTGCGGGCCAAATATGGCGGGCGCTTCGCGCGGGTCTACGATGAAAAGCCGGCCGGGATTCCCGAGGGATTGTGGCTCGATCGCATGACCTGGGACTCGGCCATCGAGCAGATCGACAGCGAGCATTGCGATTGGCTCTACGTTCACTTCGCCATGCGGCAGATGCTCCTCGGTTACTGGGCCTCGCGCTTGCTCGATCTGCCCATCGGCGTGACCTTGCAGGCGCACGATATCTTCGTCAATCCCAATGCAAGCTGGTTCGACTGGACCCTCGGCCAGTGCCGCGCCGTCGTCACGGTCAGCCAGTACAACCGCGAAGCGATCCTCAAACTCGGCCCGGCACTCCCGCCGGAAAAAGTGCGCGTGCTGGCCAACGGAATCGACCTGACGAAATTCAGCCCCAGGCCGCACGCCGCGAATAAGCCGTTCCGCTTCGCCGGCACCGGCCGACTGGTGGAGATCAAGGGGTTCCACATCCTGGTCGAGGCGGTCGGACTACTGGCGAAGAAACGCCGCGATTTTTCGGTGAAGATTGTCGGGGAAGGCCCCCTGCGCGCGGATTTGGAAAAACGCATTGGCGAATTGGGAGTCGGCGACGTCTTTGAATTGCTCGGCCGGCGCGATGCATCATTTTTATCCGACTGGCTGCCCGGGCAGGATTGTTTCGTGCTTCCCTGTGTGATCGCCAAAGACGGAAACCGCGATGGCATGCCCCTGGCCCTGCGCGAAGGAATGGCCTGCGGACTGCCGGCGCTTTCAACCCAGCTTCTGGGCTTGCACGAAACCGTTTCCCCCGGCACAGGTCTGCTGGTCGCGCCCGATGACCCGCAGGCGCTGGCGGATGCGATGGAGCGTCTGATCGACATGCCCGCGGCCGATTATCGGACGATGGCGTCAGCGGCAAGAGCCAAGGCCCAAGCCGAATTCTCCCTCGAACATGAAGTTAGCACGATCGTCCGCTGGATGACCGATAATGGAAGAGAGATGAACCACGAAAGCCACGAAGAACACGAAGGAGAGAAGAGGCTGAGGCGAGTTGCGAGTTGATTGGATTGTTTTTTGAGCCGCTGCCATCGCTTTGTCAAAGCATCTATGTCCTAAGATAATAATGGACAGATCGAACCATCGATTCTTCTTCGTGCCCTTCGTGAACTTCGTGGTTAGTTTGAATTGATTATGCCCGAACTGGTTTCGACCATCATCCCGACCTACAACCGAGCCGCGCTGCTGGTGCGCGCGCTGGATAGCGTGGCCGCGCAGGGATATCGGCCAATCGAAGTGGTCATCATCGATGATGGCTCAACCGATGATACGGTCGAGGTCGTGCAGTCGCGGCGGGCGCAGCTCGCCAGGCGCGGCATCGATGTCATCTTCCACCAGCAGAAGAATCAGAAAGCTCCCAAGGCCCGCAATGTCGGCATGGAACTGGCGCGGGGAAACCTGCTCGCCTTCCTGGATAGCGACGATCTCTGGCTGCCCACTTTCGTCGAGACGATCGTTCGCCTGATGGATCAGCACCCCAAATGCGGCATGGGTTTTTCCGGGATTCTGGGGATCGACGATGATGATGTGGTCTTCGCCGAGCGGCGGATGTACATCGATCCGGACCCCGAAGAGGGCGTCCTGCACGAGCCGTTCAACCGGATCATGCGCTATATGCCCACGCAGACCAGCGGCGTGATCGTCCGCAAATCGGTGATCGCGGCCGTCGGCGATTTCGACCTGAATCTGCCGGTGGTGGAAGACTGGGATCTCTGGTATCGCATCGCCAAGAAGTTCGACATGTGCTACACCACCCGGCCGCTGGCGTGCAACCGCTCGCACCCGGACAACCTGCCCAAGACCGATACGGTGGCGCTGTCGGGCAATATCAGGATGAATTTGAACCACCTGCGCGATGTCACCGACCCCTTCACGCGCGAGGTGCTGATCCGGCGGATTCGCCGGCAGATCACGCTCCTCCAGGAGCAGATCATGCGCGAAGGGAAACAGGCCAACGGCTACGCGCCGCTGCTGGACGCCGAACTAGCCCCCGATACCTGGCGATTCCGGCTGGGCGAATTGATGCGCGAGCAGCCGGCCTGGGTCGGGCAGGCCTACGCCTGGGCAATCCGGAAAGTCGGCGAGATTCAGCGAAACGAATGGGTGCATCGCACCCGCCAGCGCATCGGGTAATGTTGAATGACACTCATGGATGAGCCAGCCATTGCCGATTCCCCGACTCTTCCCGCGCGCACAGTGCTGCCCACGGGCCTGCGCCTGTTGATCGTCGCGGACTCTTCCACCACGCACACAGTCCGCTGGGCTCAGTGGGCGGCCGGCGCGGGCGCGAAGGTGACTGTTCTCTCGCCATTCTCCGATCCGATCGAAGGGGTGAGCGTCGTCGAATTTCCCGGTAAGGTCTGGTATCGGAAGATTCCCAAGCTGCGAACAGCGCTGGGCTATCTCGCCTTCAAGCGCCTGATCCGCCGGCTCGATCCGCAATTGATCCACTTCCATTTCGTCTGCGAATCCGGCCGGGCCTGGTACTGGGACAAGATCAAGGTGCCGATGGTCGCCTCGACCTGGGGGCAGGATGTGGTTTTCGACGGCCCGCCCGATCCGCGCATCGTCCGCGGCTTGCGCACTTCGCTGCGGCAATCGCGCTGGATCACGGCGACAACTTACATGCTGGCGCGGGAGACGGCGAAATTCGTTCCCGAAGGCCGGCCGATTCATGTGATTCCATTCGGAGTCGATCTGGCGCGGTTTCCGTTGCAGCGCGACCCGGCCGAGATTGCCGGGCGGATCAATGGCAATGCGCCGGTGGTGCTGGGGTTCGTGAAGTGGCTCAAGCCGAAATATGGGCCGGATGTTTTGATTGAGGCGTTCGCCAGGATTCATGCGGCGCGGCCGAATACGAAGCTGGTTCTGGCCGGCAGGGGAGAGATGCAGGGGCAACTGGAAGCGCGGGTGAAGCAACTTGGGCTGGGCGGGTGCGTGGAAATTCTGGGGCGGGTGGATCATGCCAAGGTGCCGACGCTGATTCGCAGTTTCGACATCATGGTGATGCCGAGCGTTTACGAGAGCGAGACGTTTGGCGTGGCGGCGATCGAAGCCTCGGCGAGTGGTGTGCCGGTGGTGGCGACGCGGGTTGGGGGCGTGCCCGAGGCGGTGATCGATGGGCGGACGGGGCTGTTGGTCCGGCCGAGGGATGTGGAGGGATTGGCGCGGGCGTGCATTGAATTGATCGATTCGCCGGAGCAGCGCCGCGAGATGGGCCTGGCGGGGCGGCGGTTTGTGGAAAAGTATTATCAGTGGCCGAGCAATACCGAGCTGATGGCGCGGGTGTATCGGGCGGCGCTGGAGGGGAAGGATGTGGAAGCGGTGCCGGTGTATCGGGAGGGGAGGGCGCCGGAGTTGGAGATTTGAAAGGTCGACGTGCGGCGGATGGCACCCGGAGACGGGCATGCAGGTTTCAAAGGTCGATGACGATTATGCTCCCGGCGACACCTTCCATCTCCGCATCAACCACCGCCGCCACCGAGGGTCCGGCCATCGATAAACCGGCGAAGAAAAAGTCGGGGATCGATCGCGTGCCGGAACTCGATGGGGTGCGCGGGCTGGCGGCGCTGGGGGTGCTGCTGGCGCATCTGCCGGAAGTCGTGTACGTTCCCGCGCTCAAGCATCCGCGCGAGTTACTGGGGTGGTTTTCGGTGGATGTGTTTTTCGTTTTGAGCGGGTTTCTGATCACGCGCATCCTGCTGGACGATCGCAAGAATGGGGTGCCGCTGGGGTTCTTCCTGATGCGGCGATTCCTGCGGATCTTGCCGCTGTATTATTTCGTCATTCTCATCGCGCTGGTATGGAATACGATCGCCGGGCGGCCATCAACCGATGTGTTCTGGGCCTCGGTCTATCTTTCCAATTATTACTTCGCGTGGAGCCTTCAGCCCTCGATGCTGGGGCATACGTGGTCGCTGTGCGTGGAGGAGCATTTTTATATTTTGTGGCCGCTGGTGGTGTATGGATTGTCGCGGGTCTGGAGCCGGCGGGTGGCGCTGTATGGCATTGTGCCGCTGGCGCTGGTGTCGGCGTGGTTCTTCATCGAGTACACGGATGACCGGCACGTCTGGAACTGGGTGTACAAGACCACGACCTGCCGGGCGGCCTCGCTGGCGCTGGGGGCGCTGTGGGCGTATCATGAGTTATGGATCCGCCGAAATTCGCGGGCGGCGCTGCTGCTGGCGGCGGGGTTGTTCATCTTCGGATTTGCGATCCTCGTCGGCCGGCTCAAGCTGATCGATGATGACTGGCGCATCATGGCGCAGTTGATCTTTTTCGCCTGCTTGTCGGGCGCGGTGGTGATGACGGTCATCACGACGACGGGGAGCAGGGCGATTCTGGCGCGGGTTCTTCGGGGGAAGTTTCTGTGCTGGGTGGGGAAGATCAGCTATGGCGTATATTTGTATCACATGCTGGTGTATTACGCGTTTGGGCTGAACGCGGAGACTTCGGCGAGCCGGGCGCGGTTGCTGACGCCGTTGGCGGTGGCCTGCACATTCGCAGTGGCGTGGGCATCGTTCGCGTTTTTTGAAAGGCCGATTTTGAAGCTTCAGGACCGGTTCCGTCGCCGGGAGCCTGCGCCTTTCGTGGTTCAATGATCTTTGATTGCAGGGAGATATCGTTTTGAGCCGGTCGTTGCTGTTTCTCGCCTATTTCTTCCCTCCGCGCGGCGGGGCGGGGGTGCAGCGGTCCGTGAAATTCGCCAAATATCTGCCGCAATTCGGGTGGAATCCGCTGGTGGTGGCCAATGGGGGGACGACTCGGGATTGGGTCAGTCCGGTGGAGGATCAGAGTCTGCTCAAGGATGTGCCGGCGGGCACGGTGGTGCGGTATACGCGGCTGAACGATCGCGAACTGCGGGCTTACAACTCCGCGCAGAAGAAATGGCGGCATCGGCTTTCCATCACCGATCCGATCGGCTGGTGGGCCAAGCCCGCGACGAGGCTGGGGCTGGAGATGATTCGCGAGCATAAGCCCGAGACGATTTTCGTGACGATGTCGCCGTTCACGGCCGCCCGCGCGGGGATCGAGCTCAAACGGCAGACGGGGCTGCCGCTGGTGCTGGATCTGCGCGATCCGTGGTCGCTGGATGAGACGCGCATGTACCCCACCCGCTGGCATGCCTCGCGCGATTGGGCGGCCATGGCCCGCGCATTCTCGGCGGCGGACCTGATCATCATGAACACGCCGCAGTCCGCGGTCGCGGCGGCGGAAGAGTTTGGGTCGCAGGTTCAGGGGCTGGACCCGGCCGGCGGCAAATGCAAGGTGATTTGGATCACCAATGGGTATGACGCGGAGGATTTTGGAAAGGGCGGCGATTCGCACGGCGGCGCGCCGATCGCGGGCGCATCGGCCGGAGGAAAATCGGGCGGTTTATTGGGTGGCGCATCAGGCGCTGTTGAGCCGGTGGGGAAGGATGTGCTGCGGATCGTCCACACCGGGAGTTTTCATTCGGAGATGGCGGGCTTGTGGGATGATTTATTTGCCGGGCGCGGGTGGGTGAACAAGTTCAAATATCCGCGCCGGCCGATCAATTTGTGGACGCGCACGCCGCGCTATCTGCTGGAGGCGATGGAACGACTCATCCAGCGCGGCGACATTCCTCAGGGCAAGATCGAGCTGGTGCTGGTGGGTGAAGTGAGTCCGGGCGATCGCGCTCTTGTGGAGTCATCCCCGGCCGCGAAGATGGTCAAATTGCTCGGGTATCGCTCCCATTTCGAATCCGTCCGCTGGGTCGAATCGGCCGATGTGCTGTTTCTGCCGAATCACACGCCACTGGATGGCGGGCCGGCGCTGATCGTGCCGGGCAAGACTTACGAATATCTCGGCAGCGGCCGGCCAATCCTGGCGATGGGGCCTTCGGGAGACATGATGGATTTTGTCCGCTCGACGAAGTCGGGTGTGTGCTTGAAGGGGGATGATGTCGAGGGGGCGGCGGGGGCTTTGAAGGAATTTTATGCGGCGAAAATCAAGGGGCAGGCGGCGATTGAGCAGGATCGGGCGGCGGTGCGGGCGTTTGAGCGGAGGGAATTGACGAAGAGACTGGCGGGGGCGTTGGATGAGCTAGTTGGTCGGAGAGAGGCGGTGGCATGACCCAAGAAAACCAAGCGCATTTACTCCCTCTCCTGTACTCGGGAGAGGGTGGGGGTGAGGGTCTTCGGTGGAATGGGATAGCCGCTCTTTCTTCGCGGCACAAACCCCTCACCCCCACCCTCTCCCATGCGGCGATTGGGCGGCGCGGCGGATGGGCTGTTCTTGCGCCGCTTGGGAGAGGGAGTAAGACAAGACCCTCACCCTCACCCTCTCCCGAGTACAGGAGAGGGGACCGGAAGGAAATGGATCTGAATGAGTTGGCCAGATGCTTCGCAAGCTCAGCATGACTGATACATGACCCCCGATAAACCATTCACCATCGCCGTCTGCATCGTCTGCAGCATCCTCTCCTATTTGCTGCCGACGCGTTACGCGCTGCTCCCGCTGGCGCTGGCGATCGCCTGTTACCCCAACAATCTCATGCTCCCGCCCGACAATCTCGGGCTGACGGCGCAGCGGATCATCGCGATCGTTCTCTTCATGCGCTGCCTGACCACGCCGGCCATCCGCCGGAAATTCAAATGGGGGAAGGTCGATACCGTCGCCCTGATTTATTTTCTGCTGCTGACGATTTCGCAGATCATCACGCAGGGGCCGGGCAAGGCGCTGAACAATCGCGGCGGGTTTTTCCTGGGCACGATGGCGCCGTTCTGGTGCGTGCGGATGCTCATCACCGATCGCGAGAGCTTTTTCGCGCTGCTGAAGGCCTGGATCTGGGGGGCATTTCCACTGGCGATTTTCGGCATCTACCAGTTCCTGACCGGCGATCATCCCTATTACGCGATCATGCAGTATGGCATGCCCAAGATCGACCCCAGCCTGGTCACGCGCCTGGTGGATATGCGCATGATGTTCGGGTCGCTGCATTTCCGCGCCAATTGCCCGTTTCTCCAGTGCATCATGTTCGGGTGGTTTTTCTCGCTGCTGCTGGCCTGGGGGACCTCGCTCTTCTGGGAGAAGAAATCTTACATGCCCTGGGGGATCGCCTGGGGTATCGGACTCCCGGCCGGGATTATTTCGGCCATCGCCGGCGGGCCGATCATGATGGCGGCGATGAGCCTTGGATTCCTAGCGCTGTTTCCTTTCCGTAAATCCTGGCGGATGGGTTTGGCGATCGCGGGTTTGCTGATCATCATTTTCTGCCTGGTCTCGCGCAAGAATCCCATGGAACTGATGGCCGGCATGGGCTTCGATCAGGGCAGCAGTTGGTATCGCGTGGGATTGAACAGCTACACGATCAATGGCGGGATGAACGGCCACTGGATCGCCGGCTATGGGGAAATCCCGGCCAATTATTCCGATGGCCGGACGACTTTCCACGATCTCTGCATCCACTGGGTCTACATGACGGTGCTCAATGGGCTGATGGGGATGGTGAGCTTCTACGGCCTGTGCGCGATTTGCGGCTGGCAGCTCTGGAACGCCAGCAAGAAGGCGAATGGGCTGGCGGATGAGTGGATTTTGTGGTCGTTGCTGTCGACCTTGGCGGGGTCGCTCTGGGCGATGCTGGTGGTGGCGCTGTTCGGGGAAATGCAGGTGATTTACCACATGTTCCTGGCGGTGGTGGCCAACGCGCCGATGTTTGTGGGGGCGACGACGCGGCGGGTGGGTCTGATGGCCCAAGTGGATGGCAAGCCGGTGATGCTGGTGTATCACCTCAAGCCGGGGCAGAAATTGGCGCTGATGACGCCGGAGGGCGGGCAGGGGGGTGAGGGAGCGGTGGTCGAAGAGGGGATCGCGGGGGATACGATTCCTGTGGGGGCGGAGAGGGCGGTGCCGGCCGAGCACCCACGGAAGGGAAAGCGTCGAAAATGATGCCATTGCGGATTGCCAATTGCGGATTGCGGACTGAAATGCCCCATCTCAATGGGCAATCCACAATCCGCAATTGGCAATCCGCAATATGCCCATTGCCCTCAATCCCATCTTCCCGTATCTCTTGATCCAATGGACATTTCGGTTTGCCGCCTCAAGAATTTGCGGGCGGTGGCCGAAGAACCCCATTGCCGCCTTAACCCGAATAATTCAGATGAACCACGAAAAACACGAAGGGCACGAAGAAGACAGGAGAAGAGTAGAAATGTAATTTGCGCAACGTGCAATTCACCGGTTACCGACTTTTTGACTGTAAATCCATTGGTTCATTCCTCTTCGTGCATTTCGTGTTTTTCGTGGTGAATAATCTGGGTTAACGCGTTGATCGGATGCGCCGCAACCGGCCTCGGAGAATGAATGCAGTCGTATACGTCCAATAAGATGGGTCTTGGCAGGCGGCTGAGGGAGTTCTGGAATCTATTCCATCTCCATTCGCACGATGTGAATCGCATCGTCAGCCGGATGATCCAGCGGATTCGCCGCACGGAGGACGCCATCCTCCGGCACACCGGCACGACCCTGGAAAACAAGACAATTCTCGAAATCGGCCCGGGGCAGAAACAGCCGCAGATGCTCTACTTCGGGCGGAAGAACAAGGTGACGGGGATCGATATCGATTTCGTCGCCAATGGGTGGAATCCGATCGGTTACGTGAAGATGCTCCGCCACAATGGACTTACGCGGACCTGCAAGACCGTTGCCCGAAAGATGCTGCGGCTGGATGCGAAATACCATAAGGAATTCCGCCGGCAGATCGGGCAGATGAAGCCGCTGCAGAACATCCTCCAGATGGATGCGGCCGAGCTAAAGTTCCCCGATGCCAGTTTTGATGTGGTCTATACGTCGGCCGTATTCGAGCATATTCCCGATCCCGGCAAGGCGCTGGAGGAGATCAAGCGCGTTCTCAAGCCGGGGGGGGTCTGTTTTATCGACCTCCATCTCTACACCAGCGACAGCGGCTGCCACGACACGCGGATTTTCAGCCATCGCCGGGAGATGCTGCCGAAGTGGAGCCACCTTCGGCCGGCCTATCAGGATTTGGTGCAGACCAATGCGTATTTGAATCGGCTTCGCCTGCCGCAATGGCGCGAGGTTTTTGCCAGGCATTTGCCGGGCTCGGCGATCGAATGCTGGCCCGATGAAACACCGGGGCTCGCGAATGAAATTGCCCAGATCAAATCAGGCGGGGAGCTCACCGAATACGCCGATGAAGAGCTTATCACGCTGACTTTCGTATGCGTGTGGAAAAAGCCCGCGTCGGAGACTCGGATTAACTGATGACACTGATGCTCGAGCCAATCAGCAAGAATGCCCGAATGTCTCCGGCCGGCGGCGCGGCGGGGGAGGCAGAGCGGACACGGGTAACGGAGCAGCTTTACCCATGCCACCCGGATCAGGCGGGGGCGGGGGCGGGCGCGGATGTGAGTGTGGGCGTGGTCGATGTCAGTGTCTGCATTGTCAGTTGGAACGTGAAAGAGCTTTTGCGCGATTGCCTGAGTTCGCTGCGGGCGCAGACAGCGGGAATTCGATACGAGACGATCGTGGTCGACAATCTTTCGAATGATGGGTCGGCCGAGATGGTCCGCGCGGAGTTTCCGTGGGTGAAGTTGATCGAGCCGGGTGTGAATCTCGGTTTCGGGCGGGCGAATAATCTGGCCTACAAACACTCGACGGGCCGGTGGGTGTTGCTGCTGAACCCGGATACGGTGGTTCTGGATCGCGCGATCGAAAAACTTCTGGCTTTCGCCGACCAGCATCCCGAGGCCGGGGCGGTGGGCGGTCGGACGCTGAAGGAGGATGGCCAGTCGCTGGAGCGGTCGTGCTGCTGGGGCTCGCCGGGGATGTGGCCGCTGATCTGCAAGGCGTTTGGGCTGCACCTGATGTTCAAAAACAGCCCGCTCTTCAACCGCGAGGCGATGGACTACTGGCAGCGCGATTCGGTGCGCGAGGTCGGGGTGATCACGGGATGCTGCCTGATGATCCGGCGGGAAGTTTACGAACAAACCGGCGGGTTCGACGATCACTTTTTCATGTATGCCGAGGAGACCGATCTCTGCTGGCGCATCCGCCAGACTGGCGGGCGGCTGGTCTTCTGCCCGGAGGCGCAGATTATCCATCTGGTGGGAGAATCCGCGAAAAAGACGACGAGCAACCGGCTGTTCCACATCGACCGGGCGCTGCTCAAATTGTTCCGCAAGCATTACGGGGCGACGTACATGTGGATCGCGAACTTTTTTATGTGGATGTTTTTCGCGGTGAGGGCGCCATTGATGCGGCTCGCGGAAGTTGCAGGGAGACGTGACGCTGAATTTCTGGAAAAGATTCGGGTGTACGAGGACACGCGCAACGAGCACTGGAAATTATTCCGCAAGCAGCGGCGACATTTGATTGATAAAGCATAAGCAATCCGCAATCCGCAATAATCATGACTCATCTTTTTAGAGAACTTCAACGCCGCGAATCGCGCGGCGATCCCGTGCGCACGGCCGTCATCGGCGCGGGCTTCATGGGCAAGGGGCTGGTCTATCAGCTCTCGAAAATGCCGGGGATGCGGCCATCGCTGCTGGTGAATCGAACCATCGACAAAGCCGTTCAGGCTTACGTCGATGCCGGCTACAAGCGCGAGCATGTGCTGGTCAGCGATGATGTCGCCAGGATCTCCATCGCGGTGGACGAGCGCCGGCCGGCGGTTTCGGCGGACCCGGAGATCGCGGGGCATATTGCTCCACTGGATGTGGTCATCGAAGCCACGGGCGCGGTCGAACTGGGGGCGCGCGAGGCGCTCTCCTGCATCCGCAACAAGAAGCATTTTGTTTCGCTGAATGCCGAAACCGATGGCACGCTCGGTCCGCTGTTGAAGAAAAAGGCGGACGAGGCCGGCATCGTCTACACCAACGCCGATGGCGATCAGCCGGGCGTGATCATGCGCATGTTCGAGTACTGCGCCGGCTGCGGTTTCGACGTATTGGCGGCCGTCAACTGCAAGGGGTTCATGAACATCCGCGCCACGCCGGATTCGATCATGGAATGGGCCACCAAGCAGCGCACCAGCCCGAAGATGACCTGCGCCTTCACCGATGGCACTAAGATGAACATCGAGCAGAATGTCGTCTGTAACGCTACCGGATTGGTGCCGTTCAAGCGCGGCATGGTCGGAATTAAGACGGACCTGAAGAACGCTGTTAAAGATTTCGAATGGACCGGCACGATGGCTGGCCCCGGGGGCGTGGTCGATTACACGTTGGCGGGCGATTTCGGGGGCGGGATTTTCATCATCGCCCGCGGGAAAAATCGCGAGTTCGTGCAGCCGTATCTCAAGTATCTCAAGATGGGCGATGGCCCGAATTACATGTTTTTCCGGCCGTATCACCTTTGTCATATCGAAACGCCGCTGAGCGCCGCCGAGGCGGTCATCTACCGCGAAGCCACCATCGCCCCGCGCGGCAGGCCCGTTTGCCATACGATCGCACTGGCCAAGCGCGATCTGAAGGCCGGCGAAATCCTTGATGGGATCGGCGGCTTCAAACAATATGGCGAGCTCGATATCGCGGAAAACGCGAAGGGACTGCTCCCCATCGGACTGGCCGATGGGGTACGCCTGACCCGCGATATCAAGATGGATCAGCCGATTCCGGAAAGCGCCGTCGAACTCGATGAATCGAGCCTGCTCGTTAAACTCTGGCGCGAGCAGCAGAAGATGTGAATGTTATGCGTATCAGCATCTTTGGCCTCGGCTATGTCGGCGCGGTATCCGCCGGGTGTCTCGCTGAACGCGGGCACACCGTGGTGGGCGTTGATATTTCCGAAGCCAAGGTGCGGCAACTCGCTTCGGGCCAGAGCCCGATCCTCGAAGCCGGCCTGGAAGAAATCCTCTCCCGCCACGCCCGCACTGGCCGGCTCAGCGCCACCACCAATGCCGCCGCGGCCATTGCTTCGACTGATCTCAGCCTCGTCTGCGTCGGCACGCCCAGCGCCGCCGATGGCTCACCCGATGCCTCGGCCGTCATCCGCGTGTGTCAGGAAATTGGCCGGTCCATCGCGGCCAAACCGGCGCGCCATGTCGTGGCCATACGCAGCACGACACTGCCGCGCCTGGCGGCGGATGTGATTCTCCCCACTTTAGAGCGCGAATCCGGCAAACTCGCGGGCGAGGGTTTTGGATTCGCCGTCCACCCTGAATTTCTCCGCGAAGGCACGGCCGTCAACGATTTCTTCAACCCGCCCAAGACCGTCATCGGCACCGATGATTCCATCACCGCCGAACTGATCGCCTCCCTCTATTCCGATATCGCCGCGCCGCTGCTGATCACCCGCCCTGATGTCGCGATGATGGTGAAATTCGCGGATAACGCGTTTCATGCGCTCAAGGTCGCCTTCGCCAACGAAATCGGCCGGGTTTCCAAGAAATGGGGGATCGATGCCCAGGAAGTGATGGAGCTTTCCTGCAAGGACACCAAGCTCAACATCTCCAAGGCCTACCTCCGCCCGGCATTCGCATTCGGTGGCTCGTGCCTGCCCAAGGATGTTCGCGCCCTGGTGCGCGAGGGGGAGCGGAGCGGGGCGAGTCTTCCGCTGCTGGGCGAGATTCTTCGCAGCAATGACGCCCATATTCTCGAAGTTGTTGAGTTGGTGCGTAAGGCGGGCGCGCGGCGGGTGGGCATTTTCGGGCTGACTTTCAAGACCGGCACGGACGATCTGCGCGAGAGCGCCGCCGTCCGCGTCGCCCGGCGGCTGGTGGATGATGGGTGCGACGTTCTGGCTCACGACCCGCGCGTTTCGGTGGAAAAACTCACCGGTGCCAATAAACAATTCGCCGATCATGAGATTCCTTCGCTGGCTCAGATGATGCGTTATAGTGCCGAAGAAGTGATGGAGGCCGAGGTCATTGTCGTCGTCGATGCCGATTTCGACTGGGCCTGGGCCGCCGCCCGCGCCCGCGACGGGCAGACGCTCATTGACGTTGAGGGCGGCGGCAAGAAAATCATGCGCGGCGATCCGCGCTACCTCGGCCTGTGCTGGTGATATGGATTTGTGAGCCCGAAAACCCGTCACATCCTCATTCTGGTTGAGAACCTGCCCCTGCCCTTCGATCGGCGGGTGTGGCAGGAGGCCCGCGCGCTCCGCGCGGCCGGTTATCGGGTTTCGGTCATCTGCCCGATGCTTAAGGGGTACACGCTGGCGTTTGAAGAGCTCGAAGGGATCCGCATCTACCGCCATCCGCTGCCGGCCGATGATGAGCAATCCGCCAAAGGCTACGCCCGCGAATATGGCGCGGCCCTGTGGCATCAGTTGCGCCTGGCGTGGAAGATTTTCCGCGCGGACCCGTTCGATGCGATCCAGGCGTGCAATCCGCCCGATCTGCTTTTCCTGGTCGCGTTGCCTTTCATCCCGCTGGGGGTTCGATTTATCTTCGATCATCACGATATCAACCCCGAGTTGTTTGAGGTGAAGTTCGGCCGGGTCAGATGGACCAAGCGGCTGCTCCACCGCGCCGTTCTGATGGCCGAGCGGCTCACCTTTTTCTTCAGCCGCCGCGCCAGCATCGCCACCAATCAATCGTATAAACGCATCGCCATCGTGCGCGGGCGGATGGACCCGCAGCGCGTCTTCGTTGTTCGCAGCGCCCCCGATCTGGAGCGCTTCAAGCCCGTGGCGGCGAATCCTTCGCGCTGGCGCAAGGGGAAGAAGTTTCTGGTCGGCTACATCGGCACGATCGGCCCGCAGGAGGGGCTGCATTTTCTGGTGGAGGCGGCGGCGCGGCTCAAGAAAGAGCGGCCGGCCAATGACATCGGCTGGGTCGTCATCGGCGATGGCCCGACGCGGCAGGACATCATCAATCTGGCCGAGCGCATGGGCGTCGCGGGCGATATCGCCTTTCCGGGGCGCGTCGATGATGCCACGATGATCGAGGCGATCTGCACCTGCGATGTCTGCGTCAACACGGATCTCGCCAACCCGATGAACGATAAGAGCACGATGAACAAGATCATCGAGTACATGGCCCTGGCCCGGCCGATCGTGCAGTTCGAGTTGACGGAGGGCCGGGTCTCGGCGGGTCTGGCGTCGCTCTATGCCCGGCCGAATGATTCGGTCGAGTTGGCCGACAAAATTGCCGAACTGTTGGTGAATCCCAGCCTCCGCCATCAGATGGGCCAGTACGGCCGGCGGCGGGTGGAAGAAAAACTCGCCTGGAAATATTCCATCCCGGTTCTTCTGGATGCGTGGGAAACACTCTTCGGCGATCGGATCGTCAGGAGAGCCAAAGAGCTCGACGCCGATCCGCCCCCGCCCCAAAAAGCACAACCTCCACCCGGCGACAAACCCACAGGATTAAAGGTCGCCGGCTCGGTGGTCGCGTAGCACGATCGTCCCCGGTCATCGTGATCGTCCCCCAGTCATCCTGAGAGAGCCTTAGCGACCGAAGGATCCAGCCCGATCAACCAAGGCCGTCAATTTCGCCAAAAGCCAATCGAACGATGCTCCTCAACCGACCACTGACAACGAACCACTGACAACTGACAACGAACAACCAGCAACTCGCAACCAGCAACCAGGATCGCCCCATGCCCAAAGAACTCATCAAAGGCGTCACCGTCAAGCGCCTGACCATCCACTGCGACGAGCGCGGCCGGCTCATGGAAATGCTCCGCGCCGATGACAAGGAATGCAATAACATCAAGTTCGGCCAGATCTACATGACCAGCGCCTACCCCGGCGTCGTCAAGGCCTGGCACTACCACCAGAAGCAGACCGACCATTTCATCTGCGTGCGCGGGCAGATGAAGGTCGTGCTCTACGATTCGCGAAAAGATTCCCCAACATTTGGAATGGTCAACGAGTTCGTCATCGGCGATCACGCGCCGTTTCTGATCGAGATTCCCAATCTGGTTTATCACGGCTTCAAGTGCGTGAGCGACCACGAAGCGATCGTCGTGAACTACACCACCGAATGCTACGATTACAAGAACCCCGATGAATACCGGGTCGATCCGCACGTTAACGATATTCCGTACAACTGGGCGCGGAAAGACGGGTGAGTGTCATTCGAGCGGCATTGAAGTGTCATTCTGAGGGAGCCTCAGGCGACCGAAGAATCCAGCCGGAACGGATCGGCCCATTCATATAGGCGAACGGCCCACGACGCATAAACCAGATTCTTCGGTCGTCTATACTCCCTCAGAATGACGGCCACGACTGGCAACTAACAACTAACAACCAACAACTAGCAACTAACAACTAACACCTAGCAACTAATAACTAACAACTGCGACGCCCCCATGATCCAGAAAATGTTCCGTCTCGTTTCCGACCGCAGCCGCCGTAGAAAGCTCGAGCTTTTCTACGATGTCATGCGCCCGCAGCGTGATACGGTCATCCTCGATGTCGGCGGCGAAGCGGGCGGCGAGGCCGGCAATAAGATCCAGCCCAACAAGCAGCTCATTGATTCCTACCCGACCAAGAAAAACATCGTGCTGGTCAATCTCTTTTTTCCCGATGTGCAGCGGGCGCGCGACGCGGTTCCAGAGCTCAAGACCGTCTGTGGCTCGGGCTTGCAGCTTCCCTTCGCGGATAAGTCTTTTGATATCTGCTACTGCAACGCCGTGATCGAGCACGTCTTCAATTTCGAGAACCAGGTGATCTTCGCCAACGAGATCATGCGGGTGGCCAAAAGCTGGTTCGTCACCACCCCCAACCGCTGGTTCCCCTTCGAGCCGCACCTGCGCCTGCCCTTCGTCACCTGGCTTCCCCAAAGCTGGCAGCACAAGATCGGCTACAAATTCGGCTATTTGCACATCAAAAAGAAATACGGCTCCGGTGCCGATCGCACGGATATCTGCCTGCTCAGCCGCCGCAAGCTCCGCAAGCTCTTCCCCACCTCCAAAGTCATCCGCAACGGCATCCCGGGATTCACGCCGACATTCGTGGCGTATGGCGGGGAGGTTTTGGAGAATCGCCCGGCCGCGGGGGCGGATGCGAATCAGGATATTCGGCCGATCAAAGCGGCGTAGCCGCTGGTCACTTCATCTCTGTGACTCGATCTTTAACGGTCGCCTTTGGCATTCACGCCGCCGCCCCCTCCCGATCCGCCAGCACAATGCTCGACACCGCTCCGAACGTGCTAAACAGCCTGATCCTTCCCGTGATCACGTAAAACTCATCGCTCCCCGGCTCCTTCGCCTCGGGATCGAACGCGATATTCTCCGGATACTCGATCGTCACGCGATCGCCGTTTTCGAGAACCAGAAGGAAGCGATGGAAAGGAACGGCTCGGATCAGCCGTTGAATCTCGGTGCGAATTGCATCAACTCGTGCCACGCGGCCTGCATTGCGATTGATCGATGACGATCTACAACTTGGATTGGCTCGGCTTCTCAAACTCCTGATTCAACAAAAACTCTCTAAAGTTTGCCGACGCATCTTTAATTTCAGATGGGGCAAAGGTGAACAGACTTACGATGTCCGCCTGGGTGCGCTCTGGAAGTTTATCCAAGTGGGTCTCAACCATCCGGTCGCGTTTTTCAGCCGGAAGTCCTTCAAATCGCGAATCGATTACCCGCACCCGAATCGAGGCGGAATTATACCGATAGGCATCAACCTGCTCGAAGCCTGCCGTTTGAAGAGCATCTTCAACCATGCGGGTTTCTTTCGTCCGCTTCGATTCCCAGTTTCGTACAACCGTTTTAATCATGGCAATTGTTTCTCCACCCAGGCGTAAACTCGTTTTACGGTCTTCAAAAAACCGGTTGTCTCTCCGGTATCGCGACGTCCTGTCTCGTACCTGAGGTTAGTCGTCCAATCGACGCGCCTCATTCGCTTGGCGAGGTCCAGGGGCAGCAGCACTCCCAGATCTCGCAACCTTCCCAAGAGAACATCCGGCCTATGCATCTTCGCGCTCGAACTGATCTTTTTCAAAGTCTTCGCTTTGTCGGCAACCGGCGTCCGCTCTAAAATCAAAGCCTTGAGAGTGCATTCGAGCGCGTAACCGCCGATGTATTGAGCATCCAGTGTCAGCTTGATACGAAGGAGCGCTTCCGCTGTGGACAGACGCTGAAGCGCCACTTTCTGAAAGTCCCGGCTCACTTTCGGCGGCATGAGCCCACTCCAGAAAGTTCAACGATCAGTGCCTTCGATACCAAGTCGATTCATAGTTTAGGATTCGTTGCCAATGTTGGCAACCTGAAACCCATCGCTTCCGGATATCGCGGCTCTCCGATCTTCTCCCGTACCCACCCCCAATTCACCGTCGACCTCTCCCACGGACATGGTCGGCTCATCCTCCGCGATTCCTACGCCCCCGGAATCGACACATTGCGCGTGGGTTGCTTGGCGCGCAGTTTCGCATCGTGACGGGCGATCCAGTTGGATTTTTTCTGAATCGACCGGCTCAGCCAGCTCACGGATTTGAGCGGGCGCTGCTGGCGATAGCGTTCGAGCCAGCGGGCGCGCTGCTCATCGGTGATTTTCAATGCGATCGTGCTGTACCAGAACTGGGCGAGGTCTTTCACGATCCAGCGGCGGCGGGTGAAGATGCCGCCCAGGCGCTGAACGCGGGCGGCATCGATCAGGCGCAGGTCCGGCGCGCCGTCGCGGGCGGGCTGGACGAAGAAATGGCAGAGGTAGAGGTCGCGATGGTGCAGGCCGGAGCGGTGGAGCTTGGCGGCCAGATCGGCGGTGGGCTCCAGAAGGGCGTCGAAGGTGAGCGCGCCTTCCTCGATCAGCTTGTCGGCCGCCCGGTAGCCGGCGAGGTCTTCGGTGATGACGAAACTCCGCCCATCGGCCATCTTGCCCCAGCCGACCAGGGGCGTGGAGGGAATCTGCTCGATTTCCAGGGCGCGCATGCCTCGGGCCTCTTCCTCGGCCGGGGTCTGGAAGCCGCGCGCGGGGAGGTATCGCTTGATGTGGAGGCGGACATGCCGGCCATCGCGGAGATCGGCATCGAGCGTGCAGTTCTCGCGCTCGGTGATGGAGCGCCAGACGACGATGCGCGGATCGCGGAAAACGCCCTCGGCATCGAGGCCGATCTCGCGCAGCATCGGCTGATAATGAACGGCGGCTCGAAGAATGGTGCGCGGGCCCTGGAGCATGATTGACCTTGGGGCACTATAGCGGAGTTGGGGTTCGGATGGGAGAGGGTTGAACGTCCCATTGATCGGTTACTCCGAGGCGCTTGAATGTCAGGCGCTGATCCGGGGACAGATGCAGAATCCAGGTCGATTCATCCCGTTGGACGAATTCGAAGGTTCCGGCGGCGACTTGCTGAACCTGGCCGCGGTTATTGCTGAGCGGGCCTTCGAATTCGAGGTATTCCCGGCGGTGGTCGTTGATTTGCTCGATGAGCGTTGCGGTAGCGAGAGGCCAAATCGGGCTGCGGAACGTGGCCAAAAGTGAGTCGGGGGCGGTTTCGAAGAGGAGATCGAAATGGTCGGGCTGGGTGGGGTGAGCGGTGTGGTGGAGGATGGTGAAGCGGAGGGGCACGGGTGGTGTTTGGTTTTACTTATGGCGATGCACGGGATGTTGCGTGACTCGCGTGGATGGGCATGAAAGGGTCAGGAGCCGGGGCAGTGAACTGCGTGGCGACGGTTGTTGGTGGCCGGCTCCTGACCCTGGGGAGCGGTCATGGTGTTTTGGAAGTGGTGAATGCAGGCAAGCCACCAGACGCGCTCGGCAAGCCGAGCGGCTAAAATCGGCTCACGCGACAAACACGGGTGGCGGAACGTATCCACTGCGCACGCGCCCGGAGGGGTCGGCGCTACTCTTGAGATCGCAGGGATGGGCTTCAGCGCCCAGGCCCCAGTCGTCGGCGTATTCCTTGACGATCCAGGCGAGTTCCTCCCGGGTCAGGTCGGGTTTGTTGACGGATTCGGCGGCCTCCTTGATCTCATGCTCATTTAACAACGTGCCGGTGATACTGGTCAGATTCGGGTCCATCAGCAGCCACTTGCAGGCGAGCTGGTGGACGGTCATGCCGTGGGTTTTGGCCAGGGGGCGGACGAGCTCGAGCTTTTTCAGGCCGTAGATTTTCCAGGCCTGGTCGCGGAACTTGCGGTGGTCGCTTTCGCCGATGTTGGTATCGAGCTTGACGATGTCCTTGAGGATCGAGGAGTTGTCGTGGACGCGGGCCATCACGCCGGCCTTATGCGCCCGGGCCGTTTCGCAGAATTCCCGGCCGGGGTTTTGCTCGAAGAGGTTGTAGACGGTCTGGACGGCCTTGGCGTCGTATTTCATGATCGCCTCGACGCCCTCCTCGCGCCAGCCGATGGCCGGGCCGAGCGACACGCCCCAGACCTTGATCTTGCCCTCGTCCTTGAGCTTGGCGAGTTCGGCGAACATATCCTCGCGAAACTGGGGCATCTTGATATTGTGGGCCATGTACAAATCGACGTAATCGGTCTGGAGGCGGGTGAGCGACTGCTCCAGCGCATGCCGCATGAATTTCGGGGAAAAATCCTGCTTGCGCTCGGAATGCGAGCCGGCCTGGCCGGGATCGGAGTAGAAGTCGTAGCCGAATTTCGAGCCGATCTGAATCTTGGAGCGGTCGATCCCGGCCGATTTGACCCAGTTGCCAAAGAGCGTTTCGGCCCGGCCATTGCCGTAGGCATCGCCGTTGTCGAAGAAGGTCATGCCCAGGTCGAGGCTGAAGGAGCAGAGGCGGTTGCAGTCTTCCTGGGTGTAATGGCCCCACCAGTCGACGCCGAAAATCCAGCAGCCGAGTGCGATGGCGGAGACTTCGAGGTCGGTATTTCCGAATTTTCGTCGTTCCATGAGTTAGTTGCTGGTTGTTGGTTGCTAGTTGCTAGTTCAGGATCCGCTGCCGGGAGTTGACGTTCTCGGCCGGCTGTCGATGATAATAGCATGAGCGATAGCAGTTCACCAAAGCCTCCGGAGGGTTCGGACGAGCCGGGAGATTCGCCGGACGGGCCAAATCGCGGCGGCGGGCCGGAAAATTCGGGAAATTCCGGGCAAATCAGCCAGCAGTTGCAGCACACCCCGCTGAGCGCGCGGGTGCCGGAGAAAGTCGCGCGGGGCGTTTTCAGCACGGGGGTGATCGTGATCGATGGCCCGTTTGAGTTTGTGCTGGATTTTGTGATGGGGCTGGTGCAGCCGAGGCAGGTGGTGTCGCGGGCGGTGCTGGCACCGCCGGTGGTGGAGCAGTTTATCGCGGCGCTGAAGGACAATATCGGCAAATATGAAGCGCGCTACGGGCCGATCCCGGTCCTGCCCAAGCCGCCGCAGCCGCCCAAGCCGCCTTCGATCCAGGAAATCTACGATGAGCTCAAATTGCCGGAGGATGTGCTGCCGGGGGCGTATGCGAATGCGGTGATGATCGGGCACGGGGCGAGCGAGTTTACGTTCGATTTCATCACGCGCTTTTTCCCGACGGCGGCGGTCTCGGCGCGGGTCTTCATGGCCGCCCCGCAGGCCCCGCGGATGCTGGAGAGTCTGACGGTGTCGCTGGGGCGGTGGAAGCAGAGGATGGGGAAGAGGAAGGATGAAGGAGGAAGGCAGAAGGATGAAGGGGGGAGTGGAGGCGAGGGAAGGTGATAGCGGGGCGAGGTTTCACGTTTCCAGGTCTGGAGAAGGTGGATCAGATCTGGCGGGATCACATGAAGAAGTTTGAGTGGGGTCCGGTCGGTCCCGGCGAGGTCGAGCGTCGGGCTTGAGGCCGCGCGGGGGAAGAACACTGGGGACCGAACGGGGCGTGTGGAGAGCAACAGGTTCGAAGCCACGCGGTCCGTAGGTTCGACGACGGGCTCGCAGTTGGAACCGAATTTCGGGTATCGCTATCGCACATCGAACCAGCAGAATTGCGGGCAGGATCATCAGCCTCCATCCACCGGCACCGCCGACAGCGCCAATCAGTAGGCCGAAGATCAGAATCTGTTTAAGGACTTCAATAAAGGAGACCGCCGTTAGCGCAATCGCGGCCCAGAGCCGCCCACTAAGAAGCACAAATCCCAGCACCACCATGAGGAGCGCCGGGACGACAATTATACATATGAAAATGAACAGTCGGAACACGCTGGGAGCCTCCCTTTGATCCTCCATCATCAATATCCCGACCAGAATGAAGATGCACAGAAGGATGTTGCCAACCCCGACGCCGATCGAGGTCTTAGCCAGCCCCCGAAGCGGATCGCTGACATCCATGAAGGCCATCCTGTCAAGTCGCGCCTTTCAAGTCGTGCATACGCATGATAGCGGAGAAAATTGCCGTCGCCAAACCAATTCTGTGGCCTCGACAGTGGCGGTTGCACGCAGGAAGTTAATGGTGCATTGTAGAAGCCATGCCCCTCGAGCCCGAAAATCGCGATGCCCTGGCCGATTCGCAGGCGCGCATGAACAATTCCACACGCGGGCAGTGGGATTTTTTTGAGAATCATCGGCGGAACCTCGAACGGCTCATCGTGCCGGAGGCGCGGGGGGGGATGATCTGCGTTCTGGGGGCGGGGAATTGCAACGACCTGGATTTGAAATGGCTGGCCGGGGCGTATCGGCAGGTGCATCTGGTGGATATCGATGCGGCCGCGCTGCGGCGGGCGGTGGAGAAGCAGGGGGTTGAAAAGTTGAGGATGGAGGATGGAGGATGGGGCGTGGAAAATGCCGCGGGGATCGCGCTGCATGCGCCCGTGGATTTGACGGGGATTTCGGATCTCGTGGCGAGTTGGAAGGGGCGGTCGGTTTCGGAGGAGGTGGTGGGGCAGGCGGTGAGGGAAGTTGAGGGAGGGATGAACGATGAATTGCGGGATGAGAAGTTAGAAGTTAGAAGCGAGAAGCGAGAAGAAAAAATCGGGAAACGAGAAGTGAGAGGCGAAAAGCAAGAAAAGTCCCACAACCCGCAACTGACCACTGACAACGGACCACTGACCACGAACAAACCGCGATCCGTTATCCACTCAGCACTCAGCACCCAGCACTCAGCATGTTCTTCTCCCGGCGCGATCCTGATTGGAAAGAAGGCGCATGCGGCCTGCTTCGCGCGAGACTTGCCGGTTGAACTGGCGGGTCGGTTTGATCTTGTATTATCGCCATGTGTGCTGTCGCAGTTGTGGTGCGGGGTTCGGCATGTGCTGGGGGCGCGGCATCCGGGATGGCCGGGGTTGAAGGAGGCGATTCGGCGGAGGCATTTGCGGATGATGCTGAAATTGCTTCGCCCGGGCGGCAGGGGGGTGATGGCGGTGGATTGGGCCTCCAGCGGGAAGATCGCCGGCCTGGAGCGGGCGCGGGAGGAGGATTTGGATGGCCTGATGCGAAGCTGCGCCGGCCAGGGGAAAGGATTTGGCGGATTAAGCCCTTTGGAAATGGCGGCCGCGGTGTGCGCGGCGGGCGGCGGTGAGATGGAGGTCAGCCGGCCATGGATATGGCATCTGGGGTTGAAGAAGGCGTTTTTGTGTTATGGCGGTGCGTTTCGAAGGAACATGTCAAATGTCAAAAGTTAAATGTTAAATTGCCCTGCTGAATCCACACGTCAGGGTCAGGACTCGTCAGGGTCAGGAGCCGGCCACCAGGAATGCCACAAACGCTGACAATCGTCCCCCGGCTCCTGACCCTTTCGGCCAATCAGCGAAAGATTTCAGCAGAGCAATGTTAAATGTCATTTCGCCGCATGCATTCTATATCCCGGTTTGACCTCGCTATGGCAGCGGGCGCAGGAAGCCCTGGTGTCGCCGGAGTGGGGGTCGTGGCAGGCCGAGCAGGAGAGGGCCTGATGTTTGCCGGTGGGAGTGCGGTCGTCGCTGGTGAGGGCCTGGTGATTGGCGGCGGGGGCGTGGCATTGGACGCAGAGGCGCTGGCCGGGATCGGGAGAAACTTTCAGGGGCTGGCCGTCTTGCGCCATTTGCGCGATGGGAAGCTCGCCGGCGGGGATGTGCGTTTTCTCGCGGCGGTTGTAGAGCGTGGCGGAAGTGGACTGTGGCGTTTGCGGCGTGTGAACCTGATGGCAGGCGAGGCAGGGGATCGCGGGGCTGTTGGCAAGCTCGGGCTTGAGCAGTTTCCACGGCCCCGTCTTGTTCAGCGGCGCGACCAGATCGCCGGTTGTCCCTTCGAAGAACATGCCATGGCAGCGGACGCAATCGCCGCCCAGTTGTTCGCGGTGGTTCTGTTTTTCATCGAGGAAGATGCGGGCAAATGTCGTGGAATGCCGGCCGGCGCTCCAGCGGGATTGCTCGGTGGCGTGGCAGACGCCGCAGCGATTGCTGACGGCCAGGATCTGCTGGTGATCGAGATGGAGACCGTCGGGCGGCTGTGGCGCGAAGTGACCGATCAGCCGGTTCACGTGTTCCTTGAGGGCATGGACATCCAGCGTGAGCGAGCCGCCGTGGCAGTTGCGGCAGTGGATATTTTTGTGCGCTGAGGAGGCCCACTGATCGTGGGAGGTTTGCATCTCGTGGCAGGTCAGGCAGGTCTTGGCGGGGGGCGCGAAATGAAACCACGCCATCGTGCCGCCGCCGGTGAAGAGGAGGAAGAGCAGGATCAGGAGGGTGGTCTTGATCGTGCGGCGGAGAAGTTTGCGGAGGAAGGATC
>JBBRTW010000035.1:0-26490 GCA_038244055.1 Tepidisphaerales bacterium | reverse complement strand
TCATCGCGCGGGCCGCAGCGCCAGCCATCGAGCAAGCGCTCGACCACCCAGCGGCCATGCTCCATCTCCGCCAGTTGCTCGACGGCGGCATTGTCGAACGTGTATAGGCGCGGGGCGGGGCCGCTCACGCGCACCGCCTTCAGGCCCGCGCGGTGGAGCTTGGCCGAAATGTGCCGCGCCTGTTCCTGGTTCGAGCGGAGGAAGGCCGCCTTGATCAGGGGATACTTGGCGCGGCGTTCCTGCTCGCGGCGTTCCTGCTCCTCGAGGCGCTCGAGCCGGAATCCTTCGTGAACCATCTGCTGAAGGTTGACGATTTCCTCGTCGCTGAAGACGCAGGCATCCCCGAGATGCACGAAGGCATGCAGCGATTCCTTATCGCGGGGCAGAAAAATAATCCCCTGGTTGCCCGGCTCATCCGCATCCAGCATCAGCCGATCCGCTTCGCGCCCGGAAAGCCGCAACACGGCCACCGATGCCCCCAGGGCATGGGCCAGGTGATACTCGAAGGCGGCGATCTTTCCGCCGTTGATCCCGATCAGTTTGACCTGCCGCGGATCGATCCCCTGTCGCAGCAGATCCGTCCAGTACAAAATCGGCTCGGTGGCGCTGAACTCCCCCTGCCCATCGCTGTTGCGGGTCTTGAAGCGGGTGTCGCGCGTGGCCGTGCCATCGGCCGGCAAGGTCGCCGGCAGATAGCCGAGGCCGACAATCCGGCCTCCACTTTTCTCGAGCACATCGCCCGCCAGCCCGCTGATCCCCTCGCGGGTTCCGCCGGAGATGATCGTGCCGCTGAAATCCTTGAACGCGTGCTCGAGAATGTCGCCGTATTGATCGATCTGCTGCTCGACGGCGCGATCGCATCCGCCGGCGACGATCACGATCGGCTTGCGAATCCCCGCCGCCAGCGCCGCCGGGCCCATCGCCTGGATCGCGGCCGGATCCGATTCCGCCGCGGGCTCCTTGCGCAGGCGCCAGTATTCCCGCGCCAACTTGAGGACCCGCTCGAACCAGACCACGCCGTCAAGCTCCCGGGCCACGCATTCCAGCCGCTCGACCGCCCCCAGCGAGCGCTCGAGCAGCGTTTCATCGGTCGTCAACTTCACCGCCCGCAGCAGCGCGTATAGCCCGTCATACGGCTGGCCCAGCAGCAACTGGAACTCGGCGATGTGATAGAGCGCATAGGGCAGGTTCACCCGCACCTGCACCTGCAAGCGCGATTTTTGCAGTGCCGCCTCGATGCTCGGCCGGACCAGCGGAACAATCGCCAGGGACCGCGAATGGGCCACCTCCTGCCGCAGATAGCCCGCCAGCGCCCGCGGGTCGGTGGGATCGGCTTCAAACGCGCGGCGGAACCACTTGAGCGCTTCATCATCGCGCTCGCCTTCCCACGATTCGGCCAGCGCCGTCAGGGCCACCTGCTGCCCTGGATGCTTCTCCGCCACTTGCTGCATCAGCAACTGCCCTTGTCGATACCCGGGGCTGCGCCGGTCCGCCTTATTGAGCTGGCACCGCGCCAGCCCGAGGCTGGCCATCAGGGCCGGCGATTGCAGATGGCCCAGGCGCTCGATCACATCGATCGCATCCTGGTACTTTCCAATCGAGATCATCCGCCGGGTGAGTTGTGAAGCCAGTTCGGCGTTGGCCGGGTCGAACTCCAGCGTCGCCGCCAGGCGGCCAATCTCTTCCTCCGTGCTGGCGCGGTCCTTATAGGTGGAAACATTGCGGCTCAGCGCTTCGATCCCATACACCATCCGCATGAAAGCCGAGTCGACCGATTCGAGCTGCGCGGCGATGCTGGCCGATTCCCGCTCCCAGTTGGCCGGCACCTGAAACGCACTTTTATAAAGCACATCGTGCCCGATATCCGCCCAGGCGTGCTGGGCCATCGTCCGCATTTGAATCTCCGCCTTCAGCCCCAGCATCTGTTCGATCTCCTCCTGCGAAGCCACGCCGGCCGGCAATTTTTTCGGGTCCACCTGAACAATCAGATGCACCGACCGATAGCCGAATTCATGCGCCCCCAGCCGCTCGAAGGTATCCTGGCTGGCCGCTTCATCGATCTCGAAATGCCCGCGCACGAAGGCGACCATCGCATCCACCTCGCGCTGGAGCTGCACGATCGACCGCGCGCCGGTCAGGTCCGTAAACTCATTGATCGGATCCTTCACCTCCGGCCAGCGCTTGGTGCACTTGGCCGCGAAGCTCGAAATCGCCTTGGCGCGCGACTGCACGATCGCCGCGGGGCAGATCGTCCTGATCGCCAGCTTCAGCGTGGATTCCAGCATCTTCGCGTAGGTCACATATTGCCCGCGCTTCGCTGAATATTCCTTGACTTGGTCACGCAGCCACTCGCGATCAATTCCCATGTCCAGACTCCTTCACCTGATCCGCATAGCGTCCGCTCAATTCCGGGCAACCCTGCAGGATGCGGGCGATCGGCTCGCAAAGCTCCAGCCCGCGCAGTTCCTCGATGCTCACCCACATGAATTCCTCGTGCTCATCGCTCAGCTTGAATTCCCCGCCCGTAACGTTCGCCTCCATGATGATGAAGACCACCTTCACACGCGGCAGTGGCCATTCGATTCCTCCGAGGTAGCGCAAGAGGCGAATTTCCAGCCCCGCCTCCTCCATCGCCTCGCGCACCAGCGCCCGATCGAACGTCTCCCCCGCATCCAGCTTCCCCCCCACAAAATCCCAGGCCCCCGGCCAGAACGCCGACTCGCGCGAGCGCCGGATCACCAGGCAACGACCCTGGCCATCCCGCACCAACCCCTTGACCGACAGGCTGAACGGTTTTTCATCGCTCATCGCAGCGCACTCCCTGATATGGAACGATAGTCGAATGGAAGAACCGCCAAAATTGTAACGCTATCGTCCACTCCGCGAAACTTCGCGCCAGCCCTGCGCCATCCCGAACGGCGTGTGACTCCAGACAAGCTTCGGGCGATGATGAAACGGCTCCCGAAACATCCCGCCTGGCCAGGATATTGATTCCCTGCCTGCCACACCCGCGACGCATCGGCCCGGCTTTCATCGAAGTCGCGATCGGTTATTCTCTCAGCTCCGCGAGGGATGTATGCCTCGCCTGCTTTTTCCATGGATGGGCTTTCATGAGCGATTCAGCAACTGGCGCGGCGGCGGGCGAGATTGGCATGCAGGCGGCGGCCGATGCGCTGGCCTCGGGGCATCTCGAAGCGATCGCCAAAGAACTCAACCTCCGCATCAATCAGGTCGGGGCGACCATCAAATTGCTGGCCGAGGGGGGAACCGTCCCCTTCATCGCCCGCTACCGCAAGGAAGCCACGGGGACGATGGATGAAGTGCAGATCGCGGCCGTGCGCGATCGCCTGGCGCAGATGCTGGAACTCGATGCCCGGCGGGCGGCGATCTTGAAATCGCTGCTCGAGCGCAATCTGCTCACCGACGACCTGAAGGGAAAAATCGCGGCGGCGGGGACCATGGCGAGCCTGGAAGATATCTATCAGCCGTTCCGCCCCAAGCGGCGCACGCGGGCGATGATCGCGAAGGAAAAGGGTCTCGAACCGCTCGCCGAGGCGATCTGGCGGCAGGAATCATCGATCGATCCAGATAAAGAAGCCGCGAAATTCGTGACGGCGGCGGATGCGACCGTGGCCGAGGATTTGCGCGTAACCGATACCGCCGCCGCGCTGGCGGGGGCGCGGGACATCCTCGCCGAGCGCATCAACGACAACGCCGAAGCCCGCTCGGAAATTCGCCAGCTCTTCCTGAAACAGGGGATGATCAAATCGGAAGTGGTGACCGGCAAGGAGGAAGAGGGGGCCAAATATCGCGACTATTTCAACTGGACCGAGCCGATGGCCAACGCGCCCTCGCATCGGGTGCTGGCGATTCGGCGCGGGGCGGCCGAGGGATTCCTGTTCTTCCAGATCCGGCCGCCCGAGGAAATCGCGGTGGGAATTCTCGAAGAGCTGTTCATCAAGCCGGCCGGCAAGATGCAATCGGCCAATCCCTCTTCGGAGCAGGTTCGCCTGGCCGTGAAGGATTGCTACAAGCGCCTCTTATCGATGTCGATGGAAACCGAGGCGCGCCTGGAATCCAAGACGCGCGCTGAAGTGGCGGCCATCGATGTCTTCGCCCAGAACCTCCGGCAGCTTTTGCTGGCCAGTCCGCTCGGGCAGAAGCGCGTGCTGGCGATCGACCCGGGTTTCCGCACCGGCTGCAAGACCGTCGTTCTCGATGCCCAGGGCAAGCTCCTGTTCAACGATGTGATCTACCCCGATCAGGGCGCTGGCCGAACGCGCGATGCGGAGGAGATGGTCCGCGTGCTGGTCGCCAAGTTCGCGATCGAAGCCATCGCCATCGGCAACGGCACGGCCTCGCGCGAAACCGAGACCTTCATCCGAAAGCTCGGCCTGCCCGCCTCGGTCATGGTAGTGATGGTCAATGAATCGGGCGCGAGCGTTTACTCGGCATCCGATGCGGCGCGCGAGGAATTTCCCGATCAGGACATCACCGTCCGCGGCGCGGTCAGCATCGGCCGGCGCTTGATGGACCCGCTGGCGGAACTGGTCAAGATCGATCCCAAATCGATCGGCGTCGGGCAGTACCAGCACGATGTGGACCAGGATGCGCTCAAGAAATCGCTGGATGATGTCGTCGTCTCCTCCGTCAACGCCGTCGGCGTGGAAGTGAACACCGCCAGCAAGCAGTTGCTCACCTATGTATCGGGATTAAACGCAACTATCGCCGACAACATCGTCAAGTACCGCAATGAGAATGGCGCGTTCACCACCCGGCGGGAATTGAAGAAAGTGCCGCGCCTGGGCGAGAAAACCTTCGAACAGGCCGCCGGCTTCCTGCGCGTCCGCGGCGCGGCCAACCCGCTCGATGAATCGGCCGTCCACCCCGAGTCCTACGAAGTCGTCGACCGGATGGCCAAAGACCTGGGCGTGACCGTCAAAGACCTGATGACCGATGAATCGCTGCGGAAGCGGATCGACAAGCAGAAGTACGTCAGCGAAAAAGTCGGCATCCCCACCCTGACGGACATCGTCGCCGAACTCGCCAAGCCCGGCCGCGATCCGCGCGAAAAGTTCGAGGCGTTTTCATTCGCCGAAGGCGTCAGCAAGATCGAGGACGTTAAGCCCGGCATGAAGCTCCCGGGGATCGTGACCAACGTGGCCGCCTTCGGCGCGTTCGTGGATATCGGCGTGCATCAGGATGGCCTGATCCACGTCAGCCAGCTCTCCGACCGGTTCATCAAGGACCCGGCCGAGGTCGTGAAAGTCGCCCAGCGGGTTGAGGTGACCGTGTTGGAGGTGGATTTGGCGCGCAAGCGAATCGCCCTGTCGCTGAAGAAAGGCGCGGTGGCCGGATCGACGCGCCCCGCCGCGCCGGCCGGTAGCGTTGCAAGCAGCCCGGCCGCACGGCCTTCCCCCGCGCCGGCGCCGCGCCCCGCAATTCCTCCGCGCCGCGCTCCTGAACCCGCGAAAGAAGGCTGGTTCAGCGCCGCCCTGAAACAAAGCGGCAAAGCGCCGGGCAATTCCACCACCGCGCCGAAAAAATGAGGGGACATGCCATCTGCTGATATCATCGAGCATCCCAACAAAACGAGGTTGATTGAAAGATTTCTCGTGCCCGGCCTTTCTTTTGGACCTGGCCGGCGCGTATGGTTCTTTCGTGGGAAGTTGTTCACCGTCACCGAATTGAAAGGAACGGAGGGTGCGAGATGCTTCGTTCACACCGCGGTTGGTTCTATTTGGCCATGGCGCTGGTGTCGCCGCTGTCGATAGCGGCGCCTGACGCCAGTTTGCTGGGACATTGGAAGTTCGATCAATTTCAGGGCGATCTGGCCTTAGACGACTCTGGCCGGGGCAATGCGGGTGATTTGGTTGGTTTGGAGTGGGCCAAGGGCGAATTCGGAACGGCTCTGCACTTCACCGGGAAGGATTCGTACGTCAGCATTCCGCAGCTCAGCAGGCTCGATGGCTCGAACGAACTCACAGTCGAGGCGTGGGTTCTGTGGGAGGCGGGCGGGCGATACCCGAACATCATCACTGGCGGCCAATGGAGCCCGGGGGGATTTCTCATCTTCGTCGCGGATAAGGATTGCTCGTTCCGCATGGGCCGGCCTGGTGCGGGCGCGGGAGAACCCGCTCACGCATGGCAGGAGATTGCCGCGCCTTTCATCAGCGGCTTCGAGACGGGAAAATGGTATCACCTTGCGGCCACGTTCAGACGGCCCGCGATCACCACCTACCTGAACGGAAAGAAGGTCGGATCGGCCAAGTGGGATTACCCGGTCGGCTACAAAGGCGACATCGAGATCGGCCGGTGGTCCGAGGGCAAGTCGAGTCACAAGGGGTTGATCGATGAGGTCAAGGTTTTCAACCGTGCGTTGTCGGCCGAGGAAGTCCAGGCGAGCTTCGCGTCCGAAGCGCCGCGCCGAAAAGCGCCGAATCCGGCGGAATATAAGATCGTTCACGCCGTGTCCCAAGCCATCGCGGCGGTTGAGAATCCACTGACCAAACTGGAGATTGATGGGCGCGGGCGATGCATGGCATTGATCGAGAAGCGCTCGGGCCGCAACCTGCTTTCAAGCGCTGCGCCCATGGCCACCATCAAAGCGTTGGGGAGTACGCTCCGGCCAACCGCGTGCTCGTATGCCGACGGCAAAGTCCATCTGATCTTCGGCCAAGGTGAGGGGAATGTTGTCATCGAATGCACCGCCAAAGACAAGTATCTGACCTTCACGGTCGTCTCCGTGGAGGGCAAGGGCGTCGAGTCGCTCGCGTTCCTCTCGCTGCCGGTCCAACCGGGGAAGCACTCCAGTTCGACCTCGGGGGCGGTGGTGGGTGATGACTGGAGCGTCTGCCTGCGCGAGTTGAACCTGCAGACTCAAATGAGCCTGGGCGGCTCGCCTGCCATGCTTCGGGCGACCTGTACCTCCGAGCACGGGTTTGTCGGCGGCAAGGCGGGGCTGGTCGTGGCACCTGCAGACCAACTGGGCGCGGCTCTGCAGGAGATGGTGAAGGCCGAAGGCTTGCCGCAATCGGCGCTGGGCGGCCCCTGGGCGCTGGATGCGGAGGAGATTCGCGGGTCCTACCTGTTCGCCAATCCCTCCGAGCGGGACGTTGAAAGGTGGATCGACCTGGCCAAACGCGGCGGGTTCACGCACCTGCATTACGACGGCTGGTACAAATCGCTGGGTCACTACGAGCCTGATCCGCGCCTGTTTCCCAACGGTCTGGAGGGCATGAAGACAATGGTTCGCAAGGTTCATGCCGCCGGCCTGAAGGCGGGCATGCACACGCTGACCGGGTGCATTCAACCCCAGGATTCCTGGGTGACTCCGGTGCCGGACAAACGCCTGGCTGCTGACGCCTCGTACGCCCTGGCCGCCGACATGGATGAAACGTCGGACGCGATCTACACGGTCGAGCAACCGCAGGCGCACGATGTGATCTGGAGTTATTCCGGCCGCGGCAACGCCATTCGGATGGGCCAGGAGATCATCCAGTATTCGGCGATCTCGGCGACGCCGCCGTACGGATTTCTAAAGTGTACGCGCGGCGCGTTTGGAACCCGGCCCGGGGCGCACCGCAAAGGCGAGGCGGTCGACCACCTGCGCCAGGTTTATCTCGCGTTCTACCCCGATGAGGGCTCGACGCTGGTGGACGAAGTCGCCGATGCTATCGCGCGTGTCTACAACGAGTGCGCGTTCGACCAGATCTACATGGACGGCGCCGAAGGCATGGGAAGCATGCACGGCATTCAGACCATGCGCGATGCGATCTACAAACGGCTGAAGCGCCCCGCGGTGGTTGAGGCCAGTTGCTGGGATCACTGGAGTTGGTACTACCATTCGCGCATCGGCGCCTGGGATCATCCCACGTGGGGCCTCAAGCCCTTCACCGACTTGCATTGCGACAGCATCGCGAGTTATCGGCGGGGGGCGCTGCTCCAGGCGCAGCTCGGCTGGTGGGTGGTACTCGGGCCGAGCCGCGCGGGCCGCGCCGAGACACCCGATGAGATGGAGTACTTCTGCTGCAAGACCCTCGCATTTGACGCCCCCTCCTCCACCCAGGGGATTGGCTCGCTGACTTCTCCCACCAATGCCCGCATGCAGGAGTATCTCACCCTGGCAGGATGGTACGAGCGGCTGCGCCTGGCCAACTATTTCCCCGAATCGGTCAAGGAGCAGCTCCGGCAACCGGGCAGGGACTTCCACCTGGTCCGAACCGATGATGGCCAGTGGCAGTTCCTGCCCACCGACTACCTGGCCCACAAAGTTGCCGGGCTGGACAATGGCACGAACGCCTGGGCCGTTGGCAACCGGTTCCAGCAGCAGCCACTCCAACTGCGGCTCGAAGCGCTCTTCGCCGTGCGACCCTACGACGATACGGATGCCGTGCTCATCGCGGACTGCGCCAGACCGGAACAGTTCACGATGCGCCGCGCGGCCGCCGGCGTGACGGCGGCTTTAAGCCGATCCACGGATCGAGTCAGGATCGGCGAGGCAAGTCTCTGCTTCACCGCCGCGAGCAAGCGCGAGCCGGGCAAGGGGGCATGGGCACATGCGGGCATGCCGTTCAAGCCCTACCTCAACATCAAAGAGTGCGATGCCCTGGGCGTATGGATTCATGGCGATGGCAAAGGCGAGGTTTTGAACATTCAGTTGACCACGCCCCGAGAGTACATGCGTGCCCTGGGCGAGCACTACGTGACGATCGACTTCGAAGGCTGGCGCTACTTCGAAATCCCCCTTCGCGAGCGGGATGCCGACAAGCACCGCGACTACGAGTGGCCCTACTCCGACCTGGCCGGCATTTACATGACGCCGGTCAATCGCGGGCAGATCGGCGAACTGAACCTCTACCTTAATAATCTGCCGCCCGGCGGCGCGTCCACGGTATATCTCGGCCCGATCAAAGCCCTGCGCGCGAGCCGGGTTCAACTTGGCAACCCGACGATCGATCTCAATGGGCGGAAGCTGACCTTTCCCATTTCGCTCCAAAGCGGTGACTATGTGGAACTCGATTCGATGGAGGACTGCCGCGTCTACGATGAACGCGGGACATTGCTCCAGCGGCTTGCGCTCAAGGGCGATGCGCCGATCTTGAAAGCCGGCGAAAACCGGATCGCCTTCTCCTGTGACCGTCCCGCCGGCTTTGCCGCGCGTGCCGAACTCACCGTGATCGCCCACGGAGCGCCGCTCGAGGGGCGCACACCGGCGGCGCAGGTCAAATGGCAGCACCTGCGGGACGAATACGATGCGCCTCGTGTCGTGACGAAACTCGACGGCATTGAAAACGCATGGGAGGTCATCTGCCGCAAGGGCGAGCGGCCCGTGCCGTTTGGGGTCGAGATCGATATCGAGCAGGCCGGCCAAATGCTCCAGAATCTCGAACTGACAATCGGCACTCAGCGCCTGGTGTTCCCCGCCAATCTGTCGACCGGCGACCGTCTCGTGTTCGATGGCCGCGATTGCCGTCTCTACCGGAAGGCCAAGTCCGAACCGGATCGATTCCGTCCCGGTGGCGGGGCAATGATGCTTCAATCCGGCCGCAATCCAGTTGTTTTGTCCTTTGGCTTGGGCCTGCCGCCAATGTCCCGCGTGGCCGTTTCGCTGGTAAAACACTACCCCTGAGATCCCGCGAGCATGGTCGGGCCGCATCGACTACGGAGGCAGTGCCCGCTGGCGTCTTTCTGAAATCTCCGGCCAGTCCGGCGGGTAACGCAACAGGTCCGTGTACGGAATTTTCGCCTCATCCGCGCCGCCGGCGGAGGAAGCATTGTGCTCGGATGCGAATGCGCCGGGCGTTAGAACATCCGCGCGGTGCGATTGCTCCCCGCCGTGAAATGATGGGCCGCCTCCGCCGCAGCCACTCAGGCCGCCGATGGCGATTAACGCCACGGACAGCGATGTTCGGGCCAATCGCCTCATCATGTACCCAGTAGTCTACACGGATTGCCCGCCGGTCTCACAACTATATTTGCTCCTCGCGACCTTTGAATTGGCCGGCGCATCCGACTCATCCCACAACGGGCGCACCCCACATCACTACCCATTGAGGAAGGAAACTCCCCATGCGAATCGCCGCCGCGCTCCGTTTCTGCGCTCTCTTGTTCCCAATCGCCATCGCTATTATCCCTGCCAGCGCCGCCTCCGCCCCCTCCCCTCCCTCCGCCGCCGATGCCCCGCCCGGGCAGGCGCTGGCGTGGATTCGCTTCGATGATGCCACCCAGGATTACAAGGGCACCCGATACCGCTTCCTCGGCGATGGCGATATCCAGCTCACCATCGATCTCCCCGCCGCGCCCGATCTGGCCGTTGACATTCTCTGGGGCGCTAAGAACGACCAGCGCCAGGGATCGATGATCGTCAATGGCCAGACCATCGATCTTTCGGCCGGCGGCTACGATGGATTCAAATGGCTGCGCAAGGACCTGCCGGCCAACCGTGGTCTCGACAAGTTCGACATTCTTCTAAAGTCGGCTGGTGCCGTGAAGGCCGGGTTCATCGCCGAAGTGCGTATCGTCGCGACCAAACAAAATGGCGCGGTTGATTTGAAACCGCCCGCCTCGAAGATCGCGCTCAAACTCATCCCCACCGCGCCGGGACTTGCCCGCGTCGAGGGCGAAGCCTTCCCCGAGATGCGCAAGTTCTGGGACCGTCAGCCTCCCCCATCGACCGACCGCGCCGATGCGCCCGAGAACCTGCTCTTCCGCAAGGCGGAGCAGAACTCCCGACAGGCGGCCGAGGCGCTCTTTCGCTGCAATAAGTTCGTCCACGGCTGGCTGGCCCATGCCGACCCCAAATCCGGCCTGATCCCCCGCAACCTGACCAAGGACAAGGACCTCTGGAATGGCCGCGACTCGGCCGCCGACAACTGGCCGTTCATGGTCCTCACCTGCTTCTTCACCGACAAGGAGATGTTCGAAAAACGGATGAAGCAGATGCTCGAGGCGGAAATCAAGCTGACCAGCCGGGTCGACCGCCTCTGCGATGACTACCTCTTCTCCAAACAGGGCTGGGCGCGCGAGAAGGTCAATCTCGATGCGATCGTGTTCGACAACAGCGAGTATGTGAAAGACGGCCTGCTCCCGCTGACCGAATGGCTCGGCCCCAGCCCCTGGTCCGACCGCGCCATCGGCATCGTCGAAGACATCTGGAAGCACGCCCCCATCGATACGCCGTTCGGAAAAATCCCCACGCTCAATTTCGAAGTCAACGGCGATCTCCTCCAGGCCTGCGCCCGACTCTACTGGTTCACCGGCGACAAACGATTCCTCGACTGGGCCATCCGCCTGGGCGATTATTACCTGCTGGGTGAGAACTATCCCCTGACCAAAATGGATCACCTCGGCCTGATGGATCATGCCTGCGAGGTCTTCAACGGACTGTCGGAGTTGTACGTCGCGGTCTCCCAGGTCGATCCAAAGAAGCGCGATCAATACCGCAAGCCGCTCATGGCAATCTACGACAAGGTGCTGGAGATCGGCCGAAATGAAGATGGCCTGCTCTATACGCGGATCGAGCCCAAGACCGGCAGGCACTCCGATGCGCTGTGCGATACCTGGGGCTACGATTTCGACGGCATCTACACCGCCTACCTGCTGGAGAAGAACGACAATTACCGCCAAGCCGTGCGCAAGGCGCTATCAAACCTCAAGGGCAAGTACATCGGCGCCTGCTGGGCCGACAAGAGCGCCGATGGTTTTGCCGATTCGATCGAAGGGGCCATCAATCTCTTCAACCGCGAGCCCATCGAAAGCGCGATGGACTGGGCCGACAGCCAGATCAGGATGATGTGGGCCAAGCAGCACCCCGATGGCGTGATCGAAGGCTGGCATGGCGATGGCAACAACGCCCGCACCTCCATCATGTACGCGCTCTGGAAAACCCAGGGCGCGTATGCCTACCCCTGGCGGCCGGATTTGCGGCTTGGCGCGGCGCGCGATGGGAAGTCCCTCCTGATCAGCCTCGCCGCCGACCAGCCCTGGAGCGGCAAACTCTACTTCGACAAGCCGCGCCACAAGGTCAACATGAAGCTCCCCCTCGATTACCCGCGCATCAACCAGTTCCCGGAGTGGTTCACAACCACCGTGGATGCGAAGTACATCGTGCGCGATGCCGAATCGGGCTCGGAGAAAACGGCCATTGAGAAAACTGTTTCCGGGAAAGAAATGCAGGAAGGCATCCCATTGGACTTAAGAGCCGGCCAGGAATTGCGCCTTCGCGTGACGGCAGAATAAGGCGCTGCAATGCCGCCCGCCCCCAAATAGCGCCCGCCAATGACCCTATCTATCGCAAAATCCCCCGGCGTCTGAACCGTCCGCGTGCGCCGTCAGGCTGGAATTACATTCAAGAGCGGGCGAAGGGGATCGAACCCTCGACGTTCAGCTTGGGAAGCTGACATTCTACCACTGAATTACGCCCGCAAATCGCATTTCATGCAAACGCGTTTCGCAAAAGGACTTACAGCATTACAATTCGGCCGCAGATATTGTTTATGGACAAGTTTCCTAAACGGCTTCGGTACGGTGGCGGTGTCCAAAACCGCCCACTTGCAACAGCGATCACCTTACCGAGAGGATGCGTCCATGGCAAGGCCGCGACGGCCGCAGCACACCTCGTGGCGCATCGCATGGATGCGTTATCGGAAAACTGCGGGCGGAAGGTTCCGCTTGAAACTCATTTACTAAGAGCACTGTATTAGTGTGGATTTCCAAACGGGAGCAGGGTAGATTTTACCGTAGGTGAATCCACTGCTGTGAGGGTTGGAGCGGAAGTGCGGTAGTCGATCCTCTTGGCGGTTGCTGGACACCCCGTGTCCACAGTCCTGTTTACACGTCGTTTGGAGGCGAAAATGAGTCGTTCGAATATCAGCCGGGTGGTCAGCGCGCGCCAAATTCGCATGTACATGCTGCGGTGGGCGGCCAAGGGCATGGCCCTACTGGCGATTTTGGGAATGTTGATCGCGCCGTCGGCGCAGGCGACAGCCGTGTACTGGGATGTGAATGGGGCGACGACGGGTTTCAGCACCATCACCGGGGCGTGGAACGGAACCAATGCGTTCTGGAACACGCTCTCGAATGGCGGGGCGGGGACGTTTTCGGCGGCCACCACCAGCGCCGATGATCTGAACATCACCGGCGGCACGACGGGAACGATCACGCTCACCGGCACGGGCGCGGGCAGCAGCCTGACATTGACGCCGAACGTGGCGACGACGATTACCGGGGGCACGCTGGCGCTGGGCGGCACGGGCACCCTGAGCGGTTTCTTTGTCGCCAGTGGGGACAACGCCGCCAACACCGTGAGCAGTGCGTTGACGCTTAACGGCGCCGCCGCGGTGACATTGCAGAACGCGGGCACGGGCGTTCTGACGTTCAGCGGCGGCATTACGGGCAGCCAGAACCTGATCCTGAAGAACAACGGCGCGACCGCATCGGGCCTCACCATCTCGACGGGTTCGCTGAACAACACCGGGACCATCACCAGCAGCGGCACCGGCTCGATCCTCATCAGCGCCGCGATCGGCAGCAGCATTACCGGGCTCAGTCAAACGGCGGGAACGCTGAATCTCACCGGCACGGCCAACACATTCGATGCGCCGATCACGATCAGCGGTGGCAACCTGCAGTATGCGACCATCGGCAATGTCGGAGGCGGTGCCACGAGCCTGGGCGCGCCCTCGAGCGTCGCCAATGGCACGATCACCATGACCGGCGGCACGCTGCAGTACACCGGGACCACGGTGCAGTCAACGGACCGCGCGATCGCCCTGGCGGCGACGTCCGCCTCGCTTTATTCGACGAGCACGGGAACGGTGATCTTCAACTCCGATTTCACGGGAAATGCCTCGACCAGCCTCGTGGTTCGCGGCAGCGGCATTGTCACTATCAACGGGTTGCTCCCATCGACGATCACCGGGACCGTGACCCATACCGATGCCGGCACGCTGAATCTCACCAATAATTCCAATGCCTTTACGGGGAACCTGGTCGTTTCCACGGGAACGGTCACCGCCACGTCGATCGCCGACAGCGGCGTGGCATCGGCGATCGGGGCGGGGTCCACGATCGTGCTCGGACAGAACAACACCGTACCGAGCGGCACACTCATCTATACCGGCGGGGATGCGAGCACCAACCGGGCGATTTCGCTGGTGGGCGGGACGGGCACGGCCAACGAAGTGATTCAGAACGATTCAACGGGGACGCTGACGCTGAACGGCGCCGTCGGCTATACGCCTTCAACTGTCGCGACGACCTTCACCCTTCAAGGCAGCGGAAACGGCATTTTGAACGGGGCAATCACCAATGCGACGATCGGCACGCCGGCGCTGAAATTCGCGAAGGCAGGCACCGGCACGTGGACGCTGGCGGCCGCGGCCGGCAACACCTACATCGGCGCAAGCACGATCAGCGCTGGAACCCTGATCATCAGCAACACCTCCGGCACCGCCACCGGCAGCGGCCTGGTGACCCTTAACGGCGGAACCGCGGCCCAGGGAACGCTGCTCGGCACCGGCATCATCACCGGCGGCCTGACCATGGCCCCCAATGGCGCGACCAATTTCACCCAGGGCGGCGTCATCAACCCCGGCACGATCGGCGGCGTGGGAACGCTCACCTTCAACACCGGCGCGGTCACCACCGGCAATTTGAGCAACCTCAATTTCGATCTGAGCTCATCTTCGACCGCCGCGGGCGGCGCGAGCAACGATCTCATCTCCACCAACGCATTGCCCGTCTTCAACGGGGCCAGTCTGGTCAACGTCAATGCGCTCGGCGGCGCGTTCACCACGGGCAACATCTACACGCTCTTCAGCGGGTACTCCGGGACGGCGGCCACAATCGGCGGCCTGACGGTCAACTCGAATCTCACCGGCGATGGGTCGCATAGCGGCGCGATCATCAACTCCAGCGGCGCGGTGCAACTGCTCATTACCGCCAACGCGCCCTCGACCGCCTACTGGAATGGCGCTGTCAGCACCAACTGGAACGCGATCGACGCCACGACGTTCGCCACCAACTGGCGGACCGACCAGAACGGAAGCACCGATACGCTGGCGCTGCCGGGCATCAACACGGATGTCCACTTCTTCACGACGGATAATGTCGCGACGAATCTGAGCACGGCGCTCGCCAACGGCATGCTGATCAACAGCCTGACGTTCGATTCCGCCGTCGCCGTTCCGGTGAGCGTCGCCGGGCCCGGCATCATTACCATTAACGGCGGCGCGGGCCTGACGATGAACACCTCGGCCGGCGGCACGGTGAACATCAGCGCCCCCATCGTGGTGGGCGCCGCGCAGACCTGGACGAACAACAACAGCACCAATGCAATGGTGATCGGCGGAAGCGTCACGCTCTCCAATACCGTGACCATCACGGGCACCGGCGACACCACGATCAATGGCATCATCGGCAGCGGCCCCGGCGGCCTGATCAAAACCGGCACGGGCACGCTGACACTGGGCGGCGCCAACACCTATTCGGGTAACACGACCATCGAAGGCGGCACGCTGAAATACACGGCGGACAACCTGGCGGTCAAAGTGCTGCAGTTCGGCCAATCCAACGGCGTAACAACCACCAGCGCCGTCGACTTGAGCACCGTCCCCAGCAGCGTTACGGCGACCAACCTGATCGTCGTCACCAACAACGCCACGCCCAACACGATCACGATCGGCGCCGGCAAGACATTCCTCACCACCGGCGGCCTGACGATGGGCTACGATGCCGGCGGTGGAGCCGGAGCGACCCAATCGAATCTGACCGTCAGCGGGCCGGGTACCTTTTCAATCACCGGCGCGACGGTGAATGTCGGCATCAATCAGGCCGCCACCAACGCCGGATACTGGAGCGCGCCGATTCTCGACCTGACGGGCGTGGGCGCCTTCACCGCCAACGTAACGGACTTCAGGGTCGGCGTCGGCGGCAATACCCAGGGCCCCGGCACCGTACTCCTTTCGAACACAACCAATACGCTGATTGCCACGACGCTGACGCTGGGCGATACCGGCGGTAACAACGGGCGGGGCACCGGCCTGCTGACCTTGGGAACCGGCGCCAATATCATTCAAGCGGACACGATCAACATCGGCCGCGGCAAGAACACCGGCCCGGGGATGCTCAATTTCGCATCCCAGACCGCCGGCAGCCCCGGCACCGTGACGATCACTAATAAGGCCGGCACCGGCGCGGCCAACATCACCGTGGCCAATATCAATGCCGTCGCCACGGGCGGCGGGTCGGTCGGCACGCTCGATCTCCGCGGTCACGTTGCCACGATCAACGCCGGTACTCTGCTGATCGCCCAAACCAACGGCACGAGCACCGGTGGCGTCACCGGTACCGTCAGCTTCGACGCCGGCACTTTCACCGTCGCAACTGTCAACATGGCCCCCAAGACTGCGGCGGGCGTCGCGAGCGCAAATGCCACTCTGAACGTCGGCGGCGGCGCGTTCACAGTCAACACCGCTTTCACGCTCGGATCGCAGGCCACTGCCGGAACATCCAACGCAACCCTGAACATCACAGGCGGAACCTTCACCTCCAACGTGAACATCCTGGAGGGCGCTGGCGCCGCCGGCGCCGTCACCTCGACCATCACCCTCAACGGCGCCAATGCGGTCCTGGACATGACCGGCAAAACCATCGGCGCGGCCGTGCGTGTCGACAACCTCAATCTCTTCGCCGGCACGCTGAAGAATCTGGCGCAGTTCAATGCCGGTGCGACACCCGTCACCGTCTCCGCCACTGGCACGGTAGTCCTCACGGGCACCAACGCTTATACCGGCGGCACCACGCTCAATTCGGGCACGCTGCAAATTGGCGTCGGAAGCACGCTCGGACCCGTCAACAGCACGCTCACCGTCAACGCCGGCCTGCTCGATGTCAACGGCAATGACCTCGGCGTCGGCACCCTCACGGGCGCTGGCGGGACCATCGCCAACAACCTGGCCGCCACCAACAAGCTCCTGACCGTCGGAAACAACAACGGTGCCGGCGTCTTCGGCGGGGCCGTCGTCAACAACACGGGCACCGGCGGCACTCTCGCCCTGACCAAGGTCGGAACGGGCATCATCACCATCGCCGGCGCCAGCACTTACACGGGCGCTACGATCGTCAGCGCGGGTACGCTCAATGTGGGCTCGATCGCCAACACCGCCAGCCTCAGCGTGGCCGGCGGCGCTGGATTGAGCATGATCAGCAACACCGCCGCCCCGCTCCCCAGCCTGACAGCGCTCAGTCTTGGCGTCGGTGCCGGCACGACGACCCTCGGGCTGGATCTGGGCGTCAACACCGCCGGGTCCGACTCGATCAACACCGCCGTTGCCGCCACCACCGCCAACACGATCAACCTCAGCATCAGCAATCTTCCCGGTTTCGGGACCGCATCGACGTACAACCTGATCACGGCCGCCAGCGGCTTGAACACCGCCACGTACAACCTGGTGTCAGCGCCCGGCGGCTTCAGCTATGCGCTGAACACCAGCGGTTCGCTGGTGCAGCTTGTCGTGACCCCGGCCTCCGTCGCGGGCAGCATGTATTGGCGCGGCGGCGTCAACAACAGTTGGTCCGCCTTCAGCGGGACCAGCAGCAACTGGTCCAAGGATCTCGCCGGCACGATCAACGCCGGCGCCAATCCCGCCGGCAACAGCACCGTGATCTTCAGTGCGTCCAGCGCCGTCGGCCCGACCTTCGCGACGACGCTCGAGGCCAACTACACGGTCAACGACATCCAGTTCACCGCCGTCCCCACGGGCGTCAGCTCGACCTCGATCGCCGCGGGTCTTTTCCCCGGTAACTCGCTCACCATCGCCCCCAGCGCCGCGACCGCGGGCCTCACCCTTGCTCAAGGCGCGGGCGCGGTCACGATCTCCGCGCCGGTTGTGCTGGGCGCGCCCCAGACCTGGACGGTCGACAGCAGCACCCCCGGCGCCGGTACCGCCTCCAGCCTGACCGTGAGCGGCCCGATCTCCGGCGTCGTCGCCAACGGCCTGACCTTCACCAGCTCCGCCGGCACCGCTCCGTTCATTCTCTCCCCCGCATCAGGCACCAGCACCTACAGCGGCCCGACCACCATTGGCGCCAACACCATCGTCCAGGGTGGCTCGACCAACGCCTTCTCCCTGAACACCCAGTGGACCGTTAACGGCACCCTCAGCACCAGCACCGCGGCCGCGGGCTTCTCGCAGGCCATCGGCTCGCTCGTCGGCGGAGCCGGCATCGTCAACAACGGCAACGCCACCACCGCCACCACGCTCACCGTCGGCAGCGACAATTTCGGCACCTCCGCCAGCCCGGCCGACTTCGCCGGCTCGATTCAGAACGGCGGCGCAGCCACCCTGGGCATTACCAAGGTCGGCACCGGCGTGCAGGCGCTGTCCGGCGCCAATACCTACACCGGCGCAACCACGGTCAACGCCGGCATCCTTCGCCTGGTCGGCACCAACGGCGCGACGCCGATCACCGTCAACACCGGCGGCACGCTCCAGTTCGGCAGCGCCACCGCGTCACCGCCGCCAACAACGTCACGCTCGCCGGAACCGGCACGCTCGATCTCTTCGGCAACAGCGTGACCATCGGCTCTCTCACCAACACCGCCACCAACATCATCACCAACACGGGCACGAGCGCCGGGGCATCCACCGCGACGACTCCCGGCAGCCCGGCGCTGACCGATGCGCTTTTCGTCGCGACGGCCTCGACCACCGCTTCCATTCCCGCCCTGATTACCGATGGCCCCACCCGCAAGACGCAGGTGATTCTCACCAACGCCAATCTGGGCGCTACGTTCTCGCTGACCAACACCGGCAACACCTTCTCCGGCGGCATCGTGCTGGCGAGCAGCGGGGCCGGCACGCGCCTCGACATCAGCGGAGCCCCGGTCGTCGCGGCCCTGGGCACCGGCCCGATCATCATCGGGCAGGACAACACCGATAAGGCGGGCCTCTTCTTCGCCGTTGCCGCCACGCTCAACAATCCGATCGTCTTCAACACCGCCCTGGGCACCGACCGGGTCGGCCTCCGCGCCGATGCGGCCGCCACGCTCAACGGCGTCATCACCGCCAACCTGGCTCCGGCGACCTTCACCTCCAACAGCGGCTCGGGCGGAATCATCACCGTTAACAACCAGATCACCGGGGCCAATGGCGTGGTGCTCGACATCACCTCGCTCGCCGCCGCCGCCACCTCCTTTAACGTCATTTTGAACAGCGCCAGCCCGAATCTCAATAACTACTCGGGCAACACCGTCATCAACCTCAACGCCGCCAATGGAAAATCGGCAACGCTCAACCTGGCCGCCGCCGATCAGATCCCCAACGGGGCCGGCAAAGGCGATGTCATCATCAACTCGAACGCCTCGGGCATCGGCATGCTCAATCTCGCGGGATTCGACGAAACGATCAATGGCCTCAACGGCAGCGGCACGGTGGAGGCGGGAACCGGCACGCCGACCCTGACGCTCGGCGACAATAACGCCACCGCAAGCTTCAGCGGCATCCTCCAGAACAACGGCGGTACGCTCACCGTGACCAAGATCGGCACGGGCACCCAGACCCTCAGCGGCGCCAGCACATTCGCCGGCCCGCTCAACGTCAGCGCCGGCACGGTCGCATTCGCGACCTCCCCGGCTTCGAGCGGCCCGCTGGGCAACTCGACCGTCGTCAACCTCAGCGGCGGCAGCATCAGCTACACAGCCACCGGCACCAACGACCTCGGCCGCCCCCTCGCCATCGGCGCGAGCAGCGGCACCGTGAACGTGGCCAGTTCGACCGGCACCCTGACCATCGGCACCGTGACCAGCACCGGCGGCAACCTCATCAAGACGGGCCCCGGCGTTCTGCAGCTCACTTCGCCGGGTGCGCTGGGCACTGCGGGCGTCGTCGTCAACGGCGGCACCCTCATGGGCGGATACGGCACCAACGGCATCGGATCGATCAACGTCGCCGCGGCGGGCAACCTTTCGTTCCAGAACGGTGCCGCGGACGTGCTGACCCTCGCGGGAACCGGATCGCTCACCCTCGCCAGCGGCGCGAATCTCGGCTTCGATCTCGGTGCCCCCGGCTCGAGCGATCAGGTGATCTACAACACCGCCTCGGTCACGCCGGGCAGCGCGATCACGCTGAACTTCTTCAACCTCGGGGCGCTGGCCGGCGGCAACTACACCCTGCTCTCCAGTTCCACCCTCGGCGGCCTGGCCGGCGTTAATTTCGGCCTCGGCAGCGCGCCGCTGGGCTTCAACTACGCCATCAGCAACAATGGCACGACCGTCAGCCTGCTCACGGCCGCCTACACTCCGATCTACTGGGGCGGCGCGGCCGGCAACTCCTGGGCGACCGCCGGCAACTTCACCTCCGACCCGGCCGGCCTTACCCCCGCCGGGCACACTCCGCTGGCGACTGAAACGGTCATCTTCAACACCTCCGGAGTCGTGGGCCCCGGCGTGACGACGACGCTCGATGGGAACGTCACCGTCGACAGCCTGCAGTTCAACGGCGCTGGCTCGCCCGCCGTCTCGACCGTCTCCATCGACCAGGGCACCAGCGGCACGCTGACCCTCAAGCCCGCCAGCAGCTCGGGCGGCATCGCCATCCTCGCCGGCGGGGGCAGCGCGACGATCACCGCACCGATGGCCCTCAGCAACACGCTCTCGCCTTCACAGACCTGGAGCGTCACCGACGCCACCAGCACGCTCGCCATCACCGGCAACGTCAACTTCGGCGCTAACGTCAAAAAGACCGGCGCCGGAACCCTGATCCTCGGCGGCAACAACACCGGCGCGGGCAATATCACGCTCACGGCGGGCAGCCTGCAGATCAACAGCGCCACCGCCCTGGGCACTGGCACCCTCGCCATCGGCGCGGGCACCACCATCGACAATGCCTCGGCGGCCGACATCGCGATGACCAGCAACAACGCCATCAGCATCGCCGGCGACTTCACCTTCACCGGCACAAAGAGCCTCGCCTTCGGCACCGGAGCCGTCACCCTTACCAACAACCCGACCGTCAGCCTCGCCGCCAACACGCTCACCTTTGGCGGCGTCATCGGCGGAGCCTCGAGCCTCACCAAGACCGGCCTGGGGTCGATGACGCTCAACGGGAACAACACCTTCACCGGCGGCTTGAACTTCACCGGCGGCAGCCTGAATCTCGGGCACGTCAATGCGATTGGCACCGGCACTTTCACCGCCACCGACGTCACCATCGACAACACCAGCGGCGTCGCCATGACGCTGAACAACAACCCCGTCGTCCTCAGCGGGGCCATTACCTTCACCAACTCCAAGGACATGAACTTGGGCGCTGGCGGCGTCACCTTCGCCGCGGCTTCCACCGTCACCATCGCGGCCGGCACGCTGACCCTGCCCGGCGCGATCAGCGGCGCGGGCAACTTCACCAAGACCGGCCCCGGCACGCTCGTCCTGAGCGGAACCAACCCCGCCTACACGGGCACCATTTCGTCAAATCTCGGCGTCGTCAATCTCTCCGGCAACTACACCGCCGGCGGGCTTGGTGCCAACAATACCGTCGATTTGAAAACGGTCTTGAACTTCACCGGCACGGGTAGCTTCGCGACCACCGGCTTCAACATCAACGTCGGCAGCGTTAATTCCGGCACCGGCAGTTCGATCGTGAATATCGGACCGGGAATGACCATGACCACCGATTCGCTCGCCGGTGCCAACGGCAGCCTGAACGTCGCCAATGCGACGGGCGGCGTCGGCGTGATTAACCAGACCGGCGGCACCGTCGCCGCCGATGCGTTCTTCCTGGCGCAGGCCGCCACCGGGCCGAATTCGGCCTACGGCTTTTATAACCAGAGCGGTGGCTCGTTCACCCAGAACAACCTGGGTAACACCTCCCGCTTCCGCATGGCGAACTCGACGGGCAGCAACGTCAGCCTCTACTATCTCTCTGGCGGCACCTCGACGCTCGGGCTGGCGCTCGGGTCGGGGTCCAGCGCCAGCATCGAGCTGGTCAGCAGCGGCTCGGTTTCAACAACGGGCGGAAGTCCGGTCGGCGTCATGTACATCACCGGCACCGGCCAGATGACCAACCTCAACCCGGCCGGTTCGTTCAACATCGGCCTGACGATCAACACCACTACCGCCACCACCGCCACAGGCCAGTTAACTATCGGCGGCGCGGGCAGCACCAGCGCCGGCCTCACCACCACCACCGTCAACACTTCCTCCAGCACCGCCGGGGCGGGCAATCAGGGCAACAGCACCATCAACCTGCTCAGCGGCGGCACCCTCACCACCGGCAACATCGTCAAGAACGCCAACGGCACCAGCATCCTCAACTTCAACGGCGGAACGCTCAAGGTTGGCACCACTGGCACCACGGTGGCGGCCGGCATCACTGCGTACGCCTACTCCAACGTGAACATCGATATGAACGGCGTGGCCGCTTACACCGTCGCCTCCCCGATTCTCGCGCCCGCCGCTTCGGGCGTGAGCGACATCGCCATCACGGACGGCGGTTTGGGATACGTCGGCGCGCCGGCGGTACTCATCTCCGGCGGCAGCGGCACGGGCGCAACTGCCATCGCCCAGATCAGCGGCGGCGCTGTCAGCAGCATCGTTATCACCAACCCCGGAACGGGCTACCAGCCCGGGGATGCGCTGACCTACACCCTCCTCGGCGGCGGCGCGACCACCCCCGCCACGCTCGGAACCGCCAGCTTTGTGACCAACACCTCGGGCGGTCTCACCAAGCTCAATGGCGGTAATCTCATCCTCGCCGGCACCAATACCTACACCGGCCCCACCATCATCAACGCCGGGGGCCTCCAACTCGGCAGCGCCGGCACCACCGGCTCTCTGTCCCCCAGCAGCGACATTACCTTCGGAAGCGGAGTCACCTTTTCCGTCAACCGCACCAACGCGGTCGTGCAGGGCACCGACTTCTCGGCCGCCCCGCTCACCGGCAACCTCGCGGTCTCCAACCTGGGCAGCGGGTCGTTGAACCTCAATGTCGCAAACAACTATACCGGCATCACCACCATCTCCGCCGGCTCGATCATCGTCGGCGACGGCGCTACATCCGGAACCTTTGGCCCCAACGCCATCTCGCTGACCGGCACAGGCGCGATGGTCTTCAACCGCACCGACAACTACGCCCTCACCGCGACCAACCTCTTCACCGGAACGGGTTCGGTCGTGGTCAATTCCGGAACGGTCACCGCCGCGGTCGATAACCAGTTCGCCCTCACCGGCTCGCTGGCCTTCGGAAGCGCCAACGCCACGACCACCACCGGCACGCTCGATCTGACCGCCAGCACCAACACCGTCGGCTCCATCGTGGCGCGCACCGATTCCGCCACCGCCAACATCCTCACCATCGGTGCCGGAAAGACGCTGACCCTCACCGGCGCGGGCGGCATCACCGTCGGCTGGTCCATCGGCACCGCGACCCAGACCGCCACCACAAAGCTGACCATCAATGGCGGCGGCTCACTGGTGGTGAACAACCCCTCCGCGATCGTCTCCGTCGGCATCGCCAGCAGCGTCCAGCTCAATTCCTCCACCTCCAACACACTCAACCTATCGGCTCTCTCCAACGTCAACCTCGGAACCGTCGCCGCCCCGATCGCCACCCTTAACGTCGCCTTTGGGCAGAATGCCGGCGGCGCACTCATCCTCTCCAATACCGCCAACACGATTGCTGCCACGACCATCAACGTCGGCAACAGCAACGGAAGCAACGGCGGCGTCGGCTCCATCACCCTGGGCACGGGCACCAACGTCATCGCTGCCGACACCATCAACATCGGCATCTCGAAGATTGACGGAACCGTGAAATTCGCCGCGCAGACGGCCGGCTCCCCCGGCACGCTGACCCTCAGCGACAAAGCCGGCACCGGTGGCGCGAACATCACCGTCGGCTTCAGCAACACCGGCACCGGCGCCAGCTTCACCGGCACCCTTGATCTGCGCGGACATGTTGCGAATGTCACCGCCAACTCGCTGGTGATCGGCAACACCGCGATCGCAAACACCGGCTCCGCCAGCGGCGTCGTGAGCTTCGATACCGGCACCTTTACCGCCGCCGCCCTGAGCCTCGGGCTCCGCTCCGCCATCCCCACCGCCAACAGCGCCAGCACCGCGACCCTGAACATCGGCGGCGGCAATTTCACGGTGACCGGCGCGACGACGATCGCGGCCAACACCGCCACCGCCGCATTCGCATCCAACCTCACCAGCAACCTCAACCTGACCGCCGGCAACCTGACCCTCTCCACCATCGCCGGCGCATCCAAGACGGGAGCAACGAATACCGGCGTCTCCACCGGTAATATCAACGTCAGCGGCGGCACGATGACCGTCACCGGCGCGTCTTTCGTTCTCGCCTCCCAGGCCAGCGCCGGCACCGCCGTCGGACTCCTCAATATCACCGGTGGCAGCGTCACCACCAGCGCCGACATCACCGACGGCGGCGGCGCGGCCACCACAACCATCACCCTTGACGTCGGCACGCTCGATATGACCGGCCACAATATTGGCAGCGCCACGCCGATCGACGCCCTCAACTTCCAGTCCGGCACCCTCAAGAACGTCAACCAGATCAACAACGGCGCGGCTCTGAGCAAGATCACCACCGGCACGCTGACACTGGCGGGCAATACTTTCACCGGCCCGGTGAATGTCACCGCCGGCACCGTTCGACTCGGCAGCAACAACGGCCTCGGGTTCGGCGGGGTTGTGACTTCCGCGGCCGCCGCTGGAACCATCGTGACCGACGCCGCGGCCCTCGATCTCAACGGCAACACCGCCGTCAACGAAACCATCACGCTCAACGGCGCCGGGATCGCCGGCGCGGGCGCGCTGGTCAACAGCAATGCCGCCCCCGCGAGCATTAGTTCGGGCGTGGCCCATACGGCCCTGACCACGGCCACCGGCGCTGCATCCTCAACCATGAGCGCCACCGGCGGCGGCGGCACCGGCGCCACCGCCACCGCGAATCTGAGCCTGACGGCCTCCACGTTCACCGTGGCGACGCCCGGCGCGGGCTAGTCGGCGGTGGCCCCCGCAACCGTCGCCGGCGGCGCGCCCGCGACCGCGGGCACGGTCACCGCCTTGATGGGCGTCACCGCCTCCACCTTCAGCATCAACGGCGGAACCATCGTCTACACAGTCGCCCCCACCGTCACCATCTCCGGCGGCGGCGGCACGGGCGCTACCGCGACCGCCATCCTCACCGCCGGCGTCGTCACCGGCATCAACATCACCAACGCCGGCAGCGGCTTCACCTCCGCCCCCACCATCGCCTTCTCCGGCGGCACCGGAGGCGCCGGCACCGCCCCCACCGGCACCGGCTCTTTCACCAACCTGATCGTCGCCGGAATCACCGTGGCCCCCGGCTCGGGATACACCAGCGTGCCGACCTCCCTGACCTTCTCCGGCCCCGCCACCACCCAGGCCACCGCCAACGTCAATGCGAACAGTCTGCTGATCAACAGCATCACGCTGACCAGCGCCGGATTGGGCTACACCTCGGCCCCGACCTTCGCCAACGGAACCGCGGTCATCACGCCCACGCTGTCCGGCGTCATCCTCGCCTCGGATAGCTCCATCGGCGGCGTCGGCGATATCACCATCAACGGCATCGTCAGCCAGTCCGGAGGGGCTCGGTCGCTCACCAAGGTCGGCGCTAACACGCTCTTCCTGAACGGCCCCAATACCTACACCGGCGGCACGCTCCTCAACGGCGGCACGCTGAACGTCGGCTCGGCCGAAATCGCCGGCGTCTCCGGCCCGCTCGGCAACCCCGCCGTGCCCGCCAATTCGATCGGCTTCGCCGGCGGCACACTGCAATACTCGGCCGCCAATCAGTTCGACTACTCCGGCCGGTTCAGCAACCTGACCGCCCAGCCGATCAGCATCGACACCAATTCCCAGAACGTGACCTTCGCCAGCGCGATCACCAACGCCGCCAGCACGCTGGCCAAGTCCGGCGCTGGCACCCTCACTTTGACCAACACCAACACCTACGACGCCACCACCATCACCGGCGGCACGTTGCAGGTCGGCGACGGCACCACGGTCGGCACACTCGGCCTGGGCGCGGTGACCGTCACCAGCCCCGGCATCGTGGCCTTCAACCACTCCGATCCGGTCACCATCGCCAACACCATCACCGGCACCGGCGGCCTGAGCCAGGTCGGCGGCGGCACCACCACCGTCAACACCACGCTGGGTTATACAGGCCCGACGGTCATCACCGCCGGCCGCCTGGCCGTCTCCGGCTCGATCGCCGGTTCTTCGAGTGTGACCGTTGCCAACACCGCCACCTTCGAAGCAGCCGCCACGCAGACGGTGAAGTCGCTGATCGTGCAGAATGGCGGCACGGCCGAGATCAGCGGCGCGGCCCTCAAGGTGCTCACGGTGAACGCCCTTAGCATCACCGGCCCCACCGGCAACCTCAACCTCCACACCAACGCCATGGTCGTCAATTACACCGGAACCAGCCCGCTCCT
>JBBRTW010000034.1:0-26543 GCA_038244055.1 Tepidisphaerales bacterium | reverse complement strand
TGATACGCCTCCGAAAATGCCACAAATTCCGTCTTCTCCGGCCTGCCCACGTTAAACCAATACTGCACCGCCAGCTTGAACGCGATCTCCGTCGCGGTCGCCCCCGCATCGCTGTAAAAGACCTTCTTCAAATTCCCCGGCACCACCTTCATAAGCTCAGCCGCCAGCCGAATGCTCGGCTCATTGGCGAGTCCAAGCATCGTGCTGTGCGAAACCTTTTCGAGTTGCTCGCGAATCGCCCGATCGATCTCCGGAACCCGGTGCCCATGCACGTTGCACCAGAGACTCGAAACGCCATCGAGATACCACTTGCCTTCCGAGTCGATCAGGTAAAACCCCTCCGCGCCGCTGACCACCAGCGGGTCCGATTCCAGCCATAAGCTCATCGGTGTGAACGGGTGCCAGAGATGGGCTTTATCGAGTCGGCGCAGCTCTTCAGTTGGCATGGGAGAGTTGTCAGTGGTCAGTGGTCCGTTGTCAATTGAAGGCTCACGCGATCCCCGATGCGCAGGCGCAGGTCGCCGGCCGCGCTGCCATTGCGCACCGCGATCTCCATGAGGCCCGATGAGCCAATCAGGGCGAGCGGCTGACCGGGCGCGGCATCGGCGTAGGTTTTTCGCACCGGGCCAAGAACCCATTGGCCAACTCGGATGGAAGCGATCGTCAAACCCGCCAGCGCCTCGGCCGGGAAGTTCGTCGTCGCGTTCCCGAAATGATCGATGTGAACAATCACGCCCTCCCGATCGCCCGGCTCGGCCGGAAATAAATCCAGCAGAATAGGCTCGACTGAAACGCGGCCAAGGGTTGATGGCCTGGCTCCCATCGCCAAACGCGCCGCCGCCGGCGCCATGATGTCCCGGCCATGGAAGGTATCGCTGATGTTTCCCGCCGGCCGCCACGCCAGCTCCGCCGCCTTTCCCCCGCCCAATCGCCGCCAGGCCCAGGTGATGAGCCCGTTGTCCGGACATATCACCAATTGATTATTGATTCGCGCCAGCAGAATCCGCCGCTCCGATCCAACGCCCGGATCGACCACCGCCACATGGATCGTCCCCGCCGGCATTATCCGAATTGCCCTTTCGAGGATGATCGCGCCGTCCTGAATATCCTGTGGTGCGATGGCATGGGTGATATCCAAAATCACCACGCCCGGAGCCTGACTCAGCAGAACCGCCTTCATCTCGGCAACGTATGAATCCCGGCTTCCAAAATCTGTCAGCAGTGTAACGACGGGCCGGTGGTCAGACCCGCGAGCGAGGGCTCTGGGGGGTTTTCCCGAGGTTGATGATTGTACGGATCGTTTCGCGCCCGCGGGGGGCTGTTTCGGGGATTTCGAGCGCCGTCCGGCGGAGTTTCGGGCCATCGCCCGGATATATTGCGCATTTGCCGCACGGTCAAACCGGTTGAATGGAAGTTAATTCGCCATCCGATATAGAATGAGTTAACTCAAACTGAGACGGGCAGACTGCATAATGAATAAGATCAAGGAACTCTCCCCCCTCGAATGGATGATTCGGACCCAGGTGATCGATCGCGGCGTCGATGATGCCCATGTGATCGAAGCCATGCGCCGGGTGCCCCGCGATAAATTTTTCCCGCGCGGCTCCTCCGATCTCGCCTACGCCGATCAGGCTTCACCTATCGGCCACGGCCAGACCATCAGCCAGCCCTACATCGTCGCCCTGATGACGCATCACCTGGATCTCCGCCCCAGCCATAAGGTGCTGGAAATCGGCACCGGCTCGGGATACCAGACCGCCCTGCTCTGCCGACTCGCGGATCAGGTCTACTCCATCGAGCGCCTCAAACCGCTGCTGGACGCCGCGTTCGAGCGACTGATGGACCTGGGCATCCGCAATGTCCATCTCAAGTTCGGCGATGGCACGCTCGGTTGGCCGGAAGCGGGTCCGTTCGACCGCATCATCATTACCGCCGGCGCGCCCGAACTGCCGCGAAAACTGCTGCTGGGTCAGCTCAAGGATGGCGGCAAAGCCGTTCTGCCCGTGGGTACCCGCGATGAGCAGGCGCTGATCGTCGTCACCCGCCTGGGCAATGAACTGATTTCCAGCGACGTCTGCGGCTGCCGCTTCGTCAAGCTGATCGGCGACGAGGGATGGCCCCTGTCGTAGCCCTCGGTCGGGGTAGGGAAGGCCGGTTGATCCCGGCCTTCCCTACCCCGATCGATTGAGCCACCCATTATCAAATTACGCCACATTGCGCGGTGGGCGCGGTATATCCGTTGAAGGGTTCCGGGCTGCGGAGCCTTGAGTTTGATATTCGATGGAAAGGACTTTTCCGATGCGCGCTTCGCGTTTTTGTTCGGTGGTGCTGGCGGCGGTGGTGGGTTTCTCCGGGTTGGCTCGGGCGGCGGATCCGGCCAAGCCCAAGCCATCGCGGCCGAACGCGGATGATCTGGCCAAGATCGAGGCGGCCCTTCCTGAAAAAGCGCCGGCCACGCCGAAGAAGCCGCGCAAGGTGTTGGTCTTCACCAAGGCGACGGGTTTCGTTCACTCATCGATCCCGGTGGCGGCCAAGACTTTTGAACTGATGGGGAAGAAGACGGGGGCGTACGAGACGGTGATCACGGATGATCCCGAAGCGTTCGCGGCCGACAATCTCAAGAATTTCGATGCGATCGTAATGGCCTCGACCACGGGCTCGCTGTTTGTTCCCAATGGGGCCAAGGAAGATCTGCTTTACGATGCGAAGGCGGAACTGCCCGAGCAACTCAAGCATGCCAAGGACCTGCGCGATTCGCTTCTGAATTTCGTCAAAAGCGGTAAAGGGATCGTGGGCATTCATGCGGCCACCGATTCCTCCTACAAGTGGAAGGAATACGGCACCATGATGGGCGGCTATTTCAACGGCCACCCGTGGGGGAAGATCACGCTCTTTCTGGATGATCCGAGCAGCCCCGTCAACGCGGCATTCGAGGGCAAGCCTCTGACGATCAGCGATGAAATTTACACGTTCAAGGAAACGTACGACCGCAGCCGGTTGCATGTGCTGGCGAGCATCGATCTGGAGGCATCGGGGCTCACGGGTGGGTTCAATCGGCCGCAGGATCAGGATTATGGCGTGTCGTGGTTGAACAAATACGGTGAGGGGCGGGTGTTTTACTCGCTGCTGGGGCATCGCGAAGAGACGTATTTCAATCCGATCGTGTTGAAGCATTTCCTGGCGGGAATGCAATATGCCCTGGGCGATCTGGAGGCCGATGCCGCGCCGAGCGGGCCGCTTTCGCCGGAGCGTTTGCAGAAGAATCTGGCGATCGGGGCCAAGGCTTTTCAGCCGGTGAACGGCAATGAGAAGTGGTACAAGGATTCGAAGGAAAAAGAGCAGACGTTCGCCGGCAAGCTCGAAGCGGTTCCGGGGGCGGACAAGCCGAACATCGTCATGCGCGCCAGCTTCTACAAACTCGGCGATCGCACGGTCTTCACGGGCGGTAAGAAGGTCAAGGTGCTGGATGACCTGATCGGCAAGGATGTGGAGATCAAGGGGAAGGCCGTGGATATGAATCTGGAGGGGCAGAATCTCAAGGAGATATGGCCGGGGTCGGTGAGGGCGGCGCTGGCGAAATAAAAGAAGATTCACCGCAGAGAACACAAAGAGCACAGAGAAGAAAATGATTTCTCTGTGCCCTTTGTGTTCTCTGTGGTGAAATTGAACGCTACGATTTCTTAGTCGCGAAATCCTTCATGAACTGCGTCAGCGCCTGTGCGCCTTCGACTGGCAGGGCGTTGTAGATGCTGGCGCGGATGCCGCCTACGGTGCGGTAACCTTTCAGGCCGATCATGCCGTTCTTGCTGGCGGTTTTCACGAATTCATCGGTCAACTCTTCGCTCGGGAGCGTGTAGGTCACGTTCATGTGGGAGCGCTGTTCCTTGACGCTCACGGTGCCTTTGTAAAAGCCGTTGGAGTGGTCGATGGCATCGTAAATCATCGTGGCCTTTCCGGCGTTGATCTTTTCCATGGCGGCCAGCCCGCCTTTGGCTTCCAACCAGCGGAAGACTTCCAAAAGGACGTACACGCCGAAGGTGGGGGGTGTGTTGATCATCGACTTATTCTCGGCCTGATCCTTGAAGCTCCAGAGCTTGCTGGGGGTCTTTTTCTGCTTGGGGTAGAGGTCCTTGCGGACGATGACCAGGACCACGCCGGAGGGGCCGAGGTTCTTCTGAGCGCCGCCGTAGATCATGGCGCAGTCGTTGGCGGGGTGGGGGCGGGACATGAATTCACTGCTGGCATCGACGATCAGGTTCGGGTGCTTGGGCAGTGTCGGAAGGCGGTGGCCATGCACGGTTTCGTTGGAGCAGATGTGGAAATAATCGGCGTTGTCGCTCATCTTCCAGCCGGCCTGGGCGGGGCAGTGATCGAAGTTAGAGGCCTCGCTGCTGGCGACGACATTGACCTTGCCGACTTCCTTGCCGAATGAGGCGGCCTTCTTGCTCCACTCGCCGCTGACGAGGTAATCGGCGCTGGTGTGCAGGAAATTCATGGGGATGACGCTGAAGAACTGAGTCGCCCCGCCCTGGAGGAAGAGGACATCGTGGGTGTCGGCCAGGCCCAGGAGCTGCTTGCAGCGGGAGATGGCTTCATCGTTGACGGCCTCGAATTCCTTGCCGCGATGGCTGACCTCGGCGATGCCAAAACCCTTGCCCTGGTAATCGACCAGCGCGGCGGCCGATTTCTCGAGGACTTCGGTGGGGAGCATGGCCGGGCCGGCGCTGAAGTTGAAAATGCGATGGGACATGGTGGGTGTTTCCTTTGTTCAGTTCAATAGGGTCGACGATCCTGGGCCGTTGGGGCATTTCCGGCGACGAATAGTGGAAATTGAGTAGGGGAGAATGAGGGGAAATGCAAGAGGAGGAGGGCATTGCGGATTGGCGATTGCGGATTTCGGATTGGAAACCGGGTCTTCAATCCGCAATCCACAATCCGCAATCCGCAATTGGGCGACGGGAGCGGTCCCAAATTGCCTTGCCCGCCCGCCGGGGTAGAATGGGGGTGTTGTAATCCGCGTAGACCAGGAGTGGGATGTCTGGTGTAAGCATGCCTGTGACTCGCCCGGCGGGGCGGGCTCTGATTATCGGATCGGCATCGAGCCGTTCGGGGCCGCTTGGAACTCTCCAGCGGCTGGGGTACTCGTGCGCGGAGGTGGAGGATTCGTACGCGGGGATGGCCGAGCTTTGCCGCAAGCCGCTGGCGTATCGGGCGATGATTCTCTCGCTGGCGAGCTTTTATCGGGAAGAGTTGGCGCTGATTCAGGCGGTGAAACGGCGCTGGCCGCATGTGGATATCTGGCTGACGCATACCGATGGGCGGCACGCGGCGCTGGCGGATGCGATGCGGCTGGGGGCGGATGGTTTACTGGCGGAGGATGGGCTGCATCGGACGGGGATTGGTGCGGGGATCGGGGCGGGAATGGGTGGTGGAATGGGGACGGCGATGGGATCATCGGGCGGCGTTGGGAGCGGTTTGGGCCAGACAGGCGGCATATCCGGCATAAGCGGGGGAAATGGCTCGGAAATTCCGGCGGGCGAGATTCAATCGACTGAAGAGGCCGCGGGATGGAAAACTTCAGATGCGCCGGCGGCGGCGGAGAGTGAAGCATCAAGGATGGGGAATTTCGATGATGGAGTGAACGAGCCGATTCTGACGGCGGATGAATTGCGGGCGCTGCTGGCGGATCAACCGGTGATGATGCCGGAGAATGAGAATGGGTAAATTGGAGAACCGAAGAGGTATCACCGCAGAAACGCAGAGGGCGCGGAGGACTTCTCCAGTCGGGTTGGGAAATGAACATGCGCGGCCGGAAGTGTGTCGGGTTGATGGAAGCGTTATTCACGGGCAGGATGCCCGTGCTACGAGGATTTAATGGCGCGGATCGGTCAGGAAAAAGTCTTGCTCATCGGCGACCCGCAGCGCGAGGTTCACTCGGCGGTGATGTCGGCGTTGCCGGCGGTGTCGGTAACGGCGGTGGCGGATTATTTTGAGGGGATCGCGGAATTGTCGGCCGGGGCTTATACGGCGGTGATGGCATCGGCCGAGCCGGTGGAGCGCCGGCCGGAGGCGGCGGTGCGGACGCTGCGGGAATTGTGCGGGCAGGGTCGGCTGATCTTGTTCGGGCAGCCCTCGCTGGAGGGGTTGTCGTTGAAGATGCTGGAGTTTGGTGCGGATGATTATCTGATCACGCCGCCGAGCCCTTCGGAGATTCAGCAGATTTTCAGTTCACCCGTGCTTCGGCCGGCGGGCGATGCGCCGGCGAGCGAGCCGGCCGATGGGGAAGTGCGCGTGACCGAGCCGCCGACGGCGGCCGAGGCGCTGCATGGATTGCCGCTGGCGGAGGTGGTACTCGAAGCCTTGCTGCAACACCCGGCCGATGCGCCGGGGGCGGCGGTCAGGCGACTGTCGGAGCTGGTTGGCCCGACGATGCGGCTGGTGTATCAGGCGAAGGGAGCGGCCGGGGCAGTTGCAGGGTTTGGCGTGCCCGGAGGGGCCGGAGTGGCGGGGCCAGTGGGAGCGACCGCGGACGGCGCGACGGGGTTTGAAGGGTCGGAGGGGATCTCGGTTTTGTCGCATCCCATTCGTGTGGGGACCGAGGAATCGGGTACGCTGCATCTGCTGTTGCAGGAGCAGGAGGATGCGCAATCGGCGCGGCATTTCCTGTCGCAGATCGCGGGGATGATCGGGAAGGTGACCGCGCTGCAGGAGCGGCACAATCGCCTGCAGAAGCTGGCGATCACCGATCAGCTTACGGGCGTCTACAATCGGCGCTACTTCGAGCATTTCCTGGCGCGGATCATCGACAAGGCGCGGGTGCTGCGCTTCCCGGTGACCCTGCTGCTCTTCGACATCGATAATTTCAAGAAATACAACGATACCTACGGGCATGGCGTCGGCGATCAAATCCTCCGGGAAACCGCGGCCATGATGAAGCGCTGCTCGCGCGAACACGACCTGGTGGCCCGCATCGGCGGCGATGAATTCGCGGTGGTCTTCTGGGAAAAAGAAGGCCCGCGCCTGCCCAAGGATTCCGGCAAGCCCCCCGCTCCGATCAAGCCGCCGCAGACGCCGCAGCAGGTGTTCGACCGCTTCCGCAGATTGATGGCCTCGCAGGATTTTCCGGGGCTGGGCCCAACCGGCAAGGGCGTTCTAACCATCTCGGGCGGTCTGGCGAGTTATCCGTGGGATGGGCGCGATGTGGTGGAGTTGATCCATTCAGCGGATCAGGCGCTGGTGCATGGGGCCAAGCGCGGAGGGAAGGATCGGCTGTTTCTGGTGGGGGAGGATGGGGATGGGAGGGGGAAGGATGTGTGAGGTTAAGGGGTGAAAACTAAAAACGAAAAACTTAAGGCTGGGGAGTTATTTCGCGCGGCCGGTGCGTTGCGGGGCCATTCCTAGTTTCTTTTTCATTTCGTTGAGTGAAATGGTTGGGGCTTCGGCTTCCTTGCGCTTTGCTTGCTTTAAAATCCGCGCGAGCCCCGCATCTTCGACCAACTCCTGAATTCTTTCGAAGTCCGCCAGAGTCATCACAACAAACTTCTTGCCGCCGCTCTTGGTCCAAAACTCGGGTTTGATTTTCAACATCCTAAAATCCTTTCAGTTCTCAATCGTAGGCATCGGAACGATGCACCACACGCCAGATTGTGATTACCGATCCGGCCACGTCGAACAGAACCCGCCAGTCACCTACGCGGAGCCGCCAGCCGGGGGTGTAGTTCGTCAACCGCTTCACATCGCCGGCCAGATTGTTCCGCATTTGGTCGATTTTGCCAAGGATGCGATGCGCTACCGGAGTTGAGAGTCGGCGGAGGTCCCGCTCGGCACCTGGTTTGAATTCTATGCTGTAATGCATAGGACACCTTGCTCACTCCAAGCGATATCATGCTGCGGTTTGTCGTGCCGGATTGAGCGATCGCACAATCGCCACCAGCGCCAGTCCATAACACGCAACCCCCGTCCACCAAGACGCGCTGATGCCATAACTCATCGCGATCACGACCGCCAGGACCGAGGCGACCACGCTCATCGCGCCGTTGATGCCCCAGAGCCAGGCCGACAAATCGGCCTGGCGGGCGGCGGCGACTTTCATGCCCATGGGGAAGCACATGCCCATGAAAAACCCGGCCGGCATGAGGAGCAGCAGCGCGATGCCGATGCGGATGGGCGTGGGGGAGGCGACGTAGGCGGCGATCAGGCCGGGCGTGAAAATGCCCGTGGCGATGAGGATCAGGAGCATCCAGATCATCCGGTGGATGAGCGATTCGCGGAGGGCGGCGCCTTCGATGCGGCGGGTGGTGTAGGAGCCGATGCCGCTGGAGACCAGCAGCGCGAAAAGGACGACGCTGAGCGAGTAGGTCGGGTGGCCCAGGAGAATGATCAGGCGCTGCATCTGGGCGATCTCGACGAGGATGAAGGCCAGGCCGATGCAGATGAAAAAGAGGGTGAGCGGAAGATTGGCCTTGAGGGTGCGCTTATCGGCCTTGATGAGCACGGGGACGATCACGAGGACGATGGTCAGGCCGATGACGAAGATCAACAGGCCGGCGACGACCTGCACGGCTTTGAGATTGACATCGTGGCCCTGGCCTTGCCATTTCGAGGGGGAAAAGGCGTCGCGCATGCGGGTCATGTTAAAGAAGAAGGGCTTGTCATCGGTGGGCGGGGCGAGGTTGATGGGGAAATTCATGGCCGCGGCGGCCGGGTCGGCGGCGTCGGCCATAGTTCGGAGATCATCCGTGGCGGCGAACTTCGGGGAGAGGACGACATCGAAGCCGAGTCGGGCGGCCTCGCGGTCGAGGGTTTTGAGGTCCTCATCGGTGAAGGGATTGCGGCTGACGATGGTGTTGGCAACATCATCGGGGATATCGGTGCTGCGCTGGGGCTGGGAGCGCTTGACGATGATGATGTGCTTGCGCGGATCGGATACGCCCATCTCGCGCAGCGCCTGGTTGGCGAGGGAGACGATGCGGAGCGTTTCACCCGGGCGCTGCGGGTGGAACCAGCGCGAGACGGTGAGGACCCCCCTGTCGGTGAGATGGCTGAGGAAGGTCTTCCACGCTTCGACGGTGTAGAGCGAATTCTCGGATAGCACGAACGCGCCGGCGGCGGTGGCGGCCCAGGTATCGATGAGCGAGATCTGGATGATGTCGACCTTCTGGTTCATCCGCGTGATGTAGGAGCGGGCTTCATCGTGGACGATGGCGACATTGGGGAGGCGATCGAGGTGCCCGGTGAAATCGCCGAAAACGCCTTTCATGGCCTTGACGATCGCGCCGTTGATCTCCACGCCGGTCACGAAGTTCTGATCGAACACCAGGGCCGAGAGCAGATCGCGCCCGCCGCCCGAGCCGATCACCAGGACGTTGGAATCGGGGCGGAGATAGTGGGCGAAATTGGTGACGTCGTAGCGGAGGAAGCTGGCCTGGGCGCGGGCGGCTTTGACGGCTTCATCGGCGGCCTGCTCGCGATACTTGGCCGACTGGGCCTTCTGCTGCTTTTCCCATTCGGTGTTGTCGGCCAGCAACTGTTCGAGCTCGCGCTTCCTGGCTGGGTCGGATTCGCCGGCAAGTTGCTTGCGGGCGTTGTAGGCCTGATCGAAGAAGAAGAGGGCGGCCGAATCCGAATCCTCCGCCTTTTCCAGCAAATTGAGTGCATCGCCGGGATCGAACTCGGTCATGTAAGTGCCCGCGCCGGCATCGATCTGGATCGCCAACTCGCGCACCATCTTCTGCTTCACATCCGGATCATCGTGGTACTTCGGGCTCATGCCCCAACCCGATGGCTCGTTGGATTCGGTCCAGGGCGTCTCCTTGCGGACGCGGATGCGCGAGAAGGCATTCCACTCCTCAAAGAGCGCCGGCCACTCGGTATAGCCCTTGGCATGCTCGATCCGCACCGGCGGCGGCGGCACGACGGAGCGCCCGCGCAGGGCGAGGCCGGCGGTGCGGGGGATATTTTCGAGGCGGGCCTGGCCGAGGCGGAAACTGCGGTAGCCGTTGAAGAGCATGAGCCCGCCGGCGGCGATGCAGAAGAATGAGGTCGTGGCGATCAGGCCGATGCGCCCGGCGTCAATGGCCGAGCAGACGGCGGCGAGAATCGCCAGCGCGGCGACGATGAGGACGGCCGTCGGGCCATCGGTGAGGCGCAGCGCGGCGACGAAGAGGATGCACCCGAGGGCAGCGCCGGCGAGGTCGGCAGCGTAGAGGCGGCTGACCTGTCGGGTGAAGCGCGTCAGGGCCAGACAGACGGAAATCCCGCTGAAGATGAAGGGGATGGAGATCAGGACGTATGTCCCGGCCAATGAAAACGGGTTGGCGGTCTTGGGCTCGCCGAGCGATTTGTATTCGAGCTTGAGGTGGGTGATGAAGGTGAGGATGACCGTGATGCCGAAGAGCAGCGAGTTGATCGCCATCTGCCGCTGCACGCGCTGGGGCTGGAAGAGTCGCGGCAGGAGATAGACGAGCACCGCCCCGAGGGTCATGCCGAAGAGGGCCACCGAGACGGCGACGAAGGCGAAGTGGTAGTACATGGTGACGCTGAAAATGCGCGTCAGCAGCACCTCATACATCAGCGTCGCCAGGGCGACGAGGAAGAGGGCAAAGTAACTCCAGCGGCCGGCTCGTGCGTCAAATGTCATGGTTGGGGAAGTTGCGAGTTACGTGTTGCGGGTTGCGAGTAGGGCATCGACATATTGTATTTACTCGCAACTCGCAACTCTTTTCTTGTCATTTGGTGATTTGTTCCATGCCGCTCATGTAGGGTCGCAGGACTTCGGGGATGGTGATCGTGCCATCGGCGTTCTGGTAGATTTCCAGGAGCGAGATCAGTACGCGCGGGCAGGCGATGGCGGTGTTGTTCAGCGTATAGCAGAAGCGCGATTCGGATTTTCCGCTGGCTTCGGGCCTGGTTTTGTAGCGGAGGTTCAGGCGGCGGGTTTGGAAATCCTTGAGGGCGCTGCCGCTGTGGGTTTCGCCATAGCCGTTTCGGCTGGGCATCCAGGTTTCGATATCGTACATGCGCCATTTGCCCTGGCCCATGTCACCCGTGCAGTTCTGGACGACGCGATAGGGAAGTTTGAGTGCCTGCAAAATCGCTTCGGCGTTGGCGATGATTTCTTCGTGCAGCTTGATGTGTTCGGCTTCATCGGCCTTATGGATGATGACCTGCTCGACTTTGTCGAACTGATGCACGCGATACAATCCAGCCGTATCTTTCCCCGCCGCACCCGCCTCGCGCCGAAAGCAAGTCGACAGTGCCGCGAATTTCTTCGGCAGTTCGCTTTCGTCGAGAATCTCACCGCCATGGAAGCTGGCCAGCGGCACCTCGCTCGTGCCGACCAGCACTGTGTTGTCCTGAGTGACATACGCCTGATCGCGGCCGGCCGGGAAATAGCCGGTGCCGGTCATGCACTGCTCGGTGACCAGCACGGGGACGGCCATCATCTCGTACCCGCGATTGATGAGCATGTCCTGCGCGAACCGCAACACCGCCCAATACAGCCGCGCCCCGCCGCCGCGGACGACATAGCTGCGCGACCCGGCCAATTTTACTCCGCGCTCGAAATCGAGAATGGTAAGATCCTTGCCGAGGGCGATGTGGTCCTTGCGGCCGGCTTCCAATTTCACGGGTGGATGGCTGGGATCGGCCCAGGTGCGGACGACAACGTTTTCTTCGGCGTCTTTTCCCACCGGCCAGGCGGGGTCGGGGATGGCCGGGAGTTGCAGCATGATCTCCTGGGCCTGGGCCTCGGCGGCGGCCTGGTCATCGGCCAGTTTGGCGACCTGCGATTTGAGGTCGTTGGCGCGGGCGAGGACTTGTTCCAATTCCGGGCTGGTTCCACCTTTGAGGGCTTTCTTGAGCCCGCCAACCTGATCGCCGGCCTTGCGCTGCTCGGCCTTGAGCGAATCGGATTGCGTCTGGAGGGCGCGTCGTTTCTCATCGGCCGAGAGCCAGGCATCCACCAGTTCCGGCGAGCCGACGCGTTTGATGCGGGCGGCGTGTTTGACGGCATCGGGATTATCGCGAATCAGTTTCGGGTCAAGCATTCAGTCCAGTTCCTTGTTGTGGGGCGTGTTGTAACCGATCAGGAGGATGGCGTGTAGGGGCTGTTGAATGGGGACCACAGGCATTGGCACCCTTCCACTGGTAAGGGTACTTACCAGTGCCACCCCCCTTCCATCCACCTTCCAATCCCATCACTCAATGCATGGCTGATAACAAAACTCCATCCTAACGTTTCGCCCCCTTGTCACCTGCTTCCCCGTTGCTATACTGTTCGATTCTTCAAATTGCTGAAGTACACGACTTAGCGTCAGAAGGATTGCTGGAGACCGCATGGCCGTCAAGCTTAGACTCAAAAGACTCGGGCGTACCAATTACGCGTTTTACCGGTTGAACGCCATGGACACGCGCAGCCCGCGCGATGGGCGGGTGATCGAGGAACTGGGCTATTACGATCCCCGGAATAAGGATCAGGCCAAGCAGTTCGTCGCCAAACTGGACCGTTGCAAATACTGGCTCGATACGGGCGCGATTCCCTCGGGAACCGTCTCCTCGCTGCTGAAAAAGGCGGGCGTGGAGCATCGCCAGCTCAAGCTGCCTAAGGCCAAGAAGCCCAGGCCCGTGGTCGCCGCCGCGGCGGCCAAGAAGTAACGAAATTCAGGCGCGGCCGGGCCGTAAACCCCGCCGCGCCTTTTGTTTGCATCAGCAGCAACCCTGCGAGGGGTTTTTGTCGATGTGAACACGTCGGGTTGGTTTGATTTGTGTGCCTGGCGCTGCTTTCGGGTGATGCCATGGCACTGCGGATCGATATCCTGACGCTGTTTCCGGAGATGTTCGCATCCTTTGTCGGCACCAGCATTCCCAAGCGTGCGGCCGAAAAAGGACTGGTGTCATACCATTTGACGCAAATCCGCGATTTTTCGACGGATGGGCACAAATCAGTGGATGACAGGCCGTTTGGCGGCGGTCCGGGCATGGTCATGATGTGCCAGACCTTGTTCGACGCCGTTGAGGCCGCTGAAAAGCAGGATCCACGTCCCGCGACTCGAATCCTGCTCTCACCGCAAGGACGCGTGCTCGATCAGCGGCTGCTGGAAGACCTCAGCCGCCGTGAGAGGCTTTTGCTGATCGCGGGGCATTACGAGGGCTTCGATGAGCGGATCATCGATGGCCTGAAACCGATGGAATTGTCCATCGGAGATTATGTGCTCAGCGGCGGAGAGATCGCCGCGATGGTCGTGGTCGATGGAGTCGTTCGATTGCTCCCCGGTGCCCTCGGGCACGATCAGGGAGCCGAGGATGAATCCTTCGCCGATGGCCTCCTGGAGTATCCGCAGTTTACCCGGCCGCGCGATTATCGCGGGATGCCGGTTCCGGAGATTCTGCTTGGCGGCAACCACTCGGCCATCGCCAAATGGCGTCTCGAACAGCGAAAGATACGAACCCAGCAGCGGCGACCTGACCTGTGGAACGCCTGGCTGGAACGAAAAACAGAAGAGAAGGAATGAATGCGGTGACGAATCCCGTTTTTCGATTCATCATTCATCATTCAGAATTCAGCATTCAGGACATGCCATGACCAACCAGATCATCAAAGACGTCGAAGCCCCGCACCTCAAAAAGGACGTTCCCCAGTTCGATGTAGGCGACACCGTCGATGTCGCCACGCGAATCGTCGAAGGGGACAAGGAGCGCATCCAGGTCTTCTCCGGGACCGTGATCATGAAAAAGGGCGCGGGCGTCAACGCGACCTTCACCGTCCGCCGGATCGTGAATAACGAAGGCGTGGAGCGCATTTATCCGCTGCATTCGCCATTCATCTCCAGCGTGACCGTCAAGCGCAGCGGCGAAACCCGCCGGGCCAAGCTTTTTTATCTGCGCGATCGCGTCGGCAAGTCCGTTCGCCTAGTCGAGAAGCGTCGGGTCAAGAAGGACGACGGCAAGGCGGGCGGCGAGAAGTCGGCCGAGAAGTCCGGCGAGGCTTTGGCGGCCGCCGCTTCGTAAGGACGGGTCGATTTTCAATTGCAAAAGAACGGCAAGCCCATGCTCATGGAGTGTGGGCTTGCTTTGTTTTTTAGGTCGATCATCATCAAAACAGCACGGCGAGGGTATGAAAGGTGACGCCCTCTCTGGAAAGCATCCATCATGCCGAGACATGTTCACCTGCTCATCCTTATGGCTCTGGGTTTGATGGGGGCCGGTATTGCGCTGGGCGAAGAAAAAGATGTTTACCGTGGGGCGGGATGCGCGGCGGCGGTAGATGATTTCTTTGTTCGCGAGGTGTGGGTCAAAGTCGGCGCGCAGACATGCCTGGAATGCCACAAATCGGGGGGCGATGCGGATGACAGCGATTTCGTGCTGCTCGATCCGAGTCGGTTGCAAGGCGCGGCTCAGGAGAAGGCTTTGCGGCATAACCGGGAGCAATTCGCGCAGATGGCGCGGGTGAAAGAGGGAGATCAGTTCCGGCTTTTGCTCAAGCCGCTCGGAAAACTCAAGCATGGTGGAAAGGAGCAACTCAAGCCGGATTCGGCCGGGTATCGGGTGCTGGCGGAGTTCGTCAATCGGGTGAACAATCCCTCGGCGATATCGACGGCCCGCGCGGTTGCTGAAGAGAAAAATGCGCCGCCGTTCTTCGACGGCATTGTCATGGTGAATGATCGCGTTCTGCTCCGGCGCGTGACCCTATCATTGGCCGGTCGGCTACCGACGGATTCCGAACTGGCAGCGCTCGCCGGCCAGGGCCGCAAGGCGCTGCCGGCGATTCTCGATGCGGTGATGAGGGAGGAGGCGTTTTACACGCGCCTGCGCGAGGGGTTCAACGATATTTTTCTAACCGTCGGCTACGACGATGCCGCCGAAACGGCGCTCTCCTACGAGCATTTCAGCAAGACGCGCGGCTGGACCGAGAAATTCGACCTGAGTCACATCGCCGATGAGAAGGCGCGCTTGCAGGCCCGCTACAAGCTCTCGGCCGACTACCGCAAGGCCATTCTCGGCGAGCCGATGCAGTTGATCGATTACATCGTCCGCAACGACCATCCCTTCAGCGAGATCGTGACCGCCGATTACATCATGGTCACTCCCTACACCGCGCGCGGGTACGGCATTTACGATGAACTGAAACCGAAATTCAAGAACCCCGAAGACCCGCTTGAGTACATCCCCGTCAAACTCAAGGCGCTGGTGGGGCACAACAAGGATGAGAACGAGGATTCGGCAACTGGCTTCTATCCGCATGCGGGACTGCTCAGCACCTTCCAATATTTGAAGCGTTACCCGACCACCGAGACCAATCGCAACCGGGCGCGGGCGCGGGTTTATTTCCAGCAGTTTCTGGGGATCGATTTGCTGGAACTGGCAGCGCGGGTGCAGGATGCGGCGGCCATCACCGCCAAGTTCGGGACGCCGACGATGCAGGCCGCGGAATGCGTGATTTGCCATAAGACGATGGATCCGGTGGCCGGGCTTTTCCAGGATTACTGGAAGTTCGAAGGCGTGTATGGCCGGCGCAAGAGCGGCTGGTTCAAGGATATGTTCGCGCCGGGATTTGAAGGCGAAGGCCTGCCGGAGAAAGAACGCTGGCGGGCGCTGCAATGGCTCGGCGAGCGCACCGCAAAAGATCCGCGCTTCGCCGTGGCGATGGTGGAACATGCCAATTACATCCTGACCGGCCGAAAGGCGCTGCAAGCGCCAAAGGATATTGAAGACCCGCTTTTTTCCGCCCGCCGCCGCGCGTATCAGGAGCAGCGAAAGCAGTTCGAGGCGATCGCGGGCGGCTTCGCGAAGAACGGTTTCAATTTCAAGAGCGTTTTGAGAGAGATGATCGATTCCGATTTCTACCGCGCCGACGGCGTGGCCTCGGCCGCGATCAATCCACAGCACCGGACGGAGCTCGATGATGTCGGCCTGATGCGGATGCTCGCGCCCGAGCAGGTCGAGCGGAAGGTGGCCGCGATCTTCGGCCAGCCCTGGGGCAAATTGAACGATCAGCAGATGGCCATGCTCTACGGCGGCATCGATTCGAAGGAAGTCACCGAGCGCGCCGCCGACCCGAGCGGGGCGATGGGGGCGATCCAGCGCATCCTGGCCAATGATGTGGCGCTGAAACAGACGGCCATGGATTTCAGCCGCAAGCCGGCCGAGCGCCGGCTATTTCCGAATATCGAGCCGGATGTGCTCCCCGGCGCATCGGCGGAGGCTGATGCGAAAATCAGGGAGGAGATCGTGTACCTGCATCAGCGGATTCTCGGGCGCTACGACGCGCTGGATTCGGCCGAGGTGGATCGGACGTACCGGCTGTTCGCGGGAATCGTGGCGGATGCCTCCGGGCAGAAGAGCAGAGAGAAGGAAGAGATTTGGTCCGGCCGCCAGGGCCTGCTTCATCCTGTCCCCGATCCCAAATACACCGTGCGCGCGTGGCGGGCGGTGGTGACATATCTGCTGCGACGGCCGGAGTTTCTTTACGAGTAGTCGATGCCTGCGATCCTGCAAAACCACTACGTCCTGGCCGTGCATAACATTCGCGAATCCGCTCGCTTTTACGTGGATGCGCTCGGCTTCCAAATCGTCCTCGAACCGGCCGGATGGATCTTCGTAAAAAAGGACAACTGCATGATCATGCTGGGCGAGTGCCCCGATGATCTGCCCCCGGGCGAACTGGGGTGCCATAGCTACTTCGCCTACCTGCGCGTGGATGACGCCGCGGCCTATCATGCTGAACTGAAGGCGAAGGCCGTCCCGGGATTGGGGCCGATTGGCGACAAGCCCTGGGGAATGCGCGAATTTTCGGTTCGGACCGCAGATGGACATCGGATAACGATTGGTCCGAGTTTGTAGCGCTATTGTGCGTCCAACTTAAGCCGGTAGATTTGAACACAATGCCCGGTTCACCCCGCTAGAATGGATTATCTCCATTTGGAGGCTTTAGTATGAATTCAATCAATGCGATTATCCGAAACGGACGCATCGAAACCGACGATCCAATCAGCCTCCCGGATGGCACCAAACTCGTTGTCTTCCCGGCCGATGCTTCGGTCGACGATCGGGATGCGGAGGAGTTGTCGCAGTCCGACCCATCCTGGCTCAAGTGGTTCGATTCGCTGGAACCGTTGGTTTTCACTCCCGACGAGCGCGCGGCCCTGGAAAAAGATCGTGCGGAACGCAAGGCTTGGGAGTTGGCCCATGCGGACGAGCGAGATGAGGCGCTGCGGAGGCTTTGGCGATGAACAGGTTCCTCCTTGATTCAAACGCCATCAACGCCTTCGTCAATCATCACCTACCGTTCATGGACCGGGTACGTGAGGCCCAGGCGCGGGGCGACCCAATCGGAACTTGCGAGCCGGTCATTGCGGAGTTGTATTACGGGTTGGAATTCAGCGCCACCAAAGAGGCGAATCTCGTTCGATTGGAACGTGGGTTTCGCCGCATTAAGTCTTGGCCGTTCTCCCGTGATGCTGCGCGGGAATATGGCCGGATCGCCGCGGAATTGAAGCGACGGGCGAGACATATGCAAATCATCGACATGATGGTTGCGGCGGTTGCATGCTCACTACCAAATTGCATCGTTGTAACGACTGATTCCGACTTCTCAGCCATACCCGGCCTCGCAACCATCAACTGGATGACCCCCTAACCATGCGACGCGACTTCCTAAAACTCTGTGCCTTCGCCGGCCTCGGCCTCGCCTGCCCGGGCGGCATTTTATCGTTGCTCCGCGCCGCTTCGCCGAAGGAAGACCCACCTTACGACGGCCCCTATTACGTCGTGTTCAACGCCTCCGGCGGCTGGGATACAACCTACCTCATGGACCCCAAAGGCATCGGCGAGATCAACCGCCTCTACAAGGACGGCGACATTCTCACCCAGGGGAATCACAAGTTCGCGCCGACCGCCATGAACGTCAAAACCGGGATGAGCAACGAGGATTTCTACAAAGAATTCGGCCACGAACTGCTCACGCTCAATGGGCTGGATTACTCGGTCAACAACCATTCCCCCGGCGCGCGTTATATGGCCACGGGCAAGCTCGACAGCCTGGCCTACCCCACTTTCGCGGCACTGGTGGCCGCCTGCAAAGGGCCGACCTGCCCGCTGTCGTTCCTGACTTTCGGCAATTACTCGGCCACGGGGAACATCGTCGCGATGTCGCGGGTGCCGTATCTGCCCTCGCTCCAGAAGATCGCGAACGCCGATGCCATCGAAGGAAATGTGCGCTCGCCCTACCACGAAGATTTCGCGCTCACGCGCATTGAGCAGGCCTTGCGCGAGGAGAATGAGTCGCGCGCCACTCCCCTGTCGGGTCCATCATCAACCACCCCGGCCCGCCTGCCGCGCCAGGAGCGCGCTGAGAACATGCTCTACGCCGCCCAGGTGAACTCCAAGGCGCTGCAGCGGGTCACACCCTACATTCCCAAGGATATTCCCAAGGAGCGCCTGGCACAGCAGGCCGAGATCGCGCTGGCGTCTTTCAAGGCGGGCGTCTGCGTTTCGGCCAATCTCTCCATCGGGCAGTTCGACAGCCATGCGAACAACGATGTCGATCAGATGAAACTCATCCCCGAGTTCCTGGCCGGCATCGCCTATACCCTCCGCCGGGCCGAGGCGCTGAAGATTCGCGAGAAACTGGTCATCATCATCCAGAGCGAGATGGGCCGCACGCCGACCTACAACAAGGGCAACGGCAAGGATCATTGGTCCATCGGGTCGGCCATGTTCCTCGGCCCGGGAATTCGCGGTAATCGGGTCATCGGCGCCACCGATGAGAAGCAGTTCCACGTCCCGGTCAATCCGCAGACTTTGTCGCTGGATAAGGAGAAGGGCATCCGGATGCGCCCCGAGCATATCCATCTCGCCCTGCGACAGTTCGCGGGGATTGGGGAGCATTCACTGAGTAAGAAGTTCCCGCTGGGAGTGGTTGAGAAGGAGGAGTTGAAGGGGATTTGGGGATGAGGCGCGGGTGTCGAGCACAACGCGAAATCGATCCTGTGGCACTGCCTATCCCTTCCGCGCCTTCCGCCCATGATAGCGCGTCTTCGCCTCCTCCACCAGCCGATCGATCTCCTCTTCATCCGCCGCATTTCCGGGCCCAAGTAGCTCTTCAAACGTGGAAGTTTTGGCCCGCTCTGAAACCGCCAGATCTTCCTCCACCAGATGCTTGAGATACCGCTGGGGCGTCATCCCCAGGCGCTTGGCGCGCTCGCGAATTGCCGCCACTTGCTTCTTTCGCAACCCTTTCACTTGGAATTCCGTTTGCGTAGCCATAGCTCGCCTTCCTGACTCGAGACCTTTATAGTTTCAGTACACAACTTGGTCGAAATCCCGCAAGCGAATCGCGCCTCCATCAACCTCACCCCCCATACGGCGCCACCCCATCCGGCGTAATCAACAGCAACTGCTCCGTCACCTGATGCGGCATCCGCTTGTAATCCTCCGCCACCTGTGGCGAGAGCCGCTTGACCGTCTCCGAATCATCGCGGAAGCAGAGCAGGATATCCCGATGCGGAATGGCCGCGATAAAGGGTGTATCCAGATGCTCGCTCAGGCGCTCGTGCAGGGTCGGCAGCAGCAGGCGCGAGGCATCGTAGCCATCGCGCTGCGAGAGGACGACCAGGCTGATTCGCCCCTCTTCATCCTGCGCGACGTTGGCCGCCATTTCCTCGCTGCGCTTCACCAGATTGTCGATCGCGGTCTCGTGCAGGTCCTCCAGCGAGAGTTTCCAGTTCTCAAAGTGCGGGCGGGCGATGTAGGAGATCGTCCGGTCTGAATCAATCGCGTACGCCACCCGCAACCCATCGATCAGGGGCTGCGAAACCACCGTTTCGTAGGCCTGGTCGCAGAAATGGGCGGGGAGGATCATGGGCATGATCCGGTCGCGCAGGGTATCGAACGAGCCCATCTCATCGGGGTAGCCTTCGGAGGCGCGGATGAGCTCGACGGCCCAGCGCTCGACGTGGTGGGTGATTTCGTTGGGATCGAGCACGGCCATGCGGTAGAGGTTCTCGAGGCTGGCCAGGTGCCCCGGCCCGCGATCGCGCTTGGGCTTGATCCGCACCGCGAAGTCATCATCCGAGGGCTGGATTTTGACCAGGGGGAATCGGCGCTGGACGATCTCGATAACCTGCGCAACAAATTGGTCGCGCGTGGGAGTGGACATGCGAAAACTATAGCAGGGTTGGGGGTTGAAATCGAATCGGAGCGGCGGGGATAGGAAATCGCCTTAAGTTCGGGTGGCGTGCTGGGTTGAAATCGGCCATCGGATGCGGTTGCGACGTGGAATTTTCACTCAACCGGCATGCGCTTCGAAAATGAGCGAATGAGGCGGCGATAAGGCTCCCAGAGTTCGATCATGCGGGGATGTTGCCGGCGGGCGGGGAAGCATGAATAGACTCGGGCGATCGCATCGTCGGCCGGAACGCCTGTGGACGCCAGGTAACTGCCGATCACGCAGCCGGTGCGGTCGATCCCCTGCTGGCAATGGACCCAGACCCCGCCAATCATCAGCCCGTCGGTGACCATTTCGACAGCCTGCTCGATTTCCGAGCGATCGGGTGTGCCTTTGATCGGCAGATGAAGTTGGCGAAGTTCAGGAACAACAAGACGAGGCTGTGCCGGCGTGAGTGAGATGATAGTGCGGACGCCGCATTGGCCGACCATTCGCTCGGCGATCTGCTGCGGGTTGCCGGGCAGTTCGGGGTTTTCGCTGCCGATCAGCCGCCCACCGAGGAAACGGTATTGATAGAAGCGTTCGAACATGCGAATACATCATACCGATGGCTTGAAATTCGAGTTGTTTAAGCGGTTATGGCGAACACTTGCATCGATTTTACCCATCTTAACGCAGCGTTTATCAATCGCGGCCATAAGTGAAATCTGCTACCCTTGATGGCGTCCTTTGAGTCGGGAGGAGCCTCTTGATCGATCTGGTAGCTGAGTCCCCGCCGAAAGATGCGCGGGAGTTATTGAGCGAGTTCGCCCGGACGGGAGATCAAAATCCGTTCGAGGAGATCGTGCGCCGATACGGGGCGATGGTTTACAACGTCAGCTACGAAGTTACCAGCAACCGCCATGATGCGGAGGATGCGACGCAGGCGGCGTTTCTTTCGTTGGCCGTGCAAGTGCGTTCCGGACAACAGATTGTGGCGCTGGGGCCATGGCTCCAGCAGGTGGCGCGGCGGATGGCGCTGGATATCAACCGCTCGCGACGGCGTCGCAAGGCGCGCGAAGAGAAGCATTCGACGGCATGGGAAGGGCGGATGAAGGATTCGGCCGACAGCGGGAGCGGCAATGGCCAGGCCCCGGACCGAGCGGCCGGCTGGGAAGAGCTTCGGCATATCATCCAGGAAGAAATCGATCGGATGCCGGCCAAGTATCGCGCGCCACTGGTGCTGCACTACTACGGCGGGATGTCGCGCGATGAGATGGCCAGGGAACTGGGGTGCCGGACCAATACGCTGGGGGTTCGCCTGCACCGGGCGCGGGAGATGCTGGGCAAACGGCTGGCGCGGCGCGGGGTGACGCTGAGCGGTGTGTTGCTGGGAGTGCTGCTGGCGGAGGTGATTCGATCGAGCTTGAGCCAACGGCTGATCGAATCGACGGCCCAGGCGGCGGCGCTGATGTCGGCCGGGCATCCGTATGCGTGCGGATTGGTATCGGAGCAGGTTGCGAATCTGGCGCGGTCGGCCGGCGGGGCGCTGGCGGCGGTGCGGCTGAAGATCGGGATGACCATGGCGCTGCTGGCGGGCGGCGCGTTCGCGGCCGGGGCGGAAGTGGCGGCGCAGCTCGATCTGCCGAAGTTGGGCGAATGGGCGCCGAGCAAGCTGATTCAGAAATTATTCAATGGCGGGGGGTCGCTGCCGGAATTCCGCGTGGATGGTTCGAGCGGCAAAACGGATAAGGCCCATCAGTTCACGGCGCAGGCCATTCCGCCGACGGTCGCGCCGCTGAGTGAAATCGCGACGACGCCCGCGCCGGTGAAGACTTCGGATTGGCGGACGTTCGATTTTCACGGGCACCCCGCGCGGTCGACGCAGGCCGATGCGCAGATACCGGTGATGGATCCGGCGCTGGGGGCGGCCATTACGATCAGGCCGGCCTGGAAGGATTCGATCGCAGCGCCGACTTCGGGCGCGGTCGCCAAGAGCAGTCCGCAGCCGCTGCGCCCGGCCTCGGGTGGCGGCGGAGGGGACAGTTCGGTTGCGGGCGGCGATCAAGGTTCTGGACGCGCGGGCGGCGGCGCTGAATCGGCAAAAACGGAGGCCAATTCTGGTTCTCCGCCTCCACCCGGGCGCGGCGGGTTGCGGCCGCGACAGGAATGGACCGCGGATCATTTCGGCCCGCCCAACAGTGGACCGAAGGTAGCGATTTCGGACAAAAAGATTGGGCTGATTCCGACGGGTGTGACCGGGCCGACTTTGTCCGATCTACCGCCTGGGCCGCTCATGGGTTCGGCAACCGGTGCAACCGCCGGCATCGGCCCGCGCATTTCGCGCACGGGCATTGGATCAGTGACGACAAGCGGCACGGTCGCGGCCGGGCTTCCGCCGACGCCGCCGAACGAGTTTCAGGTGGATACGGCCGGCGCGGCAACGGGGCCGACCGCGATTTATCTATCCGGCGGGGGCACGGTCACGCCGACCCCGTCCGATGACATGCCATTCGGCGGATACCGCGTCGGCGGTACGGTGCAGATCAGCAGCGACTACAACCCGCAGGGCGCGGAAACCTTCGATCAGATCGTGGCCGGCGGGCGCGGGCGGGCGCTGTACCAACTCGCGCCGGGGCAGGTGGTCATCAATCCGCAGATTATTCTCGGGTATCAGGGGACGGGCATCGTCGATCAGAGCGGCGGCCGGAACACGGTGGATTCGCTTTATATGGGCGTCACCGGCGGCGCGCGGGCGATGTATCGTCTTACTGGAGGGGAACTGGATGTGACGCGCACGGCCGATGATCCGCAGGCCACTCCACATAGCATCGATATCGGCAGTTCGGGCGAGGGCGTCTTCCTTTTGGGCAACGCCCACAGCACCGGCACGATCACGGAATCAGGCGATGGGCTGGGCGTCCACATGAATGTCGGCGGCACGCTCTATTCCCACGCGACGCTCCAGGGCTGGGGAAAAGTCGGACTGACCGGCCAGCTTACCAACAATGGGCAGGTCATCGCCGATGGTTACGGGCAGGCGCGAACGCTCGATCTGACTTCATTCTCCGAAGTCCGCCGCGATTATCGCAATCTCGACAATCACGGGTGGTATGCGATCAACAAAGGCAAGCTGAGTCTGCCGGCCGCGCCGGTGTCGGCCGGGACGGGCACGTATACGTGGGGCGATAACGCCAACACGCCGACGATCACCTACGTCAACAGCGCCCGGGCGACGATCGCGGATGCGGCGGCGGTGGGGAAACTGGCGATTTCGCTGGTGTCGCTGGATCGCCCTGAATTGCCGACCTTGCCGGCGGGGCATCATTTCATTGGGGCTTGGAGTTGGGATCTGCCGGGTGAGGATGGAACCCCCCTGTCGGTCGGCGGGATCGACCTGACGATCCGCTACGATGATGCCAAAGCGGCCGAACTGGGGCTGGATGAAAATATCCTGAAAATCTGGACCTACGATGGGAATTGGGAGCGATGGGATTTCGATGCGACTTTCATGCGCGACCCGGCGGCGCATACGCTTTCGGTGCATCTGCCGGCCAACGATTTCACCTATTTTGCCGTGTCCGCGCCGGAGCCGGGGACGATTGGGATTTTGGTGATTGGTGCGGGGATGATGCTGGGACGGCGAAGGCGCGATAGGCGGGCTTGATGTAGCACGGGCATCTTGCCCGTGAAGGGAATCGTCGTAGCATGGGCATCCTGCCCATGCTGAGTGCGTAAAGCACGAAAGACCAGCCAATCAAATTCAAATCCCGGATTGAAATGCGCTGACACGAGCAGGATGCTCGTGCTACATGGCGCGCTCTTCGCGCAGAAGAGTTTCCGCGGCCGCGCGGACGGCGGCGTGATTGGCTTCGGGGAGGTTGGTCAGCAATGGAAGCAGCGGTCCGGTGTTGGCGATTCCGGCCAGGCGGACGGCTTCATGCAGGACGCGGATGGGGTTGATGGCGTTGCGGAGGTCTTCGAGCGGGCGGAAGATTCCGCGGATGCGCTCGGCGCTGGCGTAGTCGCCGGCGCGGAGGGCGGCGAGCATCTGTGCGGACAATCTCGGGGCGACGCAGATGCAGCCGGAGGTGAAACCGCCGAGTCCAAAATCGCGGAGGTGGATGATGGCGGGCTGCTCGCCGATGCCGCTGATGATGAGCTTGCGATCGACGTGGTCGAGGAGTTTGCGGAGGTAGGGATCATTGGCGGTATCCGGGCGAACGGTGGCGTATTTGATGCCGGAGATAATGCCATCGCGGGCTAGCGGGGCGACATCTTCAGGTTCGATGTAGCCGTCATTCTTGATGTAGAGCAGTGCGGGCAGGCCGGCCGCTTCGACGAACTTGCGCACGCCGGCCGCCACGCCCGCGGAGGTGTTGATGCCGACCTGGGGGAGGACCATGACGGTGGGGAACTTGTGATTGCGGAGGATTTTGGCCTGGTCGATGGAGAGGCCAAACGCGGGACCGGCCGAGGGAATGACCAGCGTATCCGGCCCGGCCGCGCGGCTGAGAAAGCCGAGGACGCGATCGTACTCGCTGAGGGCGATGTGATAGAAATTGGCGTTGCCGCCGTAGAGGAGGGTATTGATTCCGCCGGATTCGATGTGGCGAATCAGCTTGATGTTCTCCGGCTCATTGAGGGAATAATCCGCGCCCCGGCAGAGCGGCGGCACGGCCAGAACGGAGGAGATCAGGCGCGACGGGGCGAGAGTGGTGAGCATGGGGGTAAAACATAGAAAGATATCGCATAAGGGCAATGGGAGATGGGAAATTTTGGATTGGTTTTGAAAGCGTTCCTGTGACACGGCCGTCCCGGCCGTGCGGGTGGATTCGAAGAAAAGGGGTCGGCAGTTTGGAAGGTCCTTTTCTTCGGCGCGGTTCGCACGGGCGGGACGCCCGTGTCACGGGACGCATTTGGCCGGATTGCGCCGCGCCTCTACAATTGAGTGGCCACCCATGACTCCCCACATCGTCTCCACCCCGCCCGGCCGATCCGTTCCATCCAAGGTTTCGGTTGCGCGCTATGTGGGGGAGGTGGTGTACATCTACGCGTTTGATGTGGCGTACGAAATGATTCGCGCGCCGATTACCACGCTCATGGGTCATACGCCGGCGCAGTTTTCGGTGGATGTCAGTAAGCGCAGCCCGAGGCAGGTGTTTTTCTATAAGGCGCAGATGGTGCGCCTGCCGGCGCTGGAGCGCTTCGGCCCGCATGGGCCGGTGCGGATCGAGCGAAGCGTCAAGGTGCTGCCGGTTGGGGCGATCAGCATCACGGTGCGGGTGCCGTTCAGCGTCGAGAAGGTCGCGGACCTGGTGGCGTTCCACGATCTTCGATTTACCAACGGCGCGTATCTATACGATGAAGTTCGGGAACTGGCGGAGGAGGTGCGCAAGGAACTGGCCCCCTACTGCATTCGGCCGAACGCAACACTGGGCGATGAAGAGGCGTACACGGTCTTCTGCATCCACGCTCCCATGCGCGGGGCGGACGATCTGCCGGTTGGGGCGGAGGAGTGGATGAATGTGCATCGGCGGGATGTGGCCTCGCTCCTGACGGAAGAGCCGGACCCGGATCATCTATCGACCCAGGAGGCCGAGGAATCCACGGCGCGCTACTTCAGCTATTACAGCCGCGACGTGACCGTGGTGGATTGGGACGCGGCCATGATCGTCGATGAGCCGAAGTACCTGGATGAAACGCTCTACATCATGGAGCTGGCGAATCTGCAACTGGCGGAGCTCGAGGCGTACGACCGCATTCTCGATAACGCGGTGGAGCGGGCCTATCGCGATGTGGCCGGGCGCAGGCTGGCGCGGTGGACGGGCTCGGGGACGCAGCGGCAGCTTCGCGAATTGCGGGTGGATTTGGCGCGGTTGCAGGATGAATTATCGAATATCACCAAGTTTTTCGGCGACTGGCACCTGGCCCGGATTTATCAGGGGCTGGCCTCGCGCTTCCACCTGGGGGACTGGCAGAAGGCGGTGGATGAAAAACTCAAGACACTGGATGAGATTTACCAGCTTCTCCAGCACGATCGGAATAATGCCTGGATGATGGTGCTGGAGGTGATGATCGTGCTGCTGTTTGTGATCGATATCTTGTTCCTATTCGTCAAAGGCCGATGAATGGCGAGCCCATTGCGGATTTTGGATTGTCGATTGCGGATTGAAAGCAGCATTTGAATCCGCAATCCGCAATCCACAATCGGCAATTGAGAATTCGGGAGTCACTCGCAATGAGAGACAATGTGAGGCCAGGGCAACCGCATGTAGTTTTATTGCGATAGCACCGTCAGCAGATACTTCCGATCGATCGAGCAGCGATAGCGTCGGGTTTTGATGCTCTGGCGTTTGGGGTGCGGGGCGTGTTTGAGGAGGTTGAGGGTCATCCTCCT